>JAQSDJ010000304.1 GCA_029945855.1 Lacunisphaera sp.
GTGGGGCGCGCGGCGGCGGGCGGCCTAGCCCTGATGATGCTGGTCGCGGTCGGCGTCCGGATCAGAATCAAAGACACCCTGCTCCAGACGACACCCGCGTTGCTCTATCTGGCGCTGAATGCCTACCTGTGTTGGGCGGCGTTCTGACCAGCCGGTTGACTACAACAGCGCGATGGCGGTGCACATCGCGAGCACGGCGAGAGAGGGCAGCGCTTTCTTGGCCGGGTCTTTCACTTTGAGATGCATGACGAACGCCCCCAGCATGAGCAGTCCGAGGCCGATGGCAGCCGGCTGCGCCAAGCGATGGAGCCAGAGGGCGGCCAGGAGGGTCAGCGCCAGTCCCACCTTGACCACGCCGACCACGCACATGAACCAGAAGGGCAGCCCGTAGGCGGCGAATTCCTCGCGCAGGGTCTTCGCATTACCGCCGCGAAAGGGTGTCGCCTGGCCTGAGCGAAGCAGCCAAACGTTCAGAATTCCGAGGGCCACGGTGAGCTGCAAAACAATGAGGAGATAGGGCATGGCGTGAAGGCGGACAGACTCGGACCGGTGGGCCCAAACTGAGTTCAGGTCACCTCGCGTCGCCGGTGGCCGCAAGCACCGAATTTCCGGTTTGACGAAGCCGTCGTCGGCCAAGGTTGCGCGACGCGAGCGCAGGCCGATGGCAGGAGAGCGGATACCCGCCGCGCCCCAAACCCAACCGAGGCACGATATTTGGGGCCGGAAGTTAATGCCTCCACTCGCGTTCCACAGATTCAAGCGGGCCACAGCATCCGCCTCGCCCCGCCCCGCGTAACAGGAGGGCGTGCAAGCACTGCGGCGAAAAGTTTCACCGCGTAGCCGCCACTCTCCCACCTAAAGCTCCGCCCACTTTCATTCCCTGAGAACCGTGCCCAAAAACCCTGCTCCCAAGAAGCTTTCGGTGCCCCGTGTTCTGCCGGGCGTCGTGACCGTCACGCGCCAAGTGCATTTCAACTCGGCCCATCGCCTGTATAATCCGAGCAAGAGCCACCGGTGGAACGTCCAGCGTTATGGACTGTGCTCCAACCCGAACTGGCATGGGCACAACTACGTTTTGGAAGTCTCGGTCCGCGGCACCCCCGACCCCCAGACCGGTTACCTGATCGATCTGGGCGAGTTGAAGCGGATTTTGCACTCGGCCGTCGTGGACCAATGCGACCACCGCAACCTGAACCAAGAAGTGGATTTTCTGCATGGCATTATTCCCACGACCGAGAACCTCGTGATCGCCTTCTGGAACGAGCTGGCCCCCCGCCTGAAGCCGGCCCGCCTGCATTGCGTGCGTCTGTTCGAAACACCGCGAAATTTTGCGGAATACCACGGGCCGCTCGTCGCTTAAACTCTTCCGGCCGGCCACTCCGGCCGTCCGGGGCCAAGGTTATCGTCCCAACCTTCCGGCCCCACTCCTCCAACCCAAAAACGATATGAAAAAGAAATCCATGTATTTACACGAGGCCCCCGGCGGTCTCGCGCCGCTGATCAATCGCGCGTTTGACGCCCAGTTTGAGTCCACTGCGGCGTATCGGGCCACCCTGCCCGACATGATGGATGCGGTCAACGCCGCGGCCGGCTCCCGCGTGCCGATCCAACAGGTGGGCTGCGCCAATTTCCGCCTGCCGCTGAAATTCCGCGCGCGCGACGGGAAAATCCACACGCTCGAGACCAGCGTAACCGGCACCGTTTCCCTCGAGGCCGGACTCAAGGGGATCAACATGGGGCGCATCATGCGCTCATTTTACGAGCACGCCGACGAAATATTCTCCTTCGAGGTCCTGCGGCGGTTGCTGGCGAAATATCAACGCCAGATCGGCTCATTTGAAGCCCGGATCAAGCTGTCGTTCTCCTACCCGATGCTGCAACCCAGCCTGCGAAGCGGACTCGCTGGGTGGCAATATTACCGCGTCGCCTACGAGGCGTCGGTGGATCGCTCCGGCCAATTCCGCCGGATCATCGAGTTTGACTTTGTTTATTCGTCCACCTGCCCCTGCAGCGCGGAGCTGGCCGAACATGCCCGAAGCACGCGCGGGGCCTACGCCACCCCGCACGCGCAGCGCTCGAAGGCACGGGTGCGGGTCGTGCTCGCGAAAGGCCGGTCCCTCGCGATCGAGGATTTGCAGCGGCACTGCGCCCAAGCCCTCAAAACCGAGACGCAGGTCATGGTGAAACGGGAGGACGAGCAGGCCTTCGCCGAGCTCAACGGCGCCTACATCAAATTTGTGGAGGATGCTGCCCGGCTCCTGTATCGCGAACTCGCGGGCGACAAGCGCATCCTGGATTTCCAGGCGGCGTGCTCGCACCTCGAGTCGCTGCATTCGCACGACGCGGTGAGTGTGATATGCAAGGGGGTGAAGGGAGGCCTCACGGCGGATTTTTCAGATTTTCAGTCCCTGATATGCTGAGATATTTGGCCGTATTCAGATAATCAGGCCCCAAACGGCAACTTAGCCATCAGGCAGGTGGAATTGCAGGGCGGGATCGATGATCCTGCCGATGGCCGAGCGCAGGCGGGGTCAGCGTTCTACCGCCCGGCGAGCCGCCGCACTGTTGGGTCGGATGAATTACGAGGTGAACTGCCCGCGACTCCTAGGAAACAGCAATTTGTAGGGGCGTCCCTCGTGGACGCCCGCGGGCGGCGCCAAGCGCCGCCCCTACAGGAAACAACCCTGTTTCTTCCCGTCCGGGGCAAAACGCGTTTTGCGGTCTGGGGCTGCTTGGTTTCAGCTTAGAGCATTTGCAAAAACGGGCGTTTCCTCACACGCGGCACGAGGGATTCCTGCGCCCAGCCATGAATCCCGTTTGCGGATTCAACGCCGGCAATAATACAACGGGATGGTTGGCTGGTGCCCGGGGTGGGGGTCGAACCCACAAGACATCGCTGTCGGTAGATTTTGAGTCCACCGTAGTGTGCGAGCACTATGAAATCTTATCTATATGCGGCTCGCGTGTTTCGAGCATTTTTGCTAGAAGGTGGAACCGTGTCTAAAGTGGGGTTTGTGCTACGGCCGACGCGTCCAATGCAGAACAATCTAATCCAACGTCAAACAATCGGAGGCTCCCTATGAGCAGTGCATACAAGGGAGTTACGGATAGTTCTGGCCAGCGCATCCCGGGCCTTTGGGAGCGAAACGGCGTGTGCTACATGCAGCTTCGCGTGAAGCAACCTGACGGCCGCATGCTGCCGCGGCGCATCCTTCTGGAATCGACCACCCCGGCAGCGTGCATCGCGGAAATGGAGCGTAAGCGGCAGATCCGCAATGATGGCGAGTCAGCTGCGGAGCCGCTGGTCATTCCGTCCTTCGGGACGTGCTGTGACCAATACCTGGACCTGCACGAAAACATGCCCCAGCCGCTCAAGCGCAAATCTACGCTCAAGCGGGAGCGCTACAGTCTAAACCGGTGGCGCAGCCATTTCGGGCACGTCCGGCTCAATGCCATCAGCCCACCGATGATCTACACTTTCATGCAGAACCGGCTCCGGCGCGGGAAAAGCCCGCGCACGGCCAACATCGACGTCATCAACCTCAGGCAAGTCTTCAAATTCGCCAGGGAACTTGGCTACGTGAAGGAGTTACCGACCGATGGCGTCAAGCCTCTCCGCTACAAGGCGCGCGTGCGCCCCCTGCTCAAGGACGAGCAATTTGCCGTGCTTTGCCAGAAAGCCGACGCCTCGACCAACCGCTCCGGTCCCATCCTAGCCGACTTCCTGCGCTTCCTGGCCTACAGCGGTGGCCGTTATCACGAGTCGCTCCGCTTGAAATGGAAGGACGTGTCTTTTCAGCTCAACCAAGTCACATTCGGCAGCGACGGGCTCTCGAAGAACGGCAAGGCCCGCGTGGTCGACTTCAACCCCGCGCTGGAGGCTCAACTGCGCGCCATGCACGCGCGCCGGGCGCCCGATTGCAAATACCTGTTCCCCTCGCCCCAGCGTGGCCAGCGGGACATTCCCGCCAGCGATCTCCGCGGTAGTCTCTTCCAGGCTCGAAAGGCCGCCGACTTGGAGTGGGTCGGGTTCCACGACCTCCGGCATTTCTTCGCCAGCTACTGCGTGATGTCGGGCCTCGACTTCAAGACCATCGCCGAATGGCTCGGCCACGAGTCCGGGACCGGCTTGATCGACAAGGTTTACGGACACCTCGCCGCCGACCATAAGCGCCGCATGGCACAGAAGGTTAGCTTTACGCTCGCTGACCAATCCGTCGCCTTGGCTTCATGATGGTCGCCATCCATTCAATGCTCAGAGGATCGTCAGGGGATGCCGGTGCACTAACGAGCATTGGATCCCCTTGCGCCCGACAAACGGGCCTGACCGAAAGACCACCTTGTGCTGGGGGGCGCCACACAGACGGCATACTCCCACTCCCTCGGCGATGACTTCGTCCTTCAACTCGGCTTCCGGCTCCACGCGGGGTGTTTCGGGCGTGACCGAATCTTGCGGGGGAATCGTCGATTCAGGCACCTGTGCGGCCTGCAACTGCCCTTGATCGCAGGGATAGACCGGTTGCCACTCCCCCGTGGTCTCCAACAGATTCCGGAGCTTTGTCGGCACGAGGTGAAATTCAGGTCCATGCAGACCGGTCGAGATGCCACCTGCGCTCACAAATACCCACCGGTCCTGTTTCCTGTCCCAATATAGGCCGAGTTCGGCTGCGGTGCTTACCTGAAGCCATGCGTTCACGTCCTGCCGCACGGTCCGCTTGAATGCCAACGGTCGCAGGCGCCGGTCGCGGCCTCCGACCGGCAGGGCGGGGATCGGGCCGGTGGCAGGGTCCTCGTTGTGTTCGTAGAATGGAATCACCCAGGGTTCGTTCGCCGCCAACTGCTTAGCCATCTGTTCTCGCAGTTCGGCTTGCTCACGCTCTTCCCGCATGCGCCGGGCTTTGCGTTTTCGCTCCATCCATTCATCAAGCCGCGCGCGCTTGCGCTTGAGTTCCGGATGATAGATCCAAGACCGTCCGGTGACGGCGTCCGCCAGCCACCGTCGCAAGACCTCCTTGGCCTGGATAGCCTCGCGCATATGTTCGTCTTTCTCGGCATCGCAGGTCTCCAGCCACAAACGCGCGTAGGCCCGCAGGTCGATTGCCAGCACCGCCACGTCCTGACCATCAGCCAAGGCCGCCCGCACCTTCTCCTCGTTCTTTTGGTGTGACAGGAAATGGATTTCGATGCCCTGTTCCGGCAGAATGAGGTCGGCGCGGGTAGCATCTGATTTCTGGATGGAAGAGTTCGTCACCGAAATTTTTCCCAACGCGAGCCTCTGCGCCGGAATCACCCACCGTTCCGCAAAAAATCTGGTCTGCTGGGCATCCGTGAAGATGGCCTCAGGGACTGGCACCCAAGCCAGCTTGTCGCCCTCGGGCGGTAACGATATCCGCGCGCCGGTTTCGGCCAAGAGGGTCACGGCCATCCCGAACAGCGATGCCTCCAGCGCGTAACGACAATCGCGACGGTCATGGTGGGCGAAATGATGGATGCGCACTTCACCCTGCTTGGCTACCACCGGGCCTTCGCAGGCCGGGCAGAAGCATCCACACGCTAGGCCGCGGTGCACCTCGTCCACGTCACGCCACTGGCCTTGCGGGTCCAATGCGAACGGAATTGCGAGTGCCACTGAAGAATTGCGGCCCGGAGAATCCATGTTCGGGGTCATTGTGTGGGTCCCCTCGATATACGCCAAGCCTACGCTCCTAAAAAGCATCGGCCACATTCCCGCCTGCCCCGATAGCCGCCTCCGAAAGGGCCGAGTCAAGGTGGAGGCGCAGCGCAGCGGAGCACTACCTTGACCGGCCCGTATAATTGGGCGGCGGGCAGGAGGAATCGGATACAAGGTCTCCACTGGATTCGGCCCACGACCATTCCCGACACTCCCCCTGGTTCCGTTACTACCTATTGATGGTAAAACTGTAATACTCCCTTAATGGAGTAACTTGACATTACTCCCTCGGGGTAGTAACTTCTACGCATGAACTACCGAATCGACACCCCCGCGCAAGCCCGCGCGGTCCTGCGCGCCTTGCGGCACGGCCGCGGCCTCAGCCAAGCCCAGGTCGGCCAGCTACTGGGGGTCAGCCAAAAGCGCGTGGCGCGTATCGAGTCAGCGCCTGACCGCACCAGCTTCGATCAGATCGCGAAACTGGTGGCGATCCTTGGCGGTCGGGTCGTCATCGAAGACACCGGCCCTTCCGTCCCCAAGAAACAAAAACCGGGCCGAGTCGGCTGGTAGTTTTCCATCCCCATGCCCAAATCCACGCACCTTGTTATTTGGATGAATGGCGCACGCGTCGGCGTGTGGGCTCAGCCCCGCGCCGGCTCGCCTTCATTCCAGTATGACCCCGCCTGGGTTTCCTCCGAGGCCGCCCGCGTGCTTTCGCTTTCATTGCCTTTTACCCCGGGCAACGCGCCGCACCGCGGCGAAACCGTCACGCATTTCTTCGACAATCTTCTGCCCGACAGCGACGGCATCCGCGCGCGGCTTCAGGCCAAGTTCGCGACGGATTCCACCGGCGCTTTCGACCTGCTCACCGCGATCGGCCGGGATTGCGTAGGGGCGGTGCAACTGCTGCCAGAGGGCGCGCCCCCGCAGGGGTATGATCGGGTCGAAGCCGAGCCCTTGGATGACGCCGGCGTAGAACAAGCCATTGGTGCGGCGCTCACCGGCGGCCGGGTCCTTGGGCAAGCCGACGAGGATGATTTCCGCATCTCGATTGCCGGGGCGCAGGAAAAGACGGCCCTGCTCTACTACCGTAACCGCTGGTGCCGGCCGAAAGGCTCCACCCCCACCACGCACATTCTGAAGCTGCCGCTCGGACTGGCCGGCAATCTGCAGGCGGACATGCAGGACTCCGTCGAAAACGAATGGCTCTGCTCCCGTCTGATGGAGGCCTTCGACCTCGAGACCGCCCATTGCGAGATCGCACAGTTCGGGGAACGCAAGGTGCTCGTCGTGCAGCGCTTTGACCGCGCTTGGGAAGAAGGCCGTTGGATCGCCCGACTGCCGCAGGAAGATTTCTGTCAGGCTCTCGGCCAGCCTGCGCGGCTCAAATACGAGGCTGATGGCGGGCCCGGCATGAGCGCCATCCTACGCGTGCTGGCCACGAGTTCCCGCGCGGAACAAGACAAGCGCGCCTTCGCCAAAGCCCAAATGGTTTACTGGCTGCTCGCCGCCACGGACGGCCACGCCAAGAATTTCTCCCTCTTTCACGAGCGCGGCGGCACCTACCGGCTCACTCCCTTCTACGACGTGCTGTCGGCCTGGCCGATCATCGGCAACGGCCCGCGCCTGCTCCAATGGCAGAAAGCCAAGCTGGCGATGGCAGTCCGCAGCCGCAACGCCCACTGGAAACTGAAAGACATCGTTCCGCGCCACTGGGATGCGGTGGCTCGCCTCGCGGGCCTGGGTGATGCTGCGGCCTTGATTGCTGAGGTGCTCCGTCAGACTCCCGCGGCCATAGCCGAAACCAGCCGCCAACTGCCACGGGGCTTCCCCGCGCGCGTGAGCGACCGAATCTTTGCCGGCATGCAGGAACAAGCCAAACGACTCGCCGGCGGACCTTGAACACCCCTCACTGCTCGGTCGGATTGGCGAGGGTTGCGCGGAGATACCGATAAGGGACTGAAAAGATTGTGCGGACGGAGCTTCAATGGGGCCGCGCCCGCGCGGGCGCGGAGATCGGGCGCGGAGATGTTGGCGCGGGCGCGGAGATAGCGCGTGGTCGAGGCCGCGAGCTTATCGAGCGAGAA
>JAQSDJ010000305.1 GCA_029945855.1 Lacunisphaera sp.
GCCGGATCGCCCCAGTGTGATTCAGGACGGCGAGCGATCCATTGACCTCAGTGCCCTGCTGGTGAACGCCCTGCGCAACGGGGCTGATCCGGCCTGCCCCGCCCGTTGGCCCAACGCCACCCAGCAATGGGCCCAAGTCATTGTTGAGATGCCGCAAGTCGCTTGGGCCTTGTGTGTGCTCGCTGACGCCGCTGGAAAACATCCGGCGCTCGATGCTCCTTGGAACAAGCTGAACCAGGCAGACCTCTCCCGCCTCGACGCTTGGCTCGCGACCAGCGCGGCATACGAGCATCCCAACAACTGGAATCTCTTCGTCGCGGTCACTCAGGCCGCGCGGGAGCGGCTGGCCCGGCAAGGCGTGGCGGGCTTCCACCGTCCGCCGGCGGGCGTAGTGCAGGACCGGCTCCGCCGCGCCCAACTCATGCATCGGGGCGGTGGCTGGTATTCCGATGCGGACACATCGGGCCCCGAAGCAGAAGGGACTTTCGACGACTACACGCCGTGGGTCATCCTGCCACATCAAATGCTCTGGGCGTTTTTAGAAAGGGAAACGCCGGAAGCGGACACGGTGATTCCCGACACCGGTGGGGTTGGACGCGCCCGCCTGATGGCCGACACCTCGCGCTATCTGGCCGACCAGGTTTATTGGTTCGATGCGAACGGCGGACATCCTGAATACGGGCGGAGTTCCACCTACAAGTTCGCGCGGCTCACGGCATTCGTGCTGGCGCGCCATCTCGACCGCACCTGCAACACGGCGAACGGCTGGAATCTCGGCCACCCCATTCTACCGGAACAGGTGCCGCCCGGAATGTTGCGTCGCCTGGTGCGCCTGCACTTGAACCACTACTTCGCCAACGGCTCGATTGACTGGCGCACGGGCGCCGTGCTGGCCGGCCAGACACGGGAAAGTTCCCCGGAAATCGAGGAGGTCTACATCACGCCTGGCTCGCGTTATTGGTGCATGTATCTGCTGGGGGCGATTTGGCTGCTGCCGGAAGACGACCCCTTCTGGACAGCGCCGGAAATGCCGCTGCCTTCCGAGGCAGGCGGGTTTTCGCACTGGATGGAAACACCCGGCTTTCTCACCCGCCACCAAACGGCGACGGCTCATGTGGAGTTGTTCAACACCCGGGCTTTCAAGGCGCAGACCCGGGATCGGGACCGGGCCAATTACGCGAACAAATACAGCAAGTTCGTCTACTCCTCCGTCCTGGGCCACGGGACCGGGCCGCGCGAGACGATGGACCAAATGCTTTTCATCGGCACCAACGCCTTGCCGCGCGCCACGTTCGGCGACCGCTATTTGCCGCCGACCATGCCCGCCAACAGCCCCGGGGTGTTGCGCAGCGTCCATGAAGTTCCCGTCGGGGCCGGGGCCGCCCGTGTCAGCACCCTGATCTTTTTCAAGGACGGTGCGCATCTGCGCCTGCATCGCATCACGGGCGCCACCGGGCAGGAAATCCGCGAGGGGGGATACGCCCTTGGGCGGGCGGCGGATGAAGACGGCGTTCTGGTTCGTGGCGGCAAGGATTGGGCATATTCCGAGAGCAGCCGGGGTGCGGCCTTCGTCGCAAGCGTAAGCGGATACCACGACATCGTCGAAATCTCCGGGACCGGCCATCACAGCCGTGATGCCGCCTGGCGGACCTTGCAGGCGGTGGGAACATGCACTGATCAGGAACCGACCGTCACGGCACTGCTTATCCAAGGCTCGGTGCGACCATTTGATCCAGCGAAAGTGCGGCAACTGCTCAAATCCGTGACGGTGCGCGATGGATACGCGGTCGTGACCTGGAGCGACGGCGAAACCGTCTCGGCGCCTTTCCCCCCTGAACCATGAACCAGCCCTTGCCCTCCTCTGCGCGGGAATCCCGCCGGAACTTCCTGCTCGGACTCCTGGGCCTGACTGGAGGCACCCTGGCGGCGGGCACCGCTGCCCGCGCCGCTTTTACCGCCATGAAATCGTCTACGCCTCATTCCCCCATGAATTCACTGCCGCGCAACGCCGTCATCCTCTTTCAAGGCGACTCGATCACTGATTGCCTGCGCGACCGGACGCGCAGCTGGCCGAATGATCCGGCGGCCTTGGGCGCGGGCTATGTCGGCCGGCTGGCCGGCGACCTGCTGGCGGAAAGCCCCGGCGCGGGCTGGCAGTTCTACAACCGCGGCATCAGTGGCGACCGCAGCATCGACCTCCTGGGCCGCTGGCGCCGCGAAGCCTTGGCGCTCAAGCCGGACTTGGTCAGCATTCTCGTGGGGGTCAATGATACCTGGCATGAATCCCTCACCGGCAACGGGGTGCCAGTGGCGCGCTATGCCGAGATTTACCGCATGATCCTGGAGGACACCCGGCGGGCGCGCCCGGGGGTGCGCCTGGTGCTGGGGGAACCGTTCAGTCTGCCCGGCGGTGAATTCAAGGCGGAGTGGATGCCCGAGCTGCGCGAGCGTGCCGCGGTGGTCCGGGCACTGGCGCGCGAATTCGCGGCGGCCTTCGTGCCTTACCAGCAGGTCTTCGACGAGGCGCAGCCGCGTTACACCGTGGCCGAGCTGGCCGCCGATGGCGTGCATCCTTCGCCCCTCGGACACCAATTGATGGCGCAGGCCTGGCGGGCCGCCGCTGGGGTCTGAAGGCGCGTCCCCCGGCGTAGTCCCTTTTTCCGTTCCACAATCACAACCTGTTCACCATGCATACCTCAACCACTCGAACTCAGCTCACGGGCCTGCTTCTCATGCTGCTGCTGCCGAATTGGGCTCATCCCGCGGCACAGTCGCTCCACGAGGCTTTCAAGACAGATTTTTCCATCGGGGCCTCGCTGGGCACCATGTCGGCCTTCGACGCGGCAGAACGCGCCCTGATCGTGCGCGAATTCAACGCGATCACCTCCGAGAATAATCTCAAACCCGCCCGCGTGCAGCCCACCGAAGGGGTGTTCACTTTCGCGGAGGGCGACGCGCTCGTCGCGTTTGCGCAGGAACACCGGATTCCCCTGACCGGCCACACCTTGGTCTGGCATCAAGCCACGCCGGACTGGTTTTTTGTTGATGGCGACAAGCCGGCCTCGCGCGATTTGTTGCTCAAACGTCTGCGCGCGCACATTCACGCCGTCGTCGGGCACTACCGGGGGAAAATCAAGGGCTGGGATATCGTCAACGAAGGCCTTTCCGACAAGACGGATGAATACCTGCGGCCCAACAAGTGGCAGCAGATAATCGGCGACGACTACATCGCCCAAGCTTTCGCCTTTGCCCATGAGGCCGATCCCGAGGCCGAGCTCTACTTCAACGACTATGGCAACGAGTATCCGCACAAGCGCGATAAAACCCTTCGCCTGATCAAGGACCTGCAGGCCCGAGGACTGCGGGTGGATGGGGTCGGGATGCAACTCCATCTCCAGCTTGACCGCATTCCCTACGAGGAAATCGACCGCTCGCTGACCGCCTTTCGGACGCTGGGGGTGAAAGTGATGATCACGGAACTGGACCTCGACCTGGTCGAGCGCAGCGTGTGGGGGGCCGACACCGCCCAGCGCGAGGAGCCGACCACGACCAATCTCGGCTGGAAGGACGCCCCGCCCGAGCTGCTGCAACGCCAGGCCGAGCAATACGCGAAGCTTTTCGCGCTGCTGCGCAAGCACCGCGACATCATCGATCGAGTGACCTTTTGGAACCTGCATGACGGAAAGTCCTGGCTGAACAACTGGCCGGTGAAAGGGCGGATCAATCATCCCCTGTTGTTTGACCGCGCACTCCAGCCCAAACCCGCTTACCACTCGGTCATAAATGCCGCGGTTTCCCCGCGCCCCTGATTATGCGTCCCGTCCTACTTGGGTTTTTCCTGTTGTTGGGTGTCATGCGTTCCGCCTCGCCCGAACCGCCGCCGTTGAAGGAGGCCTTCGCGCGCGATTTCGACATGGGCGTTGCCTGCGCCTCGCTCGCCAGCCTCAGCCCGGAGGAGCGCGCCTTGATTGTCCGGGAGTTCAAGGTCATCACCCCGGGCAGCCACTTTAAGCCGGACCACACTCAGCCCGCCGAGGGACGTTTCACCTTCGAGCAGGCCGACGCGCTGGTGGATTTTGCGCAGTCCAACGGGCTCGCGGTCGTCGGGCACACGTTGGCGTGGCACAACCAGACGCCGGCGTGGTTTTTCGCCGATGGCCCGAACCCGGCAAGCCGCGAACTGCTGTTGAAGCGCCTGCGGGACCACATCCACGCCGTCGTCGGGCGTTATCGCGGGCGCGTGAAGGGCTGGGACGTGGTCAACGAAGGCCTCTCGGACAAGTCGGATGAATATCTGCGCCCCAACAAGTGGCAGCAGATGGTCGGCGACGACTATATCGCGCAGGCCTTTGCGTTCGCCCAGGAGGCCGATCCCGGCGCCGAGCTCTACTTCAACGATTACGGCACCGAATACCCGCACAAGCGGGCCAAGCTCATCCGCCTCGTAAAGGAACTGCAGGCGCGGGGCATCCGGATCGACGGGGTCGGCATCCAGTGCCACCTGCAGCTCGACCGCATCCCGTTCGAGGAACTGGAGCAGTCCATCGCCGCCTTCCACGCGCTCGGCGTGAAGGTGATGATCACGGAACTCGACCTCGATCTGGTCGAGCGTCTGGTGTGGGGTGCCGACACCACCCAGCACGAGGAGCCGACGGCGACCAATCTCGGGTGGAAGGTGGCGCCACCGGAATTGCTCCAGCGTCAGGCCGAGCAGTATGCGCAGTTGTTCCGGATTTTCCGGCGGCAGCATGCCGCCGTGGACCGCGTCACGATCTGGCACCTGCACGACGGCAAGTCCTTTCTGAACAACTGGCCGGTGAAGGGCCGCACCAATCATCCTTTGCTCTTCGACCGCCACCTCCAGCCCAAGCCGGCCTTCGACGCGGTGTTGGCGGTCGCGTCCGAACCCAGGTCCTGACCCAGGCTAAGCCGCCATTCGCTTCCGGTAGTTGCGATCGTTCCTTGCCTTATCCCAGCGGGCTGACGGCAGCCGCTGCGGTAGTGGACCAGGTGCCAACCATCCCCATTCTGGTTAGCTTCGCGCATTCTGGCCGCACTTGGGGGCAGGAGTTCGGCCGGCGATCAAAAGTCGGGCGAGAAAAGCAATGGCGCTCCCGGGCCCAACGGCAATCCCAGGGCGAACCAGGCCAGCAGGGCCACCGTCCAGATTACGCCTAGCACCACCGAATAGGGCACCATCAGGGCCATCAGCGACCCGAGCCCGGCTCCCGACCGGTATTTTTGAAAAACGGCCAGGATGATGAGCAGGTAGGAGTTGAGCGGCGTGACGATGTTCACGACCGAATCGCCGATCCGGTAAGCGGCCGTCGTCAGCTCCGGGCTCATGCCGACCATCATGAACATCGGGATGAAGATCGGCGCGAGCACGCCGAACTTGCTCAGCATTCCGCTCATGGCGAAGTCGCCCAGGATCACGACCCCCACAAAGAGCACGAGCAGCACCGGAATCGGCAGCGCCGCCTCGAACAGGAGCGAACCGCCCGCGTAGGCCAGCATCCGGTCGAGGTTGGAATAGGCAAACGCGTTCACAAACTGCGCCAGGAAAAACAGGATCGCCAGCACCGGCACGATGCTGCGGATGCCGTGATAGAGACCATCGATCGCATCCTTTTGCGAGGTGAGGCGCCCGGTGAGGCGGCCATAGACGAGGCCCGGCAGCAGGAAAGACAGGAAGATGAACGGCACGATCACCTGCGCCCATCGTGCGCCCGGCACCTCCGCGAGACGGCCGGGGCCCGCCGGGGCGGTAACCAGCAGGGGATCGCGGGCGAGAACACGGTCGGTCGGGGCCGCCGCGATCGCGCCGGGCGACGGCTCCGCCACCACCACGGCCTGATGCACGATCGCGCGGCCGTTGGCCAGGACCGGTTGTCCCGGCCCATGGAGCGGTGAGCCAGGCGTGAAAATCAGCCCGGCAAACACGGCCAGCACGGCCCCCATCGCGGCCAGAGAGATGAACAGCGCCGATTTTTCCGTGGGATTGAGCCCCATCCCGGCCAAGGCGGACGTGTCGCCCGCCGCCGCTTCCCCGGGAGCCAGCCGCAGCAGCCGGGGTTCGACCACGCGATCTGTCACCCACCACGCCGCCAGGGTTACCACCACCGCCGAGGCCGCCTTGAAATACAGATTGTGCAGGATTGTGACGGAGTAGGTCGGGGCGATCACATGGGCCGCATCCTGGGCGAATCCGGCGAGCACGCCATCGCCCCCCGTCGGGAAGAGCCCGCCGCCAAAGCCTCCGGCGACGCCGGCAAAGGCCGCGGCCAAGCCGGCGACCGGATGGCGCCCCGCGGCCAGAAAAAGCGCGGCCGCCAGCGGCGGCAGGATGATGTAACCGGCATCACTGGCGACCGAGGAATTGGCGCCCACAAACACGATCACCGGGGTCAGCCAGCGCTTCGGCGTGAGAAAGGCGACCCCGCGCATCAGGGCGCTGAAGAAGCCGAACTTTTCCGCGAGCCCGATCCCGAGCATGGCGACGAAAATGAGTCCCAGCGCCGGCATGCCGGTGAAGTTCCGGAGCATCGAGGAGGTCAGCCAGTAGATTCCGTCTCCCGTCAGCAGGCTGCGCGGCTTGAGGCTGGCGCCGGTTTCAACGAGGTGCACGACCGGCCGACCCGCCGCGTCCAGCACGGGGCGGGACACGGCTGCGCCGGCCCCGTCCGTTACTTGCGCGGTCTCGACCACCGGTTTGACCGGCATGACCTCCCAGCCCAGCGTGTGGCCGACCGCGGACAGCAGAATGATCACGGCGGTCAAACCGGCAAAGAGGAGCGGCGGCTCCGGCAGCCGGTTGCCGACCGATTCGATCCAATCAAGCACGGAGCGGGAACGCGGGGCGGTAGCAGGCGAAGAGTTGGGCATGGGTTTGGCGAGTGGCTGTCCCACCCGCATGGTCAAGCGGCCGGCATGGCCTGTCCCGCCAGCCACCAAGGCGGATAGGGCGCAACGGAGCCGGAAGGGAGCGGCATGATCGGTGCGGAGTCGGGATGGTTAGGGCTCAGACGTCGCGAATGAGATCGGGCAGTTGGGTGAGATTGAGATTGCTGGCGCGGGCTTGAATCTCGGGCAGCAACCGTTCGCCTTGCGCGCGGGCGCTGCCCAGGAGCTGTTGAAACGATTCCTTGAGCTGCAGCGCGGAAAGGGTGCGACCACCGGCATAATAACGGTGGGCCAGGTGGCCGAGGGCGTAGGTGGTGGCGAAGGTCACGGCCGGTCCGGTGGCCCCCGCCGCGAGGGAACCGGCCAGCCCGCCGCCCGCCCGGCGCACGAGGCCGCCCAGGAATTTTCGCGCCAGACCCTCGAAGGCCTGCGAGGTGAGGCCCAGGCCGAGCACCCCGATGAATTCCTTCACATGGCCGGCATCGAGGGCGAAGCCGTGGTGTTTGCCCACCCGGTAGACGAGATGGGTCTGCAGCGGGAGCACCGCCAGGGTCGCGACCGACTGCGGCAGCAGTTCCAGGGCGCCGGCGAGAATCGCCGTGTGGCGAATCGTGGCCTCCAACGCGGGGGCGGGAGCGGCGGGAGCGGCTGGTCGCGGGGTGCTGGCCCCCACCGCCGGGGGCAGCGCGGCGACGCGGGAGATTTGATCCGCCAGCTGCAAGGGTTGCGCGGCCTGCGCCGGGGCCAGAACCGTGATAGGGGTCGAGGGCAGTCAATTGAT
>JAQSDJ010000306.1 GCA_029945855.1 Lacunisphaera sp.
GCCGAATTCCAGCAGCCCTGCGGCGCCCGGCACGGCTTCATGGCAGCGCAACCAGAAACCCCGGCGGCCGTGGCCATGGGCGAGGGCCCGCAGGGCGGCCCGGGCGCCGGAATAGACCGCCCCGTCGGGCTCGACCAACTGGAGCGCTTCATCATAAGCGGCGGCCGGGATCTCGGGGAAATTCACGCGGGCGGCCTGCGAAGGAGCCACGTCGAGCCGGCCGGCAAAATCCTGTGCCCATTGCGCGGCCCAGCGCCGGCAGAAGCGGCAGTCGCCGTCGTAGAGCACGAGCGGCCGCGGGGGCAGGGTGGCGACACGATAGCGGGGTGGCGGCATGTGTGGGGAAATGCCCTTGGCTGCGGTGAGTCGCAAGCGAGGATTGTTGTAGGGCGGGATCGCTGATCCCGCCACGCGAACGGCATGAGGCTCGCCCAATGGCGGGAGCGGCGAACCCGCCCTACAGCTCACTTCAGCCGTTGCAGTGAGTCGATGGCCTGCGGAAACTTGGGGTCGATCCTTAAGGCGGCCTCGTAGGCGGCGCGGGCGCCGGGCTGATCGCCTTTTTTCTCGAGGATGTTGCCGATGCGCCAGTGGGCGGCGGCGTGTGGCGGCTGGCCCTCGGGGGGCGTCTGCCCGAGGCACTGGCGCAGGACGGCGAGACCGCGGTCGGTCTGCTCGCCGGTGATCGCCGCGAGCCGGCCGAGTTGGAAGAGCGCGGCGTAGTCATCCGGATTCTGCTGCAGGGCCGTCTCGAACTCCGCGAAGGCGAGATCGAATTTCTTTTCCACCACGTAGAGGCCGGCGATCGCCATGCGGCCGCGGCCGGCGTCAAGTTTCTTGATCTCCGCCGCCTGGACATGGGCCTTGTCGAGGCCGCCACCGGCGATGGCGGGCGCCTGTTGATAAAAGCCGAGCAGGCTGAAACGGGCTTCGAGGCTTTTCGGGTCAAGCGCGACCGCCTTTTCATATTCAGCGCGACACTTGGCGGCCAGGCCCATCTTGGAAAACAGCCCCGCCTTCTGCGCTGACCGGCCGTAGGCGTCGCCGAGGCGAAGATGAAAACGGCTGTCATTCGGCACGAGGGCCACCGCCTTTTCGAGATACGCGACGGCCTTGGCGGGATCATCTCGCTGGAGGGCGAGCCGGCCGAGGTAGAACTGGATGTCGGCGTTTTCCGGATCCTGCTGTGCCAGGGTCTCGAACGCCTGTTGCGCCTCGAGCGGCTTGCGCTGCTGGTAGAGTTCGACCGCAGCGGCGTAGTCCGCGGAAACGGCCGCGGTCAGGGCGGCCGGCACGAGACAGAGGAAAAGTGCGAGGGCGAGCAAACGGGTCATGCGGAGGGGAATGTGGGTGGCACAAGCAGTGAAAAGTGAGAGTGAACGTGAGAGTGAGAGTGAAGTCAGACCGAAGGCGCGAGATATTGTTCGTTCTCCTGATCCAACGGGAGAAAGAGAACGAGATCGGGCCGGAGAACGAGAACGATTTACTCCGACCGCAGGGCCTCGAGCGGGTTGACGCGGGCGGCGCGGCGGGCGGGCAACCAGCAGGCGAGCAGGGCGGCCAGACCGAGCAGGGCGGCGACCACCAGGAAGGTCAGGGGGTCGAAGGGACTGATCTCGAAAAGCAGCGACTGCATCAGGTGGGCGACGGCCAGCGCGCCGCCGAGGCCGAGGACCAGCCCAAGGACCACGACCCGCATCGACTGGCCGATGACCAGCCGCAGCACACTGGCGCGGTTGGCCCCGAGGGCCTGCCGGATGCCAATCTCGCGGGTGCGCTGGGTGACATTCCAGGAGACGACACCGTAGATGCCGACGACGGACAGGGCGAGCGCCACGCCGGCGAAGAGGGCCAGGAGCACGGTGTTGAAGCGCGTGCCCTGGAGCGAATTGTCGATGAGCCGGTCCGCGGTCGTGACCTGGCCGAGCGGCAGGTCCGGGTCGATGGACTTGACGACGTTGCGCAGCGCGGGGACGAGATCGAGCGGCTGGCCGTGGGTGCGGATGAGCAGCAGCATGAAGCGGCGCAGCTGGGGATAATCCCAGGCCTGGCGGACCGGGATATAGGAGGCGGGAGGCGGGTCGTTCTGCTGGCCGAAGTAGCGGGCGCTTTTCACCACGCCGACAACCGTGGCCCATTGGAACTTGTCGAAGCCGGCGGGCAGCATGCCGGGCTTGATGAGATGTTCCGGAGCGCCGAGCATGACCCGTTTGCCGAGCGGATCGCCCTGGGGCAGGTATTTCTTCACGGCCGCCTCGTTCAGGACGATGACCGGCAGCGAGCCGGCGCGGTCGGTCTCCTCGAACCCGCGCCCCCGCACGAGCCGCAGGCCCTGGGCCCGGAAGTAATCCCGGGTCACGGCGGCAAAGATCAGCCCCTCGAGCTGGTTGATGTCGGTATAAGTGCGGCCCTCGACGAGGAGGGGCATGCCGTTGACGTTGGAGAACGGCGCGCCGGTCGCGGCGGCGACGGCGGACACCGCGGGCAGCGCCTGGAGGCGCGCCACGGTGTCCTCAAAGAACGTGGTGGCCTGCTCGCTGCCGCCGTAGCGTGTTTCTGAGAGCTGGATCGGCACAACGAGAAGGTTCTGTTCGTCGAAGCCGACCGACACCGAGGCGATCCGGGCGAGGCTGCGGATCAGCAACCCGGCGCCCACGAGCAGCACGAGCGAGAGCCCGACCTCGGCGACGATGAGGCCGGCGCGCACGCGCCCAGTGCGGACGCTCGCGGTGCCCTTGGCCCCCTCCTGCAGGTCGCGGCCGAGGGCGACGCGGGAACCCTCCAGGGCGGGGAAGAGCGAACAGAGCAGCAGCGTGCCCAGCGTCACCGCGAGGGAGAACAGCATCACCGAGCCGTTGACGCTGATCTCCGCCTCGGCGGGCACCGCGTCCCGCGGGAGGATGGCCAGCAGGCCGTCGAGGCCCCAGGCGGCGACGACGAGCCCGGCGGCGCCGCCGAGCAGGGCCAGCGGCAGGCTTTCGACGAGGGTCTGGCGGATGAGCTGGCCGCGGGTGGCGCCCAGGGCGGCCCGGACGGCGAACTCGCGGCGGCGTGCGCTCGTGCGGGCGAGGAAAAGGTTGGCGACATTGGCGCAGGCGATGAGCAGCACGGCGGCCACGGCCGAGAGGAGAATGAGGAGCGGGTTGCGGAAGGGGCCGGTGACCGATTCGCTCAGCGGACGCAGCCCGATGCCGATGTCCTTGTTGCTCTCGGGAAACTGCTGCGCGATCTGCCGGGCGATGACCGTGAGTTCGGCGCGCACCTCGTCAATGGTCTGGCCCGCCTTGGGCTTGGTGACGACCCACGAGTCGAAGCGCATGACGCGGCTGCGCATCTGATCGGTGTCGGCCTGCAGTCCGACGGGCGTCCAGAGATCGCCGGCCCAGAACTTGAAGAGCGGCGGCATGACGCCGATGACCGTGCAAGGCTTGCCGTCAAGCGTGACGGACCGGCCGAGGATGGCGGGATCGGCGCTGAACTGCTTCTGCCAGGTGGCATGGCTCAGCACGCAGACGGCCGGTGCGCCCGGCTGGTCCTCGGCAGCGGTGAAGACCCGGCCGAGCTCCGGTTGCAGGCCGAGCAACGGCCAGGCGTCGGCGGAGACGGCCCCGTTCCGCAGGACCACGGGCTCGGATACCCCGGTCAGCGTGACGCTGCTGCCGCTGGCAAATGCGAGATGCTCGACGCTGCGGGCGTTCTTTCGCCACACGAGGAAGTCGGGGTAGGCGACGGGCATCAGGTTGCCCGGCTGGTCCAAGCGGCTGGAACCGACAAAGAGAATCTGGTTGCCGTCCTGGTAAGGGAACGGATGCAGCAGGACGGCGTGGACGACGCTGAAGATGGCGGTGGTGGCCCCGATGCCGAGGGCGAGGACCAAGACGACCGTGGTGGTGAAGCCCGGTGATTTCCAGAGAGACCGGAAAGCGATGCGCAGGTCGTTCATGGGGGAGGTGGGGTGAAGGGTCGAAGGACTGAAAAGCTGAAGGGCTGAAATCGTTCTCGTTCTCTTACTCGTAATTTTTCTCCCGGCTTTTCAGGAATGACGAAGGCAGGGAGAGAGCGAGAAGGATTATGAGAGCGAGAACGATTTATTCCGCCCTCAGCGCTTCCATCGGATCGACCTTGGCGGCGCGCCGGGCCGGGATGAGGCAGGCGACGGCGGCGACGAGGGCGAAGAAGCCGGCGACGGCGGCGAAGACGGCGGGATCGAAGGGTTTCACCTCATAGAGCGCCTGAGCGAGAAGCTTACTGGCGGCGAAGGCGCCGCCGAGGCCGAGCGCCAGGCCGAGGCCGACCTGCAGCGCGCCGACACCGAGGACGAGCTTAAGGATGTTGCCGGTCGTGGCCCCGAGGGCGAGGCGCACGCCGAATTCGCTGGTGCGCTGGCTGACGGCAAAGGCCATGACCGAGTAGATGCCGACGGCGGCGAGCAGGGCCGCAATGCCGGCGAAGGCCAGCAGCAGTGTCATCATGAGGCGCTGGACGGCGACCGACTGGCTGACCAGCTGGTCCATGGTCGTCGGATTGGCGACGGCCACGCTCGGGTCGATCTCGGCCACGAGGCGGCGGATGACAGGCAGGACCGCGTCGGCGGAGAGTCCGGGCTTGGCCCGACCGGCCACGGTCATGAAGCCGCCGCCGCGCTGGGTGCGGGGGAAATAGATCTCGTCCGGCACGGGCTGCGCGATGCCGGCGGTCTTCACGTTGCGGATGATGCCGACGATCTCGTTCTTGACCTCGCCGTTGAAGCCGAAGAGGAGGGTCTGGCCGAGGGCGGACTGGCCGGGGAACAGCTTGGCCGCGAGCTGCTCGTTGATCACGCAGACGCCGGGCGCGGTGCCGGGGGTGCCGTTGGGACCGGGCGGGATCGTGCGGTCGTCACCGGTGAAGAGCCGGCCTTCCTTGAGTGCGATGCCGAGGGTGGGGAAGAAGCCGGTCGTGACCGTGCGGATGCCGGCGATGGCCCGCTCGGGAATCGGGGGGACCGGGCGGCCGCCGACGGCGAAGGCGGTGAACTGCGCGCCCTGGGTCAGCGGCATGACGGTGGTGGCGCCGCCGGCTGCGAGCTCGGGCGCGTGGTCGAGCTTTTCCTGGAGGAGGCGGTAGAATTCGCGGGACAGCTCGGGCTTGTTGTATTTGGCCTGCGGCAGGTTGACCGTGCCGCCGGCGACGCCGGCGGGCGAGAGGCCCAGCGAGGTCCGCTGGAGCTTGGCAAAGCTCAGGATCAGCAGACCCGCGCAGATGAGGAGCACCATGGAGAGGGCGACCTCGGAGACGATGAGCAGGCCGCGGAAAGTCTTGCCGGCACCGCCGCCGGTGTTGCCGCGGCCGGCGTCCTTGAGGACGGTCTGGAAATCGGTGCGCGAGGCCTGGAGCGCGGGGTAGAGGCCGACAAGCAGGGCGGTGAGGGCGGTCACGGCGGTGGCGAAAAAGAGCACGGTGCCATCGAGCGCGATGTCGCCCGAACGCGGGAGCTGCTGCCCGGCCAGCAGACGGATGCCCTCGAGGCTCCAGGCGGCGACCAAAACGCCGAGCCCGCCGCCGACGACGGCGGTGACGAGACTCTCGGCCAGGAACTGGCGGATGATCTGCTTGCGGCTGGCCCCGAGCGACAGGCGCACAGCGATCTCCTTCTGACGGACGCTGAGGCGGGCCAGGGCGAGGTTGGCGATGTTGGCGCAGGCGATGAGGAGCACGGCGGCGACGGCGCCGGCGAGCACCCAGAACGTGGCGTTGAGATTGCCAAAGACCTCGTCGCGCAGGAAGCGCAGGCGCGGGACGTTGGCGGAATCGATGTGCGCGGGGTTGGCCTGCTTGAAGCGCGCGTGGAGCTGCAGGAGCTGCGCCTCGGCGGCCTCGCGGCTGACGCCGGGCTTGAGCCGGGCGGTCACCTGCCACACGCCGGCCTGCTGCCGGGCCTGCGGGCTGAGGAAGGACACCTCGTAGGGGCGCGGCTGGATGATGTCCGGGGTGTTGAAGGGCACGGGCAGCGGCGCAGGCAGCACGCCGATGATGTCGGTGGGGACGCCGTCGAGCGTGATCTTCCGGCCGAGGACGGCGGGATCGCGGTTGAACTTGGTTTCCCAGACCCGCTGGCTGATGAGCGCGACGGCGGGGGCGCCCTCCTTGTCCTCGTCCGCGGTGAAGGTGCGGCCGAGCTGCGGCTGCAGGCCGAGCATCGGGATGAAGTCGGCCGAGGCCAGCAGCGTGGGCACCTGCTCGGGCTCGGCGCCGTCGGTGATGGTGGCGGCGTTGAAGACCGAGATGGCGAATTGGGAGAAGACCGTCTGCTGTTCCTGAAAGAGCTTCCACTTGTTCCAGGTGATGACGGGATTATCGAGGTTGCGCTCGGCGTTGCGGGCCCAGAGGCGGACGATCGAGTCGGGCTGCGGGAAGTCGAGCGGACGCAGGAGCACGGCGTTCATCACGCTGAACAGCGCGGTGTTGGCGCCGATCGCGATGGCCATCGTCAGGACGGCGACGGCGGTGAAGCCGGGCTGCTTGGCCAGGAGGCGGAGGGCGAAACGGAGGTCGTTCATCGAGGAGGGGAAAAGGCTGAAGGACTGAAAAGCTGAAGGGCTAAATCGTTCTCGTTCTCTTACTCATAATCTTTCTCTTGGCTTTGCAGGAATGACGAAGGCGAGGAGAGAACGAGAATGATTAAGAGAACGAGAAGGATTTATTCCGCCCGCAGGGCGATCATGGGGTCGACGCGGGTGGCGCGGCGGGCGGGCACGAGGATCGCCAGAAGCGAGACGGCGATGATGAGGAGCGAGACGGCGGTGTAGGTCAGCGGGTCGCGCGGATTGGTCTGGAACAGGAAGTTCGTCAGGCCGGCGTTGGCGACGGTGGCGATGACGAGGGTGAGGGCGACGCCGAGGCCGAGGCCCAGGCCGAGTTGCCAGACGCCCTGGCGCAGCACCATGCGCAGGATGCGCGTGGCGTCGGCGCCGAGGGCCATGCGCACGCCGAATTCCTGGCTGCGCTGGTTCACGGAGAAGCTCATCACGCCGTAGAGGCCGACGGAGGCCAGCAGCACGGCGATGCCGCCGAAGACGGCGAACATGACGGCGACGAGGCGGTTCTGAGACAGGAAGGTGTCGAACGCGGACTTGGGCGTGCCCACGAAGTAGAGCGGCAGGTTCGGGTCGACCTTGTTGACGACGTTCTGGATCGCGGCGGCGAGCGCCTCGGGCCGCTGGCCGCCGCGCGGGCGGACGACCGCGGTGCCGAACTGCAGCGCCTGCGGGGCCGGGGCGGCGGGGCCAAAGGCGGTGTCGAAGTAGGGCACGTAGAAGCCCGTGCCGTCGCTGTTGTTGTTGAACGGGCCGGCCATGCGGACGTCGGAGACGACGCCGACAATGATGCGCCACGGGCCGGGATTGGTGCCGTTCTGCTGGATGGTGCGGAAGCGGCGGCCGAGGGCGGACTCGGTGCCGTAATGCTTTTTCGCGAAGGTGGCGTTGACGACGGCGACGGGCTGCTTCTGCTCGGCGTCCTGCTCGGCGAGTTCGCGGCCTTCGAGGAGCTTCTGGCCGAGCACCGCATGGTAGCCCGGGGTGATGTTCTCGAATTCCGAGACGGTGCGGTCGCTGTCGATCTTGTATTGCTTGCCCTCGATCTCGACCGGGCCGTTGCCGGAAAAGACCATGCGGAAGCGGTTGGTCA
>JAQSDJ010000307.1 GCA_029945855.1 Lacunisphaera sp.
GATCCGGTCGCCATGCTGCCGTTCTGCGGCTACAACATGGGCGATTACTTCCGCCATTGGATCAAGATGCAGCGCAACCTCACCGAGACCCCGCGCATCTTCCACGTGAACTGGTTCCGCAAGGACAAGGACGGCAAGTTCATGTGGCCGGGCTTTTCCGAGAACATGCGCGTCCTTCAGTGGATCGTCGACCGCGTGCGCTCCGGCAGCAGTGCCAAGGAGACCCCGATCGGCTGGCAGCCGCGCTACGAGGACCTCGACTGGGAAGGCATGGACTTCCCGAAGGAGAAGTTCGAGGAACTGCAGGCCTTCGACCGCAATGCCTGGCGTTCCGAGGTGCTCGGTCATGAAGAACTCTTCATCGACCTGCATTCGCATATGCCGAAGGAGTTGCTGTTTGAGCGTGAGTTGTTGATCTGCAGAATGTAACGCGAATAGGTTTCATGCCCAGGCTTACGGGGTGTTATAACCCTAGTAAGTCTGGGTATTATACCCTATTTTATATTGACCGGCGGGGGAATTGGCCGATGATGTGTGCTGTGGCCCACCCCTGTCATCTGCCTCGAGCCTCGAGCCTCCAATTAATTTGGGGCATGGCTTTGTTGCTGGGTGCCTTTGGCTGGGCGTCGATTCAGGCCCAAGTAGTCACGGAATCGTTCATGAATTCCACGGCCCCGGGCTGGGTCTTTGCGGGCACAGGTTACACGCCCACCCTGACATCCGGCACGGCCGGGGCTGATGGCAATGCGGCGGGTGACGGCTGGCTGCGCCTGACCACCACCGGGTCCAACCAAGCTACCAGTGCCTACTACGACACCGCCTTCACTTCGGCCGGGGCGTCGGTCTATGCGAAATTCGATTTCGAAGCCTACGGCGGCACCGGCGCGGACGGCATCACCTTCTTTCTGTTCGATGGCTCCGTGCCCTTCAGCGTCGGTGCCAACGGCGGATCCATCGGCTATGCACAAAAAACCGGGATCAACGGCCTCGCCGGCGGTTACCTAGGCGTGGCCCTCGACGAATACGGCAATTTCTCCTCCGCCTCCGAGGGGCGCGTGGGCGGCCTGAACGGCACCACCGGCCTGGTGCCCGATTCCATCGCCGTGCGCGGTCCCGGCAGCGGCACCAATGGCTACGCCTACCTCGGCGGCACCGGCACGCTGGCCCAGTCCATCGATTCCGCCACCCGCCCGACCCAGACCAACACCGTCCAGTTGCTCATCACCGCCACCAACCAGCTGACGGTGACCCTCCAGCAGGGCGGCACGGCCCCGCAGACGGTCCTGCAGATGGATCTCTCCGGCTATGCGCGCCCCGATACCCTGAAGTTTGGCTTCTCCTCCGGCACCGGCGGGCAGAACAATTTCCATGATGTGCGCAACCTGAACGTCACGACCCTCTCCGCCAACCTCTGGTCGGGCGGCGGCACGGACGGCCTCTGGGCGACGAACAACAACTGGAATCCCACCGTGGTGCCGACCGTCGGCGCGGACATCCTGTTCGACAACACCTACGCCAACGCCGCCCAGACGATCAACACGGGGGCCGACCGCAACGTGCGCTCCCTGTCCTTCGACGCGCCGTTCGGCTACACGCTGAACAACAACACGCTCACCTTCGACAACCAGGGCGTGGCCGGCTTCTCCGGCCTCGCGGTCACGCAGACGCGCGGCACCGCCACCAACACTATCAACTCGGCCATCGCGCTCAGCAACGACATCAATATCCGCAACAACTCCAGCGGCACGCTCAACCTCACCGGGACGATCAACACCAACGGCAACACGATCACCCTCGACGGCACCGGGCAGGCCACGAACCTCACCGGCGTCATCGCCAACACCGGCGCGGTGGTCAAAAACGACAGTGGCACGGTCGCCCTCAACGCGGCCAACACCTATTCCGGCGGCACCACGCTCAACAACGGCACGCTCGCAACCAACAACAACGCCGGCTTCGGCACCGGGGCCATCAACCTCGCCGGCGGCACCCTCGCCTCGACCGCGGGCAACACGATCGGCAACGCCCTCAGCCTCACCGCCAGCAGCGGCCTCTCCGGTCTCACCGCGACCAACACCCTGACCCAGTCCGGCGGCAGCTACACCCTCAACCTCGCCAACTCCACCCTCGGCGCCGTCGCCCTCGGCGGGGGCACCCTCACGACCCAGGTCGACACCGGCACCAGCACGATCACGGGCGTCATCGCCAACGGCGGCCTGACCAAGACCGGCTCCGGCACCCTCACGCTCGGCGGCGCGAACACCTACACCGGCAACACCACCGTCACCGAGGGCGTCCTCCAACTCGGCGCCAGCAACCGCATCGCCAACACCTCCACGGTGGATCTCAACGGCGGCACGCTGAGCCTTAACACCTTCTCGGAACAGGTCGGCAACCTCACCTTCTCCAACGGCGGCGCCCTCGACTTCGGCGCCCAGACCGGCGCCAATTATTTCCTCTTCGCCAACACCACCGGCACGCCTTCCGGCGTGCTCTCCATCTCGAACTGGCAGAGCGGCACCGACATCCTTGCCTCGTCCACCGCCCTCACGTCCACCGTCCTCGACCAGATGTATTTCGTGGGTTACGGCGCCGGCGCCACGCAGACGGCCGCCCAGACCGTCACCGGCTACGGCAGCGGCTGGCGCCCGATCTCCGCCACCACCACGGGCTGGACGGCCTGGGACAGCGGCGCTGGCAACAACCGCTGGAGCCGCGGCGCGAACTGGAATCCCAACCTGGCGAACGACTGGACCGCCACCAACACGACCAAGGTTTCCTTCGGCACCGGGGCGCAGACCACGGTGGACCTCGAGGCGAATCGCACGATCAATGCCCTGCGCTTTGTCGCCGGCAGCGCCTCCTTCAACATCGGGAACAGCCAGAACGACACGCTGACCTTTGACGGGCCCAACGCCGGCAGCATCGCGTTCATCCAGCAGTCCAGCTCGAACAACCAGAGCCTCACCATGGGCACGGTCAACCTCGCGAAAAACACGGTGGTGGACATGATCGGCAGCGGCAACCTGACCATTTCATCCGCGCTGACCGGCTCGGGCAACCTGGTGAAGGAAAACACCGGCGGCACCCTCATTCTCTCCGGCAACAGCTCGGCCTACGCCGGCAACATCTTCGTCAACGCCGGCACGCTCCAGCTCAACAACGCCAACGCCCTCGGCAACACGACCGGCACCACCACCGTCCTCGACGGCGGCACTCTGGCCGTTTCCGGGACCATCACCTCGGCCGAAAACATCACGGTCGCCGGCGCCGGCGTCGGTGGCAACGGCGCCCTGCAGGCGGTCTCGGGCACCGGCACGCTTTCCGGCACGATCACCCTCGCCGGTGCCACCACGGTGGGGGCCACCGCGGGCAACACCCTCGCCCTCGGCTCCGTCACCGGCTCCGGCCAGAATCTCGCCACCACCGGCGCCGGCAACCTCAACCTCACCGGGGCCCTCACCATCGGCACGGGCTCGCTCACCGTGAACAACAGCGGCACCACCACGATGACCGGCGCCGCCAACACCTACAGCGGCACCACCACGGTGGACAGCGGCACGCTCGTCCTCAACAAGGCGGCGGGCACCACGGCCATCGCCGGCCAACTCACGGTCAACGCCGGCTCGGTCCGGTTGGATGCGAATAACCAGATCGCCGACTCCTCGACCGTCACCCTCAACAACAGCGCCACGTTCAACCTCAACGGTCGCACCGAGACCCTCGGCCAGCTCAACAGCACGAGCGCCACCACCACCACCGCCCTCGGCGCCGGCGCGCTCACTCTCAACGGGCCGAACAACACCAATTCCAACTACGCCGGCAGCCTCACCGGGGCCGCGGGCAGCAGCCTCAACGTCACCGGCACCGGCAAGGTGTATCTTTCCGGCTCCGGCAGCGGCTTCAGCGGCACGACCAACGTCACTGGCGGCACGCTCAACGTCAGCGGCTCCAACACCGTGCTTGGCAGCGGCGCGGTCAATGTCAGCAGCGCCGGCAACCTCCAGTTGCAGGGCGGCATCAGCCTCGCGAACGCCGTGGCGATCAACGGCACGGGCACCTCGGGCAACGGCGCCATCCAGAATTTTGCCGGCAACAACACGCTCTCCGGCGCCCTCACCCTCGGCGGCACCAGCCGCGTGCAATCCGACGCCGGCACGCTCACCCTCTCCGGCAATGTCGCGCTCGGGGCCAACGCCCTCACCGTGGGTGGCCTCGGCAACACCACCCAGACCGGCGTCATCTCCGGCACGGGCAGCCTCACCAAGGACAGCAGTGGCACCCTCCTGCTCGCCGGCGCGAACACCTACACTGGCGCCACCACGATCAGCGCGGGCACGCTGCAGCTCGGCGCCGACGAGCGCATCGCCAACACCTCCGCCGTCACCGTCGCGGGCGGCGCGACCTTCGACGTCGCCGGCCAGACCGAGACCATCGGCTCCATCGCGGGGGCGGGCCACGTCCTGATCGGCACGGGCCAGCTCATCGCCGGCGGCAACAACGCCAGCACCACCTTCTCCGGCGACCTGACCGGCACCGGCAGCTTCACCAAGACCGGCACCGGCACCCTGACCGTCGCCAGCGACCTCGGTTTCGCCGGCAACCTGAACCTCGCCGCCGGCGCGCTGCAGTTCAATGTCGACCAGGCCTTCACGGGCACCACGACGATCAGCGGCGGCACGCTCCGGCTCACCGACGCCGATCTCTCCCTGGCCAGTCTGAACATCACCGGCAACAGCACCATTGATTTTGGCGGCACGGCCAGCTCGCTCAACGTGGCGAACCTCACCATCGGTGCCGGCGTCACCCTGACGATCCTCAACTGGCAGAACGCGGTCGACTATTTCTTCGCCGACAACTGGACCGGCGCCGTCGTCAACACGACCGGCTCCGCGCCGATGAACCAGGTGGTCTTCAGCGGCATCAACAACGGCAGCACCACCAAATGGCAGGGTTACGACGAGCAGATCACGCCGGTGCCCGAGCCTTCGACCTACGGCGCGCTGCTGATGGGCGCGGGCCTGGCGGGCTTTGGTCTGCGCCGCTGGCGCCAAAAGCGCGCCGCCCGGACCTGAGCCCAAAGCTCATGGAGCAGCTGGATTTCTGAGGGGACGTCTTCCAATGGGCGGGAGGGGCTTTATGCCCCGACGGGATGACGCCAACGCCGGTCGAGTCGGGGCATAAAACCCTTCCCCCATCAGGCCCAAACTGCCTGACATATTCAAAAATCCGGATTGCCAGTCGCCGGACCTCTCCCATGTTGCAGCCCGATGTCCACGCCTCCATCGCCCCCGGATGCCGTGCATAGCGAGGAATTCCTTCACCTGCTTATGCGTCGGCAACTGAAACTGTCCGTGGCCTGCGCGGCCGCGTTCCTGGTCGGCCTCATCGGCCTGCCCTTGCTCAACTACTTCGCCCCGGCCCTCATGGCCACCCGCGTGGCGGGCTTCACGCTCAGCTGGCTGCTGCTCGGGGTGATGTGCTTCCCGTTGGTGTGGATCGTCTCGTATTTCTTCATCCGCCGCTCCATCTGGCTGGAAGAGGACGAGGTCCGCGCGGTGCGCGAAAACCACCAGGGAAACTGAACCATGCTTCTCCCTCACTGGCTCGCGGCCGGCGGATTTTTTGGCGGGGTCGACCCGTGGATCTTTGGTTTCTCATTCGTCACCGTGGCGGTGACCATCTGGATGGGCTTCCGCTCGGCGAAGTCCTCGAAGACCGCCAGCGACTTCTTCGTGGCCGGCCGCTCGGTGGGGGTCGGGATGAACGCCTCGGCCATCTCCGGCGAATACCTCTCGGCCGCCTCCTTCATGGGGGTCGCCGGCATGGTGATGTCGAGCGGCTACGACGCGCTGTGGTATCCGGTGTGCTACGCCTGCGGCTACCTGTTCTTGCTGCTGTTCATCGCCGGCCCGCTGCGCCGGTTCGGCGCCTACACGATCCCGGATTTTGCCGAGGGCCGGTTTGACTCGCCGCTCTTTCGCAAGATCGCCGTCTGCTTCGTGCTGTTCATCGGCTTCTTCTACACCATGCCGCAGATGAAGGGCGCGGGCACGACGCTCGCCTACATCTTTCCCGGCCTGCCCTACTGGGTGGGCGTGGCGGTGGTCGGCGCGGTCATCACGCTCAACGTCGCGCTTGGCGGCATGAAGGGCATCACGCTGGTGCAGGCCTTCCAGTATTGGATGAAGATGTTCGCGATCAGCCTGCCGGTCTTCGTGCTGATGTCGGTCTACGGCTTCTACGGCGCACACCTCGGGGCCAACGACGGCCGCCTGGAAAAAATTGCCGCCGGGACGACCGCGATCACGCAGACGGTCGAGCGCCAGCCGCTCGTGGCGAAGGCGCCGGCGGACACCCCGTGGATCTCGCCCTTCGGCCCGCTCACCACCAAGGCGGCCAAGGCCGCCGGTCTCTCCGATGAGGCGGCCCGCCCCTATTCGCTGCTCTACACCTATTCGCTCATCATCGCCCTGGTCTGCGGCACGGCCGGCCTGCCGCACATCCTCGTGCGGTTCTACACCAATCCCGACGGCGTTGCGGCGAAGAAGACGACCATGTGGGTGATGATCCTGATCGGCATCTTCTACGTGTTCCCCCCGGTCTTTGGCGTCATCGGGCGCAACCTGCTGCCCGAGCTCTACGCGGCCACCGGCGCCAAGGGCACGGACAAGATCGTGCTCGAGCTGCCGCGCGTCATCGGCGGCGTGTGGGGCAGCATCCTCAGCGGCATCACCTGCGCCGGGGCCTTTGCGGCCTTCATGAGCACCTTCAGCGGCCTGCTCGTCTCGATGACCGGCGCGCTGGCGCACGACGTCTACGGCCGCATGCTGCGGCCCCAGGCCACGCCGGAGCAGCGCATGCGGATGTTCAAGATCTCCGCGGTCATCATCGGCGCCGTGGCCATCGGGCTCGGCTCGCAGGTCGAGCAGCTCCAGATCAACTTCATGGTCGGCCAGGCCTTCGCCATCGCGGCGGCCAGCTACTTCCCGCTGCTCTTCATGAGCGTGTGGTGGCGTGGCATGACGATGACCGGCGCCGCCACCGGCATGCTGTCCGGCGGTCTCGCGGCGCTCGCCTGCACCACGCTCATCAATCTCAGCGACTTGAAAATGGTCGACCTCGCAGCCTTCTGGAAGGCCAACCCGCTGGTGCGCATCCTGTGCGAGCAGCCCGCGATCTGGACCGTGCCGCTCGCCATCGGCCTGATGGTTGTCGTATCGAAGCTAACGGCCGCGCAGGTGCCGGCCGATATCCGCATGAAGATGCTCGTGCTGCACGCCCCGGAGAACCTCGGCCTCAAGCAGGAATACATCCAGGAGCACAGCCACGGCGCCGGGCATTGAGTTGAATTTGTCGCCGGCCGCCCCCAGCCTGTGCCGGTGACCGCCTCTGCCACGACGCTTGCTCCTCCCCGGCATCTGGGCGGGGTGCTGCGCCAGCTCGGTCCGGGTTTGATCATCAGCGCCATGATCGTGGGTTCGGGCGAGTTGATCGTGACCCCGAAGCTTGGGGCGGAGGAAGGATTCCGCCTGCTCTGGTTCATCGTGCTGGGCTGCCTGCTCAAGGTT
>JAQSDJ010000308.1 GCA_029945855.1 Lacunisphaera sp.
AGGACGGGTTCCACCATTTAGTGCGCGGCTCTCCAGTGGAGATGGGCCGTCCAACGGCATGAATTGGCGAAGGATGGAGGACGGGGTCCACCCGATGCTCGGGAATTCGCTCGTTCCTCCCCTATTTCACCGGGTCGAGCTTGAGCGAAACGTAGACTGGACGGTGGTCGCTGGCCTCTCCGGCGCCCGGGCCGTCCCCGATCGTCGCCCGATTGCCGGCGATGAAAGGTTTCAACGCCGGTGATGCCAGCATGAAGTCAATGCGGCTGTAGAGGTCCTCGCGGCGGAAGAAATGCGTCCAGACCTCGCCACGCGAATCGGTCGCGTAGACAAGGTCGCCGACGACGGTGTCGCCGCGCTTCTGCATCGCCTTCACGGGGCGGGTGCCGCGAGTGTCGTTCCAGTCGCCGCAGATGATGAACTTCACCTTGGTGGGATCCGGATGGCGCGACAGCACAAGATCCCGCACGGCCTCGGCCTCCAGCGCCCGCTGCTGGGCCGACTCGGGATCGTCCGGGCGCTCGGTGTATTTGCTCTTCAGGTGCACCACGAAGACGGAAAGGTCACCCTCGGTCGTCGCGAACACCACCTCAAGCACGCCGCGTTTCACCAGCTCCTGCTGGCCGAAATACGTGAGGGCCACCGCGGTGTGCCGCTTGATCTCCTTGAACGGCACCTTGGAGAGCACGGCGACGTGCCGGTCCTTGTCGGCGGCCTCCAGGACCACGGCGTGCGGATAATCCTGGCCGCTCCGCTTCAACTCCTGCTGGAAATCGTCCAGGAACGCCTGGGCCCCCATCTCCTCCACCGCGAGGATGTCCGGCGCGATACCGCCGATCACCTGCCGCAGCGCGGCCTTTTCCTTTTCCGGCTTCGGGTAGCCCGGACGGTAGACGCCGTCCACCATGCGGTTGGCGAGGGTGTAGTTTTCCACGTTGTAAGTGGCCACCGTGAGCGCCGCGGAGGCGAACGGGCCGGCGACAAGGAAGAGCAAGACCACCAATCCACGAAATTCTTTCACAGGAGGAAACAGAGGGAACTGAGCCTGGAGTTTCAACGGAAAACCAAATCTCCTGCCTTTTCTCCGTTGGCTCGTGTGAAACTATCCCTGCAGCGCGCGTTCGCGCTCGACCAGGGTCGGGTGGGAATAATACACCGCGCTGTAGAGCGGGTGCGGGGTGAGGTTGGAGAGGTTTTTCTGGGAAAGCTTGCGCAGCGCGCCGACGAGCGGCGCGGCGGAGTTCATCGCCTTTTTCGCGAAGGCGTCGGCCTCGTATTCGTTTTTGCGCGACAGCCGGTTGCCGAGGAAGGTGAACCAGAAAGTCACGAGCCCGCCGAGCAGCGCGAAGAGCAGAAAGGTCGGGGCCAGCGCGCCCGCCGGCAGGCCGAAGGCGGAGTTGAACCACGGGGCGTGGGCCAGCCAGGCCACGACGCCGAACGCGCCGAGCTGCAGCGCCGCCATGACCGCGAGGAATTTCGGAATATGCCCGCACTTGTAGTGGCCGATCTCGTGCGCCAGCACGGCCTCCAGCTCCGCCTGCGTGAGCTGGGTGATCAGGGTGTCGAAGAGCACGATGCGGCGGAAGCGGCCGAAGCCCGTGAAGAACGCGTTGGAGTGGCCGGAGCGCTTGGAGCCATCCATCACCTCGATGGTTTTCGCCTGGAAGCCCGTGCGCTCGGCCAGCGCCAGCAGCTGGGCCCGCGTGTCGCCCTCGGGCAGCGGCGTGAGCTTGTTGAAGAGCGGGAGGATGAGCTTCGGGTAAAGCACCATCATGAGCAGCTGGAAACCGAAGAGCAGGACAAAGCCCCACACCCACCACCAGGGTCCGACCCAGCCGACCAGCGCGAGCAGGCCCCACGCGAGCGGAAAGCCGATGGCGAGGCCCAGCAGCGTGGACTTGACCTGGTCCGTGATCCACAGGCCGAGCGTGCTCTTGTTGAAACCGAAACGCGCCTCGAGGCGGAACTGCGACCACCACGCCAGCGGCAGGCCCGGCAGGCCGAGCAAAATCATGGTGATGATGAGAAACAGCGCCCCGCTCCACGCCGCACCGGGCGCGAGCCCGTCGAAGCGCAGCCACAGCCAGGGCAGCATCCCGCTGAAGAGCAGCGCCAGCAAAATCACGACGTCGTAGACGAACTCCACCGATGCGAACCGGCTTTTCGCCTGCGTATAGTCCACGGACTTGGCGTAGGTCGGCTCGTCCATGACCTCCGCCACGGCCGACGGGCGTTGCGCGGCGTGGCGGCGCGATTCCGCGCGATTGAGGGCCTCGAGCGCCAGTTGGGCGGTAAGGCGCAGGGCAATGAGGGCAACGACCGTCAGGGGCAGCCAATCCATGGGTTCAAAGCGCATGTTTTCCGCCCGCCGCCAAATACTATTTTCCCCGGTGGTCGCCGATTTCCACATCGGCGACAGCGGCGACGGCATGGAAACCGGCGCCCGCCTTAAGCCACTGCCCGCCTGATGGTTTCACGGCATCCAAAGTTTGATTGAAATCCCCGCCCCCCGGCCCACATTGGCCCTGTGGATTCAGACAAAACCGCCAAACTCAGCTTCGAAACGGCCCTCACCAAGCTCGAAGCCATCGTGGACTCGATGGAATCGGGCGAAGTGCCGCTGGCCGAGCTCCTGGCCCGATACGAAGAAGGCACCAAGCTCCTGAAGGTCTGCGAGGGCCGCCTGAAGGAGGCCGAGTTGAAGATCGAGAAACTGAAAAAGGGCAAGGACGGCGCCGCTGCCTTCGAGCCGTTTGAATCCAACCGCGCGGACTAACCGCCGGCCCGCGTCCGTCCCCTGATGAGCTCTTCCACGCCTGTTCCCCCCCTTCTCTCCCGCATTGCCGGTCCCGCCGACGTCAAGGCCCTGACCCCCGAGCAGCTGCCCCGGCTGGCGCAGGAAATCCGCGACGAGCTGATCAACGTCACCGCGAAGAACGGCGGCCACGTCGGCCCGAACCTCGGGGTGGTCGAGCTGACCATCGCGCTGCACCGCGTCTTCCACACCCCGGAAGACCAGATCGTCTTCGACGTCGCCCACCAGGGCTACGTGCACAAGCTGCTCACCGGCCGGCAGGGCGAGTTTTTCCGCCAGCTGCGCAAGACCGGCGGCGCCTCGGGCTTCCTCTGCCGCCCGGAGAGCCCGCATGATGCCTTCGGCGCCGGCCACGCGGGCACCGCCCTCTCCGCCGCGCTCGGCATGGCCACGGCCCGCGACCTCCGCGGCTCGCAGGAACACGTGATCGCCGTCTGCGGCGACGCGGCCTTCACCTGCGGCGTCACCCTCGAGGCGCTGAACAATGTCGTCAGTTCCACCAAGCGGCTGATCGTCATCCTCAACGACAACGAGTGGTCCATCGCGAAGAACGTCGGCGCCATCGCCAACTACCTCAACCGCATCAGCACGAGCCCGACCTACAACAAGCTGCACCATGACGTGGAGGCGTTCTTCAAGAGCTTCCCCACGGGCGTCGAGATGAACAAGATCTACCACAAGTGGAAGCGCGAGACGAAGGACTTCTTCATGGAGTCGTCGCTGTTCGAGAAGTTCGGCCTGCGCTACCTCGGCCCCGTCGACGGCCACAACATCGAAGCCCTGTGCAAGAACCTCGAGTTCGCCCGCGATTGCGAGGTCCCCGTGCTCATCCACGTGCTGACCAAGAAGGGCAAGGGCCTCGACGCCGCGATGAATTCGCCGGAGAAATTCCATGGCGCCAGCCCCTTCGACCCCGAGACCGGCGAGAGCCTGCAGTCCGGGTCCGGCACGCTGCCCAACTACCAGGACGTCTTCGGCGCCGCCCTCACCCGCTTCGCGAAAAAAGACCCGAAGGTGCTCGGCATCACGGGCGCCATGCCCGCCGGCACCGGCCTGTCGCTGCTGGCCCGGGAGGTCCCCGGCCAGTTCTTCGACGTCGGCATCGCGGAGGAACACGCCGTGCTGTTCGCCGCCGGCCTCGCCACCAAGGGCTTCCGCCCGGTGTGCGCGATCTATTCCACCTTCCTCCAGCGCGCCTACGACATGGTCATCCACGACGTCGCGCTGCAGAACCTGCCCGTGACCTTCTGCCTGGACCGCGCCGGCCTGTCGCCCAACGACGGCCCGACGCACCACGGCCTCTTCGACATTTCCTACCTGCGCTGCGTGCCCAACGCCACCGTCATGCAGCCCAAGGACGAAGACGAACTCGTCGACATGCTGCACACCTCGCTGACGCTGCCCGGCCCAGGCTTCATCCGCTATCCGCGCGGCGCCGGCCCGGGCGCCAAGGTCAAGGCCGAGCCCGTCTCGCTGCCCCTCGGCCAGGCCGAGCTGCTGCGCGAAGGCTCCAACATCATGATCTGGGCGCTCGGCCCGATGGTGCAGGAGGCGCAGAAGATCGCCGGACGTCTTGCCGACGAGGAAGGCCTCTCCGTCGGCGTCGTGAACGCCCGTTTCATCAAGCCGCTCGACCGCACGCTGCTGCTCAGCCAGGCGACCGTGGTGCCGCTCATCGTCACGATGGAGGACCACGTCCTCGCCGGCGGCTTCGGCAGCGCGGTGCTCGAGGCGCTGCAGGACGCCGATTGTGCGACGCCCGTCGAGCGCATCGGCTGGCCCGACAAATTCGTGGAACACGGCAGCAGCGTGGACATCCTCCGCGCCGCCTACGGCCTTTCGACCGACGACATCACCCGCCGCATCCGGGACCGCTACAAGCGCCTCGGCAAGGCCGAGGTCGAGGCCGAGGCGTAAAAAAGCCGCGACCCGATCGGGACGCGGCTTGAGCTGTGGGATCGCTGATCCCGCCCAACCATTACTTCTTCTCTTCGGTTTTCTTGGGCGCGCACTTTTCGCAGGCCTTGCTGTCCTTGGCCGCGGCGGTGCAGCACTCGTGGGTGCACTTTTCGCCGGCCTTCTCGGCCTTCATGCAGCACTTGGCCTTGGTCTCTTCCTTCTTGGCCTCTTCGGCGTTGACGAGGGCGGTGGCGAAAAAGCTGGCCAGGGCCAGCGCGAGGATGATGCGGATGTTTTTCATGGGGAGTTGTGGTTTGAGGGATGGGAGGAGCATTTATTCCCAGCTGGGAAATAAAAGTGGTGCGGGCGGAGGGAGTCGAACCCTCCTCTCATGCTTGGGAAGCACATATAATACCGATATACTACGCCCGCAAAGAACAGGAGCCGGACTAAAAACAACCGCGGGCCCGGCGGCAAGTCATGAATAATCCCGCCGGGCCTCGAGGGCGCTTTTCAGCGTGACCGCGTCGGCATAAAGCACCCCGCTGCCGCTGGGCAGACCGAAGCCGATGCGCGTCACCTTGACGCCGGTCTGGGGCAGCCGCTCGAGCAGGTAATGGCAGGTCGCCTCGCCCTCGACGTCATTGGACAGGGCAAGGATCAGCTCGGTGATCTCCCCGGCGTCGATGCGCTGGAGGAGAGAGCTGAAATTGAGGTCCTCGGGGGCCACGCCGCGGATCGGCGAGAGCTTCCCGTGCAGAACATGATAGCGGCCGCGGTAGGCGCCGGAGCGCTCGATGGCCGCGAGATCCGGCACGTATTCCACGACGCACACCTGGCCGCTGCTGCGCTTCTCGTCCGCACAGACCGGGCAGAGCTCCTCCTCGGAAAGATTGCCGCACAGGGCGCAGCGCCGGACCTTGCTGGCCGCAGATTCCAGCGCCGCCACCAGCTCGGGCAACCGCGCGGGCTTCTCGACCAGCAGGTGCAGCGCGATGCGCTCGGCCGAGCGATAGCCGACGCCCGGCAGCTGCTTCAGCTGCTTCTGCAATTGTTCAAGCGCGGGAGTCATCGGAAACCAAGAATTAAGAAGGATGATTTAAGAAATTCCGAACAAAGCAGCCTCATCGTTCTTAATTCGTGAATCCTACTTCCTGATTTTCAAAACATCCCCGGCATCTGGAAGGCGGAGGAGATCTTCTGCATCTCGCCCTCGTTCAGGGCCTTGGCCTTGGTCGCGGCCTCCTGCACGGCATTGAGCACCGTCTCCTCGACGAGCTTCGCCTCCTCCTTGAGGAACTCGGGGTCGAGCTTGAACGCGAGGAATTTGCCCGCGCCGTTGATCTTGATATGCACGGCGCCGCCGCCGCTCGACACATCGATCACTTGCGTCTCGAGCGATGCTTGCATCGTCTCGATCTGCTTCTGCATTTTCTGGGCTTGTTTGAGGAGTTTGCCTACGCCGGCCATGGTGGAAGTGGGTTGGTTGGTTGAGGAACCACTAATGGACACTAATGAACACTAATCACGCAAATTTTCCCGGTCATTTTTTTGACCACGGATTTCACGGATGATCACGGATAACTGTAGGGCGGTAGGGGCGCTTGCCCTCAAGCGCCCGGGCCGTTGAGGGCAACGGCCCCTACCAGATTTTCCCCAGCCGTGGCAAAACCCTGCCGCGGTCATCCTTGGCTCAGAATGCGGTCAAACCCCGCGCGAAAATCGCAAAATTGCGGTTGCCAGCCGAGCACGCGCTGGATTTTCGCGCTGCTGATCACCCGGTCGGGCATCGGCTGTCCGCCGCGGCGGGCGGTCGTGCCGCCGTCGAACGCCGGCAGGGCCCGCCCCAGCCGCGCCGCCAGCCACCGGACGACCTCTTCGCGCCGCGCCGGGGCCTGATCAGCGACATTGAAGATATCATTCGCCACCGTCGGCGCCGCCTGCAGGCAGGCGAGAATGGCAGAAACGATGTCCTCCCGATGCGCCAGGTTGAGGTGGTGCGCGCCGGAGCCGCCGAGCGTGTCCGCGCCCGTGCGCAGCTGGTCGAGCAGATGATGCCGGTCCGGCCCGTAGATGCCGGCCAACCGCAAAATGAAATGCCGGCGCACGGCGGTCGCCGGGGCGTTTTGCAGCAGGATTTCCGATTCGCGGATCGTGCGACCGTTCGGCGTGCCCCCGTCCGCCGGCGCCGACTCGTCGACGACCATTCCCTCACCCTGCGGATAGACCGAGGTGCTGCTGGTGTAGACGAGCGTGCCGACCGGCGCAGCCCCCGCCCCCGCCCAGGTGAGAATCGACTGCAAGCCCGCCACATAGGACTGGCGGTAGCCGTCCGGCCCGCCGCCGGCACTGACGCAATTGTCCACAAAATCCGGTTCGCCCGCGATCTGCCCGTGCCAATCGGCCGAGGACAACTCGGCCACGACGACCTTTGCCAGGCCCAGTGCGCGGAGCGCGGCCGCTTTCTCCTGATTGCGGGTCAAGGCCTCGACCCGCGCCCCGGCCGCCAGCGCGGCCCGCGCGACCGCCGTGCCGACATAGCCGCAGCCAAAGATGACGAGACGCTGGCCGTGAAGAGAGCTCATGTGTGAACCACCAATGGACACTATTGCCCCACTAATCTCAACCAAGCAGGAGAGACCACGGATTGCTCGGATCACACGGATAACACCCTTGGCCGGTCATCCTATTGGGACTTCCGAAAAGAAGTGATGGTGTCGGCAGGTAGGGCGAATCCTCCGGATGA
>JAQSDJ010000309.1 GCA_029945855.1 Lacunisphaera sp.
CGTATCAAACTCCTCAGACTTTATCCGAAATTATAGACGTTACGGGATACTAGGGCCTTTTTTAAAGGCGATCGCCTGTTATTTTTTCCCGCGGATTCGGCTAGGGTGGTGGGGTGAAAACAAACCTCCCCTGCCCGTCCGTCGCCGCGGACCGCCGCCCGCGCACCGCGGGCTTCACGATCGTCGAGGTCATGATGGCCGCCATCGTGATGGCCTTCGCCATCACCTCCTCCATCACGACGATGCAGCGCGGCTTCCTCTCCCTCGACACGGCGCGCAACATCACCATCGCCGGCCAGATCATGCAGAGCGAATTTGAGAAGATGCGCCTCCTGCCCTGGGCGACGGTCGACACCTACGACGCCACCGGCTCCGCGATCGCGGTGACGGTGGACACCAGCTTCACCGCCAACGCCTTCATCGGCACCCGCTTCGCCCTGACCCGCCGGGTCGATGTCATCCGCACCGGCATGAAACAGGTCACCCTGACCGTCAGCTGGCGCAGTTATGACGGCCGGACCATCACCCGCAGCTACGCCAGCTATTATGGTCAAAACGGACTTTATGACTACTTCTACAATTCGCTCTAAGGGTCGTCGCGGCTTCACCCTCGTCGAGGTGATGATCGCCTCCTCGATCGGCACCATGGTGCTGGCCGGCGTCATGTCGACCTTCCTCATGCTCGGCCGCAGCGGCGCCAACGTCGCCAATTACAGCGTGATGGAGGCCCAGGCCCGCCGCGCGCTGGAGGAATTCAGCCAGGACGTCCGCATGGCCAGCGCCATCACCTGGAACAGCACCACCTCGATCACGCTCACCATCCCGAACAACTATGCCCCCACGTCAGGGGTCGTGACCTACGCCTACGACGGCACCAACCGGGTCTTCTTCCGCACCCCACGGGACAGTCTCTCCGCTTCCGGGCAGAACAACCTCATCCGGAACGTCATCACGTTCTCCTACGCCCGCTTCGACCGCATCAACAACCCCGCCGTCCAGGACATGACCACGAAGCGCGTCCAGATCAGCATGACCGCCCGCACAACGACCAGAACCGCCGTCGGCGCCAGCAACATCATCCTGTCCGCCTCCTTCATCCTGCGCAACAAATACGCCAACTGAGAGCCCGCCCATGAACCCTTACCGCCCATCGCCTCTTCGCGCCGCGCGCGGCTCCGTCCTCATCGTGGCCATGCTCATGGCCGCCATCATCGGCATCTCCCTGGTCAGCTTCATCAAGCTGTCGAACAACTCCCTCAAGCAGGCGCACCGCACCTTCTACTCCAATTCCGCCATGAACCTGGCGGAAGTCGGCCTCGAGGAGGCCATCTCCCGCTTCAACCAGCTCGACAACGTCGCTACCGCCGCCGACGCCTGGCCCAGCCCGTGGACGCTCAACAACACCGCCTATAATTCCAGTTCGAGCCCTTTCACGCCCTGCGCGACCAATAATTTCACCGGCTTCGCGGCCGGGCCCAACACCACCGGCTCCGTCAAGGTCTGGGTCCATTATTACAACGGCCAGGCCGGCGCCACGCCGAAGATCGTGGCCCGATCCACCATCACCCAGCCCGACGGCAGCCCGCCGATCAGCAAGTTCATCGAGGTCACCCTGCGCAAACGCTCCCTCTTCTCCAACGGCCTCGTCGCCCGCGACAATGTCTCCTGGGTCGGCCACCCGATGGCCGACAGCTGGGACTCCCGGTCCGACGTCCTGGCGCCCGCACCCGGCATTCCCTACGATCCCTCCATCCGCACCGCCAACGTGGTGGTCGGCAGCATCAGCGGCAGCATCGGCCTGGCCGGCGGCGAGGTCTGGGGCTACGCCAAGACCGGCGAGTTCGGCACGATCACCGGCGGTTCCGTCCATCCGCTCGGCACCACCACCGACGATCCCACCCGCCGCACCAACGATTTCAACGCCACCTTCCCCGTGCCCACGGTGCCGAACCCCACGACGTTCAACACCCGGGCCTCGGCCTATAACTCCAACGTGTCCCTGCCCGAGGCCGGTGATGTCTCCGTGATGGTGGCCGGAAAAGAGACCTTCTACTACAAATTCACCGGCACCACGGCCGTCAATCTCAACGGCACCAAGACCCTCACCATCGCCGCCGGCAAGAATGTCGTTTTCCTGGCCAACGCCAGCAACAGCGCCACCAACGCCATCGACGTGGGCGGTGGCGCCGGGGTCAGCGTCGGCGCTGGCGCGACCTGGAACGTCTACACCAACGGCGACGTGCGGATCACCGGCACCGGCATGGCCAACGCCAACAATTCCCCCGCCTCGACCATGTTCTGGGGCACCCAGACCTCCGGCCAGAATTTCGACATCAGCGGCAACGGCCAGCTGATCGCCACGGTCTATGCCCCCGACGCCGATGTCACCCTGAACGGCGGCGGTTCCAGCGGCCTGATGTGCGGCGCGGTGGTCGCGAAGTCGATCACCATGAACGGCGGCACCGAGTTTCACTACGATGATGCCCTCGGCCGCCTGACCACCGGCAATCCCTACGGCATCTCCAAGTGGCGCGAGCTCCAATCCGCCGCCGAGCGCGCCACCTATGCCGTGCCGCTGGCCTATTAACGGCGCCTGACGCGCCATTATTGAAGATAACCTGGAGAAGGGGGCTCAATGGGTAGGGCGAGTCGTCCCTGACGAGCCGCTCGGGCGCACGGCTCATCCGGCCTGTCCGCCATAGGCCTCGCGACGGCGGAAGAATTCGCCCTATCTGCCGACATCGTCGCTTCTTTTAGGAAGTCTCAATAAAAGCCCGGCCTTGGGCCGGAAACCGCCCGCCCGGGCCGCGCCCGGGGTTTGGGGGGATTTGGTCCGCCTCCTTAAATGGAGCGGGGCGCGCCGTGGTTAACAGCGCGCCCCGCGTAGTGCTAGTTCCGAAGCCGGTAAGCCGGATTCTGTCAGCCGCCGTATTGAGCGACGGCGGATCTTCATTTCTCTAGGCGCGCCCGAAGGCGCACCTTTCCGGGCTGCCGGCTTGCGCCAGCGCCGCGGAATGCGACTAACCCGGGACTGTCCGACGGGCCGCCGAGTCCCCTATTTAGTCTTGCACCGGATTGGGTTTTTCGTGCCGCCGTCGTTGCCTTCGGCGCGGTGGGCTCTTACCCCACCTTTTCACCCTTACCCTGAGCGAGCCGCCTTGCGGCGAGTCGAACCGGGCGGTCTATTCTCTGTGACACTGTCCGTCACGGCGCCTTGAAGCGCCGCGCCCCCTCTTTCGGTGGGAATCCTGCCCTGTGGTGTCCGGACTTTCCTCTCCTGGTTCAAAGAACGCGGAGCGAAGATCTGGCTCCGAAACTAGGATTGCCAGTAGAGGATGCGCCCGCACTGGTCGCAAGTGGCAATTTCCGCCCCGTTCCGCGCCATGACCTCGATGTGGGTCGGCACCTTCAGGTGGCAACCGCCACAGCGGCCGCCGTTTACGGTCACGCACACCGGGTGGCCGGGCTTGGTCGCCACGCGGTCGTAAATCCTCAGGTAGGCCGGCGGCACCGCGGGCCGCGCCGCCACGGACGCGGCCTGGGCCGCGGCCAGCTCCGCCTGCAGCTGCGTCTCGTGCTCGCGCAGGGTGCGGATGCGGGTCTCGTGCCCGGTTATGTTCTTCTTCAGCTCCGCCTCGGCGGCGGCAAAACGCTTTTTGGCCTCGTCGATGGACAGCAACACCGCGATCTCCTGCTCCTCGAGGCCACCGATGGCCGCCTGCGTGGTGTCGATCTCGTGGGTGAGCGCCTGAGATTCGTCGTTTTTCCGCACCTGGCTCTGCTGCGTCCGGTATTTCGCGATCTTCTCCTCGGCCACATGGATCTCGAGCTCGAGCGCCTTCTTCTTCGTCTCGAGCCCCTGCCACTCAGCCTTCGCGGTCTCGATCGCCGACCTTTCCTCGGCGATCCTCGCCTCCACGGCGGCCACCTCGCGGGGCGTGCTTCTCAGCTGTTGCTCGAGCCCCAACCGCTTGCTGTCGCATTCCTGAAGCATGAGCAGTTTGTCGAGACTGGGGGCGGGCATAGGACGGCCACAGTGCGGGGCGGTTGGGGGTGCGGTCAAACACAACCTCCAGGAACCGCCCGCGCGTCCGGATTTCCGCGAGAAATCAACGCAATTCCGTCCGGTTTCCCACCACCAGAGGCGATAGCCTGTAGCCTCCGAAAACCACCGGTGTTAACCGCTGGCCTACAATTACTAGCAATTACGCGTTTGGCCGGAAAAATACCTCCGAAATACCCTAGAAAAACGTTGTCCAAGCCGCCGTTTTTCGTGACCTTTTGGCTTACTTTTTTCTACGAAATGCCCGACCAAGAAGAAGCCAGAAACCTCGCCAAATCCAACGCTGCCGCCGACGCCTACGACGCCAATAAACTCGGCCAGCTGAAGGGCCTGGAGGCGGTCCGGAAAAAGCCCGGCATGTATATCGGCGGCACCGACGAGCGCGCGTTGCACCACTGCGTCTCCGAGGTGCTGGACAACTCCGTCGACGAGCATCTCGCCGGCCATTGCAGCAAGATCGAGGTCACCATCCACGTCGACGGCTCCATCAGCATCCGCGACAACGGCCGCGGCATCCCGGTCGACCTCAACAAGGACAGCGGCCTGCCCGGCGTCGAGCTCGTGCTCACCACGCTCCACTCCGGCGGCAAATACGGCCAGGGCGGCTACAAGTTTTCCGGCGGCACCCACGGCGTCGGCGCCAAGTGCGTCAATGCCGTCTCCGAGTGGTTCGAGGTCGAGGTCTCCCGCGGCGGCCAGGTCCACCACATGAAGTTCGAGCGCGGCAAGACCATGAAAAAGCTCGAGGTCATCGGCAAGGCCAAGGGCACCGGCACCCTCATCACCTTCAAGCCCGACGCCGAGATCTTCCGCGAGACCACCATCTTTCAGGACAGCATCATCGCCCAGCGCCTGCGCGAGCTGGCCTTCCTCAACTCCGGCCTCGAGATCAAGTTCACCGACGAGCGCCCGGCCACGCCGAAGGTCGAGAACTTTTTCTACAAGAACGGCGTCGTCGAGTTCGTGAAGCAGATCAACACCGGCAAGACCGCCCTCCACCCCAACCCGGTCCGCATCGCCAAGGAGATCTCCACCACCCTCGACGACAAGCCGGTCGAGATCCACGCCGAGATCGTCCTCCAATACAACGACACCTACAACGACCTCGTCCTCTGCTACACCAACACGATCCATAACCCCGACGGCGGCACGCACCTCTCCGGCTTCCGCAGCGCCCTCACCCGCGCCATCAACCAGTTCTCCAAGGCCAACAGCCTGCTCAAGGAAAAGGACCCGCAGATCACCGGTGACGACGTGCGCGAGGGCCTCGCCGCGGTCATTTCCATCAAGCACAGCGACCCGAAGTTCGAGTCGCAGACCAAGGTCAAGCTCCTCTCCCCCGAGGTCGAGAGCGTCGTCGGCTCCATCGCCTACGAGGGCCTGATGTTCTATTTCGAGAGCAACACCGGCGTCGCCAAGCGCATCGTCGAGAAATCCCTCACCGCCGCCCGCGCCCGCGAGGCCGCCCGCAAGGCCCGCGAGACCATCCGCAAGGGCGCCCTCTCCGGCGGCGGCCTCCCCGGCAAGCTCGCCGATTGCTCCGAGAAGGATCCCGCGCTCTGCGAACTCTACATCGTCGAGGGTAACTCGGCCGGCGGCTCCGCCAAGCAGGGCCGCGACCGTCGCTACCAGGCCATCCTCCCCCTCCGCGGCAAGCTCATCAACTCCGAGAAGGCCCAGCTCGACAAGGTCCTCAACAACGAGGAAATCCGCACCCTCATCACCGCCATCGGCACCGGCATCGGCACCGGCGAGGACGACTCCGCCTTCAACGCCGAGAAGTCCCGCTATCACAAGGTCATCATCATGACCGACGCCGACGTCGACGGCTCCCACATCCGCACCCTCATCCTCACCTTCCTCTACCGCCAGATGAAGGGCATCATCGAGCGCGGCTACGTCTACATCGCCCAGCCGCCCCTCTACAAGATCAAGCGCAAGAAGCGCGAGCAATACATCGACAACGACGAGCAGCTCAACCGCATCCTCCTCGAGCTCGGCTCCGAGGACATCGTCCTCACCCGCCTGCGCGACCAGCACGTCTTCGCCCCCGCCGCCATCGACCAGGTCGTCGAGATGCTCGGCGCCCTTGAGAAGCTCGGCAACGGCATCACCCGCCACGGCGCCGGCCTCGCCGAATACCTCGACCAGCACGACCCGGAGACCCACGAACTGCCCCGCTACATCGCCCGCATCCGCGAGGGCAACAAGGAGTCCCACGAGTTCCTCACCGACGACAAGGCCCGCGCCGGCTTCCTCACCCAGGCCGGCCTCGACGCCGAGCTCAACGAGGCCACCCCCGGCGGCACCGCCGCCCCGCTGGCCGCCCGCCGCGTCACCATCCATGAGATCTTCGAGTCCACCGAGCTGACCAAGCTCCTCAAGGCCCTCGCCAAGGCCGGCCTCGACGTCCGGCAGTTCGCGCGGACCGAGCAGCCCCGCTACCTCATGACCGAGAACGCCGGCCAGAAGTCCGAGGTGCAGACCGAGCTCTTCTCCCCGCTCGAGGTCATCGCCCAGATCCGCCTCAACGGCCGCAAGGGCCTCAGCATCCAGCGCTACAAGGGCCTCGGCGAAATGAACCCCGAGCAGCTCTTCGAGACCACCATGGACCCCGACAAGCGCCGCCTCCTCAAGGTGAACATCAACGACGCCGCCAAGGCCGACGCCCTCTTCACCCTCCTCATGGGCGACGAGGTCCCGCCCCGCCGCCAGTTCATCGAGGACAACGCCCTCAACGTCCAATATCTGGATGTTTGATTTCTGAACCTCACAGGAGGCAACTGAGCGAACGGAGAAATCCCACTACCTCAGTTTCCTCCGTTACCTCCTGTAAGCTAAAAAACTTTTCCGCTCCCCTGAATGTATACGGCTAACGAAAAACTCTCCTCGGCCAACATCACCGACATCATGCAGACAGCCTACATCGATTATTCGATGTCGGTCATCATCTCGCGCGCCCTGCCCGACGCCCGCGACGGCCTCAAGCCCGTCCAGCGCCGCATCCTCTACGCCATGCTCCGCGAGGGCCTGGTCCACAACCGCGCCTTTGACAAGTGCGCCGGCGTCGTCGGCGAAGTCCTCAAGAACTACCACCCCCACGGCGACGCCTCCGTCTACGACACCCTCGTCCGCCTCGCCCAGACCTGGGTCATGCGCTACCCGCTGATCGACCCGCAGGGCAACTTCGGCTCCGTCGACGGCGACCCCGCCGCCGCCTACCGCTACACCGAGGCGCGCCTCAAGGACATCACCGAGGAACTCCTCAAGGACATCGAGGAGGACACCGTCGACTTCATCCCCAACTACAAGGAGTCGACCACCGAGCCCACCGTCCTCCCCTCGGCCCTGCCCAACCTCCTGATGAACGGCTCCACCGGCATCGC
>JAQSDJ010000310.1 GCA_029945855.1 Lacunisphaera sp.
TTTGCTCGACCTCATCGGCCTCATAGCAGGGCGAATCCTCCGGATGAGCCGTGCTGCGGAGCGGCTCGTCGAGACGCCTCGCCCTACCCAAAGTCCGAATCACACGGGACGTTGGGATGAAGCAGTCGGATGACCTCGCCGCCGGGCGGCGGGACTTACTTTACCGCGACTTCGCGATACTGGCCGAGGGTGCGGTAGCGTTCGTAGCGCTCGTCGAGCAGCTTGTCCACCGGCTTGGGGGTGAGCTCGCCGAGATGACGGATGAGCGAGAGCTTGAGGGCGCCGGCCGCGGCGGCGGGATTGTTGTGCGCGCCGCCGAGCGGCTCGGGGATGACCTCGTCGACGACCGCCAGCTCCTTGAGGTTGGGGGCGTTGAGTTTCAGGGCCGCGGCGGCCTTGGGGGCCTGCGCGCGGTCCTTCCAGAGGATGGCGGCACAGCCCTCGGGCGAGATGACGGAATAGTAGGCGTTCTCGAAGATGAGCACGCGGTCGGTGACGCCGATGCCGAGCGCGCCGCCGGAGCCGCCTTCGCCGACGATGATGGCGATGGAGGGAACCTTGAGCATGGCCATCTCGCGGAGGTTGACGGCGATGGCCTCGGAGACGTGGCGCGCCTCGGACTCGATGCCGGGATAGGCGCCGGGAGTGTCGATGAAGGTGATGACCGGCAGGCCGAACTTCTCGGCGAGCTTCATCAGGCGCAGGGCCTTGCGGTAACCCTCGGGCTGGGGCATGCCGAAGTTGCGGATGATGTTCTCCTTGGTGTCACGGCCCTTCTGCTGGGCGATGATCATGACCGGGCGTTCCTCGAAGAAGGCGGTGCCGCCGATGAGGGCGCGGTCGTCGTTGAACTGCCGGTCGCCGTGGAGTTCCTGGAAGTCGGTGCAAAGGGCGCCGATGTAGTCGAGGGCGTAGGGCCGCTTCGGGTGGCGGGCGACCTGCACGCGCTGCCAGGGCGAGAGGTTGGAGTAGATGTCCCGCTTGGTCGTGTCGATCTTGGCCTCGATGGTGGCCAGCTCGGCGGACATATCGATGTTGTTCTCCAGCGACTGCTGGTGGAGGGCTTCGAGCTGCTTTTCGAGTTCGCGCAGGGGCTTCTCGAATTCGAGCAGGTAGGCGGGTCGATCCATAGGACGGGCAGGTTAGTTGGCCGGCTTGGCGGCTGTCAACGGGCCTGTCCGGGGCCGGCGGGCGGGCGGGGCCCCGGCTTCAGATCTTGGCCCCGGCGAGCAGGAAGCGCAGGAAATAATAGATGTCGTAGAAGAATTCCCCCGTCCGCAGCCCGTGCTTCAGGCGGCGCCAGTAGAACGAGGGATTGGTCAGGACCATCCGGCGGTAGGCGATCTTGTAGAACTTCTCGATCGTCTCCCAGGAAAGGGTGGGGTGCTGGTAGAGGCGCTGGGGATTGTAGACGTTGTATTTGTCCCAATCGAACTGGTTGAGCAGGCCCTTGGACTTGAGCTCGGCATACATCGGCGTGCCGGGGAAGGGGACGGAGATGCTGATCTTGAGGACGTCGGTCTGCAGCTCGCGGCCGAGCTCGATGGTCTTGGCCATCGACTCCTCGGTGTCCTGCAGGAGGCCGACCATGAAGAAGCCGAACACGTCGATCCCGGCCTTGCGGGCCTTCTCGACCGTGCCGCGCGCGGCCTCGACGGTGGCGTGGCCGCCCTTGCCAAATTCCTTGAGCACGCGGTCGTCGCCCGACTCGAAGCCGAAGGCCACCTTGTAGCAGCCGGCCCGGCGCATGAGGGTGAACATCTCCTGGTCGCCGGAATCCACCCGGATGCCGTTGGCGCAGCTCCAGGCGATGTCGATGTCCTGGCGAATGATCTCCTCGCAGATCTCCTTCACGCGCGGCACGTCGGTGGTGAAGATGTCGTCCACGATGAAGAATTCGCGGAAGCCGTGGCGCCGGCTGTATTTCATCTCGTCGATGACGCGGGCCACGGACTTTTTCCTGAAACCGCGGCCGACGGTGTTCTTCGAGCCGCAGTAGTTGCAGGAGAAGACGCAGCCGCGGGTGGTCTCGAAAAAGGCGACCGGCCGGCGCCGCGCGATCAGGCGGGAGAAGTAGCGCTCGTATTGCGCGAGGTCGAACTCGTCCCAGCTCGGGTAGGGCAGGTCGTCGAGGTCCTTGAGCCAGCCGCTCGGGGCGTTGCGGACGATGTTGCCGCCGCCGTCGCGCCGGACGATGCCGAGGATGTCGGCCGGGTTGCGCCCGTTGGCGATCTGGCCGAGCGTGAAATCGCCCTCGCCAAAGCACACGTAGTCAAAGCCGGCCTCCTCCAGGGCGAGCTCCGGCAGGGCGGAACAATGCGCGCCGCCGCCGACGGTGATGATGCTCGGGGAGATCTCCTTGACCGCCTGCGCGATCGTGCGGATCTGGGAAAACAGCGGCGTGGTGCCGGTCAGGCCGACGATGTCGGGCTTCCATTGCCGGATCCGCTCGCGGATCAGCGGGAGGTTGAAGTCCTCGTAGCAAAGGTCGATGACCTGCACCTCGTGGCCCGATTCCTTGACCTTCGGGATGATGGTCGCGAGCGACAGCACCGGATAAAACGGCACCCCGAAACGCGCCATGGTATTGGAATACGTGACCTTATACGAAGGATTGATCAGCAGGACGCGGGACATGGCGGCGTGGAGCGGCGCGAAACCAATGCTTCAACACTGCAGGCTCGGCAAGGGGAATATCCGCCGGTGGGACATGAGGTGGAACGCGGCCTCTGGACGCGTTTTGCATGTGGGCGCCGAGGGCAAACGCGTCCGGCCGCGTTCTACCACTCAGATACCGTCCTGGTCGGCCCCGGGATTCTTCAACTGGTCCTTCCACGAGAGAATCTTGGCCTGGGCGCCGAATTTTTCCGCCATCGGCTTGTCGCCCTTCTCCATCCAGATGCGGGAGAGGGTGGTGTTGATGAACAGATCGTCCGCGCGGAGGGCATGGGCCGCCTGCGCGGCGACGAGGGCGGCGTCGAGCCGGCGGAGGGAGAAGTTGATCTCGGCGAGCGCGTGCCAGGCCTCGAAGTTGTCGGGCGCGGCGGCCGTGGCGCGGGCGAGCTTCGTCAGCGCGGCCTCGTGGTCGCCCATCGTGTAGTCGAACGTGGCGTCCTCGATGAGGGATTGGATCTGGTCGGGCGTCATGGGGTCTTGGGGGCTTCCGGTTGCTGGAGCCGGGCCTCGATGTTGATGGTGAGCTCGACCTCGTCGGCGATGGATTTCTCGGGAACGCCCACACCGAAATCGGTGCGGTCGATGGTCGTGACGGCCTCCCAGCCGCAGAGCTGCGCGCCGCGCTGGCCGGCGGCGAAACCGAGAAACTTCACCTCGAGGATGATTTCGCGGACCTGGCCCCTGATGGTGAGGTCGCCCCTGACGGTGTAGGTGCCGGCGCCGGACTTCTTCCAAGACTTGCTGGTGAAGGTCGCGGTGGGGAACTTCTCGGCGAGAAAGAAGTCGGCGCTGAGCAGGTGTTTGTTGCGGCCGTCGTGCTTGGTATCGATCCCGCCGATGTCGACGGTGGCCGTGATGGTGTTGCGCTCGAAGTTCTCACGGTCGACCGTGAGCGTGCCGGTGAATTGGGCGAAGGTGCCCGGCACCTTGGCGAGGAAATGGCGGACGCTGAAGACGACCGAGGAGTGCGCCGGGTCGATCCGGTAGGTCTCGACGGCGGCGCGGCCGGACAGCAGGAGCGCGGCGAACAGCGCGGCGTGGAGGAGCACTTGCATGACGGGGGAGCTTTCGCGCGACGGCGGACCGGGTCAAAAGGAAAGGACGGCCCGGGCGGGCCGTCCTGAATCGATTCTGTAGGGCGGCCGCTTGTCGGCAGGCCGGGGCGCGGTCCGGCGACGAGCGCCAACCCTGCAGGCGAATGAGCGGGGAGTCAGGCTTTCGGCGCGCCACCGACGATGGCGAGGATCAGCTTCACCTCCGGGTTGACCTTGTCCTCGTTCTTGCCGGGCTGGATGCCGTAGTCGCCGCGGTTGATGGTGAATTCGCCGCGGATGACGAGCAGGTCGCCGCCGAGCTCGGGTTTGTTGAGGCGCTTGCCGTAGGCGCCGGCGAGATGGGTGAGCTTGACGGGCACGGAAATCTCCTTGGTGACGCCCTTGAGGGAGAACTTGCCGCTGGCGGTGGCGGAGGTGGTGTTGCCGGTCGTCGCGACGTTGGCGAGGCTGGTGAGCTCGAAAACGATCTCCGGGTTGGCCGCGACATCGAGCCACATCGGGCTCTGGAGATGCTCGGTCATGGTCGCGTTGGAGACGACGAGCGATTTCGTGGCGACGGTGATCTTGCCGGCGGTGGCGGCGGGATTGGCCGGGTCGAAGGCCACCGTGCCGATGACGCCGCTGGCGGTGCCGGAGATGGGTTCGAGCAGGGAATCGAGGTGAAACTGGATGGCGTTGACCCCTTTCGGATCCTTGAAGTCAAAGGAGAGCGGGGCGGCGGTCAGGGAGGTGGCGAGGGCCAGGGCGAGCAGGAGGTGTCTTTTCATTGGGTGCGAGCGGGTTGGTTGCGGTTGAACAAAAAGGAGACGGCGAAAAGCCCCGCCGCGAGCCCAAGGCCGGCGGCGAGCACTTCCACGCCGGGCACGAAGCGATCCTCGTAGGTGACATACTCGATGCCGGTGATCTCGTCGACCTGCGGGTGCGGCACGCGATTCTGGCTCCAGCCGGGGTGCGCCCCCTTGGCCGCCCAGAAGCCGCCGGTGCCGAGCAGGACCACCAGGCCCAGCACGCGGGCAAGGCGGCGCAGCGGGAAGGGAGCGGAGGCGGGCGTGGTCATGCGGATTCGCGGCAAGGAAACAAGAATGGTTGCTTATGCAAGTAATATTTCCGCCCGGGTATTGTCCCGTGGATAGCTGGCGATGGCCGGCCGGGCTTCACGCCCGACCTCGCGAAACAACCGAACACCTGAACACGCCTTTTCAACCGCGGATATCACGGATTGATCGGATACAGGCCGTGGCCGGTTGGTTACGAACCGCGGATTCCTTTGCGGCCTCCAGGGTCGAGTCATCCCGGTTCATCCGCGCCATCCGCGGTGTAAACGCCTTGTTTTCTGGTCGGAAATTTATGCGCCCCCAAAACCCCGGAAGGCGAATAAACAGAAATACTGCTTAACCCGGAGTTCGCAGAGTGCGCGGAGAAATTCTGAATGCGTGCCCATCGGTGGTTAAAAACTCTGCGGTCTCAGCGATCTCTGGGTTCAAAATCGATGCATAGCCTGGCCGCGCCTAAAGAATCAGCATGGCGTCGCCGTAGCTGAAGAACCGGTATTCGCGGGCGACGGCCTCGCCATAGATCTCGCGCAGCCAGGCGATGCCGTCGGTCGAGCCGGGGGCGAGGAACGCCGCCACCAGGCAGAGCAGGGTGGAGCGGGGCTGGTGGAAATTGGTGATGAGCGCGTCCACGCCGCGGAAATCCCGCGGCGGATGGATGAAGAGGCCGGCCTCGCCGAGGAAATCGCCGGCGGCCGGGGCCGGGTGGCGCGACAGAAAATCCTCGATGCTGCGCACCGAAGTCGTGCCCACGGCGATGCGGCGACCGGTGGTGTTGAACAAGGCCTGCTGGGTGGCGGCGGGAATCTCGTAGACCTCGCGGTGGATCGCGTGATCTTCGATCCGCTCGGTCATGATGGGCCGGAAGGTGCCGAGACCGACGTGCAGCGTGAGATCGGCGAAGCCCACGCCCTGTCCGGCGAGTTTTTCCAGCAGTTCCGGCGTGAAATGCAGTCCGGCGGTCGGCGCAGCGGCGGCGACCTGATGGCCGCGGTCGGCGTAGACCGTCTGGTAGCGCTCGCGGTCGAGCCGGCGTTCCGCGTCACTATGGCGGCCGGCGATATAGGGCGGCAGCGGCATTTCGCCGATGCGTTGGGCCACGGCAAGAATGTCACCTTCCGGGGTGTCAAAGGCCACGCGCACGAGGCCTTCGCCGGTTTTTTCCCGGACCGTGCCCGTGAACAGGCCGGTCACGCCGAATTGCGCGCCTACCGGTAGTTTTTTGCCCGGACGCAGGAGGCACCACCAGTCGGCAGAGACCTGAGACCTCGCCGTTGCGGGCTGCTGCCCGCCCGGTGTCTGTCCCCGGTTCTCGCTTCGCGAAACCGAGGCAGAGAGACCTGAGACCTGGGCGTGTTCGGGTATTTCGCGGGCGGGGTCGCCCGCGCTCCAGTCTGTTGCGGCGGGCCGCAGCAGCAGGCATTCGACGTGCCCGCCGGTGGGGCGGGTGGCATGCAGGCGCGCGGGGATGACGGCGGCGTTGTTGCGGAAAAGCCGGTCGCCTGCGCAGAGGAACTCCGGCAGGTCGCGGAAATGCCGGTGCGCGACAGTATGCGCGTGCCGGTCCACGACCAGCAGCCGGGAGGCGTCGCGCCGGTCGGCCGGTTGCTGGGCGATAAGTCGCTCGGGCAGAGGGTAGTCGAAAAGGTCGGTCTGCAAGAGCGAAGACTGGAGCCGCTTGTCGGATTTGAACCGACGACCTACTCATTACGAATGAGTCGCTCTACCAACTGAGCTAAAGCGGCGAAAACAGGAGCGGCATTCGGCTGGTTTGCCCCGGCTGAGGCAAGCACGTTTTTTATTCCCAATGGGTCCCCCATTTCCCGGGGTTGGCCCCGGCTTGGCTTGGAGGATTTCCCGGCGAGGTCCAGCCTTCGCCGGGCCTATGGCTGGCAGGCGCCGTGGCGCCAGACCGGATAACTGGAGAGCGGGCGACCCGCCCGCGGGTGGGTTGAGCCAAATCCGGGATGCGTCATCCGCGGCGGATTTTCAATTGTCCGCGATGCGCCCGTCGGGCAGGGGTCCCTGGAGCTTCCGACGGAGGCGTTGGTCCTCGATCTCGGCCTTGAGGGCACCGGCGAAAAGTTGGAGCCGGCGGCGGGTCTCGAGGGTTTCCAGCAGACGCTGCTTCAGGTCGCTGTCCTCGCACAGGTTGAACGCGGCGATGTCGGCAAAGGTGTCGATGTCGTCGATGCTCTCGAGAAACTGGGTCATGCCCTTCGGCACGGGGGTGCCGAGCCGGCGGCGGAGATTGAGCAGGCGCATGACCTCGAAACGCAGCAGCTCGAGCTCGGTGTGATGCGTGCCGGCGGTGGTCGTGATCGGCTTTACCGCGATGATCCGATAGGGCGCTTCGCGCACGACGGCCTGCACCTCGACGCGGCAGATGCCCTGCAGCAGGAGGTTGGAGGTGTCGTTGTCGGCCTTCTGGCAGGCCCGGATGATGCCGAGGGAGGCGATGCGCGGCATGGGTTCGGCGGTCCCGGCCTGGCCGGGGGCGAGTCGGGCGACGGCGAACACCCGGTTCGCGCAAAGCACATCGCGGAGCATCTGCCGGTAGCGCGGCTCGAAGATATGGAGCGGCAGCAGGGCCTGCGGAAAGAAAACCGTGTTGGGCAAGGTCATCACCGGCACCATCTCGGGCACGTGCAGCGTATCCATGGC
>JAQSDJ010000311.1 GCA_029945855.1 Lacunisphaera sp.
GTCCGCCTCGGCCGGAATCATTCGATGGAAGCGGGTGGCACCGGTCCTCCGTGACCGGTTTGCCTTGGCGTGCGTCCACCAACCCGTCCGGGAGGACGGGTTCCACCATTAGGTGCGCGCTTCCTCAGAGGAAACGGCAGTTCAATTTCATCGCCCGCCTCAGGTGACGCCGGCGAGCTGGAGAATCTTGTTGCCGGTCAGGCGCTGCGCCGGTGGCAGGGCGTGCGGGGTGCGGCCGCCGTGGACCTTGGCCATGGCCGCGAACCGGGCCTGCGTGGCCTTGACGAATTCCTCCACGGGCCGCGTGTCGCCGCACAGCGCCATGATCTCGGGCAGCCAGCGGTGGCCGTAGCGGACGTGGTTCTGCTCGTCGTTGCGGTCGAAGGCGAGGAGGGTGTCGGCCTCGAAGTCGTTGAGCTCGCGCACGCGGTCCATCACGAGGGCCTTGGTCGGGAAGCTGCCGGCCTCGAATTCCATCGTCATCATCGCGTAGCGCTCGTGCGGCGGCATCTGGACGAGGATGTTGTAGAGGTCGAGCGAGTGCTCGAGCGTCAGGAGGTCGACGCCGAGCTTGGGCAGCTGGCGGTAGCCGAACTGGCTGTGCCGGGACTCGTCCCACAGGTGGCGCGCCATGTCATGGTGCAGGTCGAAGGGCGCGTCGGGCGTGTCGATGAAGATCGTGGCGAGGTAGTCCACCGCATCCAGTTCCATCATCAGCCACACATAGACCATGAGGCGGATGACGCGGGCGTCGGTCTGGGGATCGACGAGCCAGGGGCGGACGATGGGCGTCTCGTCGGGATCAAGGCTGAAGACGCTGGAGCAGGTCGGATATTTGCCGCGGTTGCAGGTGGCCGGGTGGGCGAATTTGCGCCCGGCGGATTCCCAGACATAGCCGGCGGGCAGCGGGGAGCGCGGTTGTTCGCCGAGCAGACCGCCGAGGGCGGCGAGGGCGGGCTGCAGGTGCGCGATCCAGGCGGTGGCGTCGACGGCGCCGAGCCAGGTTTCCATCTCGCGGGCGTGGCGTTCCTCGTCGGCGATGAACTCCTCGACGAGCTTGCGCGACGGCCAGTCGGCGAGGTGGTGGGTGGCCGACAGGTAGTGACGGTAGGCGGCGAGCAGGGCGGGCTTGAGCACGCGGTAGAAGCCGGCGAGCGCGACGTAGCCGTCGGCGGGCATGACGGCCTCGGTGAACAACCGGCGGAGCTCCGGGCGGACGTTCTCCCCGGTGCCGAAGCCGCTGAGTTCGCGGCCGCGTTCGCGGATGAAGCGGGCGTGGCCGGCGGATTCCCAGACGTGCTGGGAGAGGAGGTATTTCAGCTCGGGTTCGCCGACGCGGTAGATGAGCGTGGTCGCGGTGCGGACGAACTCGCGCTCGACCTCGAAGAGGAGGCGCTGGAGGCGCGCCATGTCCTGCACGGCGGCCATGCGGCCGGTGGCGGAGGGGGCGGAGGGGGGAGGCGTGGAGGTGGGGGCGATCATGGGTGTTTTTTATATAGGTCCCATAAGACCGATAGGGCCTATAAAAGCCTCTCGCTCAGCAGATCCGCCCCCGCTTGCCGGCCAAGGTGTGCCCAGGCGGGTTGATGCCGACCCAGCGCTCGTCGATCGGCTCGCTGGCTCGCTGGTAGCGGGCGTCGCTGGAGATGCGAAGGCGGTTGTCGGAGCGGTTGTCGAGGGAGGCGTGCACGAGGAACATGCCGAAGGTGATGAAGTCGCCGGCCTTGAACTCGGTGGTGAGCCAGCGGCCGCCGAACTTGTTGCGGACGATCGGCGGGTTGTGCGAGAGCGTGCCGGTGAAGGCCCACTTCCCGGCCTTGGCCGCCTCGGCCTGCTGGGGCTTGTTCTCGCAGAAGGCGTCGACGTCGCGGAAGACGTAGCTCTCGAGCAGGTCCATGCGTTTGTGCGAGCCCTCGAGGACCATGAGGCCGCCGAGGGTGAAGGAGATGTCGCCGTAGGGGACCCAGCAGGTCATGTGCGAGTGCGTGCCGCGGCCCATGTAGGGCAGGTCGCAGTGCGGGTTGGTGCCCTTGCCCGGCCCGATGGCGCGCAGCCAGGTGAAGTCGTAGTGGCGGATCGGCTCGTTGAAGAACTTGGCGTAGAACTCCGGCAGGCGGCCGGAATAGAGCAGGTTCTGGATCTTCGGGTTGTTGTTCGTGAGCTCGGGCTTGAAGACGTAGCCGGAGCCGGGTTGGCAGACGCCGTCGATGGCCGGGTAGGCGGGATCGAGGACGCCGGCCTCGGCCAGGCCGTCGGTCAGGCTGCCGCGGGCGGCGAGGACCTCGTCGCGGTCGAGGTAGCCGGGCATGTAGAGATAACCGTCCTCGGCGAGGCGGCGGCGCAGTTCGGCGAAGTCCTCCGCGGCGTCGCTGGAATCGCGCAGGAGGCCGACCTTGTCGTCGGTCATCTCGAGTTCGTGGCCAAAGGAATAGAGCTGGGGCAGCGTGGTGGTCGGGCTCATGGGGCTCACAATACCGGCTAATGGGGGCGGATTACATGGTTGCACTGGGAGAAGTCATGTAAAATTTGGGTGGGTGCCTCCCGTCGCCAAATATCGCTCCGAACCTTGGTTGCAAAGCCCGCTCCGCACCCCGGTGGGGGAGATCGAGCTCGCCGGCCTGCTGCGCAACGTGCCCGGCATCGACCCGACGGGCATGCGGATTTTGAGACGCTTCACGCTGGTGCTGATGGTCGAGGGCAAGGGCTACTACCGCGACGCCCGCGGCACGCGGCTCGAGCTCGGGCCGGGCGACGTCGTGCTGGTGTTCCCGGAGATCGCCCACGCCTACGGGCCGCTGCCGGGCAGCGAGTGGACGCAGATCTATTTCGTGTTCGACGGGCCGCAGTTCCAGCTGTGGCGCGCGCAGGGGCTGCTGGCCCCCGAGCACCCGGTCCTGCGGCTCGGCGCGATGGACTACTGGCGGCGGCGCCTGCACGAGGTGGTGAAGAGCGAGCCGCTGCACACCGCCGGCGCGCCGCTGCGCGCGCTGGGCCGGCTGCTGCACGTGATCACCGACATGATCGCGGCCGATGCGGAGAGCACGCGGCAGGCCGGCCGCGACGCCTGGCTGGAGAACAGCCTCCGCCTCCTCGGCGACCGCGGCGCCACGGGCTGGCTCGCGCCGCAGGACGTCGCGCCGATGGTCGGGCTGAACTACGAGAATTTCCGCAAGCGCTTCGTCCAGCTCACGCACGAGTCGCCCGGCCGCTACCAGAAGCGCCGCCGGCTGGAGTGGGCCTGCGCGGCGATCTACCACGGCGAATACTCGCTCAAGCAGATCGCCGACACGCTCGGCTTCTGCGACGTGTTCCACTTCTCCAAGGCCTTCAAGCAGGAGATCGGTTTCACGCCGTCGGATTACCGCAAGCGCGTGCGCGGGCACTAGTGGCGGCGGCTTCCAGCCGCAGAATTGGAAGAAGCCATCGGCTGGAAGCCGAGGCCACACGCAAATAAAACCGCCGTGTCCCGGGCGGTGAGGCCCGGAGACACGGCGGTGTGGCATCTGACTGGCAAAATCAGCTGGCGGCGGGGGTGGTCGCGTCCCAGCCCGCGGGCCACGACGTGCCCGGGGTCGGGCGCCACATGACGTCCTTGTCGATCCGTGGCTTGGCGTGCCGGTATTTCTCGGTGAGGCGGAGCTTGGTCTTCAGGTGCACGACAAGGTTTTCGCCGTAGAAGAACGTGTTCTCGGCAACACCGGAGAGCACGAGGACCTCAGCGGTCGTCGTCTCAAGCAGCTCGATGAGGCCGCGGATGTTGGCCAGCTCGAGGTCGATGGCGCTCTGGAGCTTCTGCTCGCAGGCGTCCTTGGTGGCCTCGTCGGTCGCGCCGACGTAGCCGTAGACGCACTCGCACCAGGCGCAGATGCTGCGGAGGCTCGTGACCCAGTGCAGGTAGGCGCGCACGCGGTCGCGGAGGTCGGCGAGGACCACCTGCGCGGGGCTGGCGGCCAGACCCTTGACCTGGGCGTCGAGCCGGGCGATGAGCGGGTGCAGGCGCGCGAGCACGTGCCGGTCCATGTCGGCGGCCATCTTGGCGCCGCCTTCCCGGGTGATGAGGTCGAAGAGCACGTCCTTGCCGAGGTCGACCACGCTGGGGTTGTTGTGCTGGAAGCAGCCGTGGCGCTCGTAGTATTCGCGCTCGGCGGCGGGCACGGCCTCGAGGTCGGGCACGAACGGGCGGTCCCAGGTGCGCTGCCAGCAGAAGCCGAAGGCGCAATAGAGGCCGACGAGCGGCTGCCAGACGAGGGCCTCCTCGAATTCCTTCCACGCGGTGGTGAGGCTGGCGGCGTGCGCGGGGCCGACGAGCGTGGTGGCGAACTCGGTCAGGACCTGCGCGACGGGTTTCGCCGGGAAGAACTGCGCGGCGCGGAGGACGACGGGGTTGGGCCAGTAGGGCGCCTGCGCGGTGTTGGTCAGGCCGCCGAGGGCGCTGATGCGGTTCAGGCCGGTCTCGCGCATCGCCATGAGCTTGGCGTGCAGGAGGTGCGGATAGGGCAGGCCGAGCAGCGGCTCGTGGTTCATCACGCCCGAGGCCGAGTAATGCAGGATCGGATCGACGCCGGCGGCGCGCGACGCGGTGAGCGTCTCCTTTTCCTTCGGGTCCATCGTCGTGTGGAAGAGGCTGCCGGCGATGGCGCGGTTTTCGGGATACTTGGGATGCGCGTAGGGCACGTCGTAGCCGCGGACGAGGAGCGAGGGCGCCTCCCAGGTGACGTGGCCGCCCATGCCGGCTTTGATGTGCTCGTGCTCCACCTTGAAGGGCTCGATGCGGAGGATGACGTCGAAGTCGGGATTGAGCTCGGCGGCGGCGGTGCGGAGGTTCTTGAGGTAGCGGACGATGCTCTCGCCGGCGGCCTGGGCGACCTTGTCATGGTTGCGCCACTCGCGGATCATGTAGGGCCCGCCGTTGCGGCCGACGTAGAGCGAGGCGGTGTGCTCGAAGCCCGCGCCGCTGTCGTTGGTCCAGACCGACATGTAACTGAGGTCGGGCACGGCGCGCATGACCTTCTGCAGGGCCTCGCGGTAGTGGCGCTGGGTGATCGGGTGGTCCTGCGCCAGAGTGTAGCGCGGCAGGCGGGAACGGAAGGGATGGTCGACGCGCGCGCCGCGGAGCGTGGGGTGCTTGGCGAAGAAGCGCTCGGGCAGCGTGCGCGGCTCGAACATGCACACGCCGGGTTTCAGGCCGTAGCGGCGGCCGAGGTCGGCGAGCGACTTCAGGTGGTTGAGGTTGGCGTCGAGATAGTGGCCAGGCCAGATGCCCTGCGTCAGCGGGGTGTCGACGAAATGGTTGAAGCCGGGCGCGTAGGTGTAGAACTGCGGGTAGTATTCCCACGCCACCGAGTCCTCATAGGGCATGTGGGCCTGCAGGCCGTTGACCTCGCAATGGGTGAAGCCGGCCTCGGCGAGGGCCGCGACGTAGCGCTCGGGCTCGAACTTGCGGGCGCTGCGCCAGTATTGGGTGTAACAGGCGTCCCAGTGCGGCCGGTGCCAGCCGAAGGTCGCGGGCAGCCACAGGCCGGCCGCGAGTTTCTCGCGCGTGACGTCACCGGGATTGGTGGCGAGCAAACGCACGGCGGCGAACAGGAACGAGCCGTGCGTGGCGCAGATCTCGCCGGTGCCGTCCTCGGCGATGCGCAGCCACATCCACGCGGTGGACTCCTTGGCCTTGGCCGGCAGCTGGGCCGGCAGGCCGCGCCACGCGAGGGCGACGCTGACGCCGGGACCGGTGGGGCCGGTGCGCGCGCCGGTCAGCTTGGCCAGCTCGGCGGCGGCGGTGATCTCCGCCGGCTCGGCCGACGCGGGATGATTGACTAAATTCAGGGTCAGGGGGGCGGACGTGGTTGACATGGTTATAGCAAGGGGTCCGGGCAGGCTTAAACGGCCATCCGTTGACGCAACCGCAAAGCCCCCTGCTGGCCAAGTTACACCAAACATTTCCCAAGATTTGCATCGTCGCCGGGAGCGGGGACCCGGCGGCACGGGCTGGAACACAGCTCAGTCGAACCGGATGGACTTCGCCTCCTCGACGAGGGCGAGGATGTTCTCGAAGGGGACGTCGGGCTCGAGCACGTGGGTGGGGGACGCCAGCACGCGACCGCCCTGTTCGCGGTGCAACGCGGCGATCTCCCGCACCCGGCGGCGGACGTCGGCCGGCGTGCCGAAGGGCATCGTGGTCTGCGTGCCGATCATGCCGCTGAGGCCGAGCGCCTTCCCGTGCCGTCGCACCAGCGCGGCGGCGTCCATGCACTCGGGTTGCACCGGGTTGAGGATGTCCACGCCGACCTCGATGAGGTCGGGCACGAGGGGAGAAATGTCGCCGTCGGAGTGATATTGAATCCAGACCTTGTGGCCGGCCGAGGCCGCGCGGATGGCGGCGATGACCCGGGCGAGGCGGGGCTTCAGGTGCTGCCGCCACATCGGGACGGAGAGGAGCAGGCCGGTCTGCATGCCGACATCGTCACCGAGCCCGATGATGTCCGCGCCCGCGCGGGCGTAGGCGCGGCCGGCGTGGCAGGAACGTTCGGTGAACCAGTCGAGCAGCCAGTCGGCGATGCCGTTGGCTTCGGCCAGGTCCTGGAAAAGGTTGTCCATGCCGCGCACATACCAGGCGGATTCGAAGGTGGTGCATTCCAGACCGGCGAAGGCGACTTTCCCGCGCGTGTGGATCTGCTGCATCCGGCGCGGCAGGTCGGAGTAGTGCTGCGGGTCGGCGGTGTCAGGCCAGGGAAGTTTCTCCAGCTGCGCGACGCTGGTCACCTGTTCCAGCGGGTGCAGCATGATACGGAAGTGGTAGGCCGGGCCGACGGTGCCGGCGGGCGGCGCGAGGTGCGCGATGCAGAATGGACCGATTTCAGCGTGGGCCGGCAGCTGGCATCCCACGCCGGCCAGGGCCTCGCGCCAGTGCGACGGGCTTTCGTTGCAGCCGGCCCACACGCAGCCGAAGTCGGTCTCGAACGCGAGTTCGGGACTGCGCACGCCGGTCTGTTTCTCGATGAGGTCGGCGACGGGCGGGGTGATCGGCAAGTGCAGCGGCAGCCAGGCGGGGCGGCCCCCCGACATCATGGCGAGAAAGTTTTCCCGGGAGTTCAGGGGGCGAGATGGGAGGCCATGGCGGCGATGTGCTCCGGGGTGCTGCCGCAGCAGCCGCCGACGATGCGCGCGCCGGCGCCGAGGAGGCGGGGCGCAGCCGCGGCGAACTGTGCGGCCGACTCGTCGTAGCAGATTTTCCCGTCCGCCAGCCGGGGTGCGCCGGCGTTGGGTTGGACGATCACCGGATGACCGCCGGCTGCCGCGACCAGCTCGGCGGTGAGCTTCTCGTAGTCGGCGAGGGAGAGCGCGGTGCCGCAGTTGGCCCCAACCACATCGGCGCCGGCAGCCAGCACGGCGGCGAGCGCGTCGGCGGCGCTGGTGCCGAGCAGGGTGCG
>JAQSDJ010000312.1:0-266 GCA_029945855.1 Lacunisphaera sp.
GTCAGACGAGGCTTGAGGCGGACCACCTTGGACGCCTCGGCCGCCGGGGCGGACTCGGGCGCGAGCGGGGGAGCGGAAAGGCCCGGCTCGACCGGCGGGGTGCTCGCCGCAGCCGGCTGGGACGCCGCCGCGGCCGGATCGGCGGCCAGCTTGGGTTTCAGACGGAGCTTGGGCGCGGAATCTTCGCTCATGCCCCCGGTGCTAGCAGTTTCACCGCGCGGCGGAAACAAAAAGATTCGGCGACCCGACCATCAGCCTTGTGGGGG
>JAQSDJ010000312.1:294-7420 GCA_029945855.1 Lacunisphaera sp.
CTTCAATTGATGAAGCGCAAGGAGGACAAAGTCGGGGGCATCAGCTCCGCCGCGGTCGCCAAGGCCACCGGCCGGACCTGGGCTGAGTGGCTGGCCCTGCTGGACAAGGCCGGTGCCCGGAAGATGCCCCACCGCGAGATCGCCCGGCGGCTGCAGGTCCGCCACAAGGTGCCGCAATGGTGGTCGCAGATGGTGGCGGTCGGCTACGAGCAGGCCCGGGGCCTGCGCGTCCCGCACCAGAAAGCCGACGGCTTTGAGATCAGCGCCACCAAGACCATGGGCGCACCGGTCGATCGCGCCTTCGCGGCGTGGAAGGACCCCGCCCTGCGCGAGAAATGGCTGCCCCGCACCCCGCTCACGGTGCGCAAGGCCACACCGCACAAGTCCATCCGCATCCTCTGGCCCGACGGCACCACCCTGAGCGTCAACTTCTGGCCGAAAGGTCCGCTCAAATGCCAGGTGGTGCCCCAGCACGACGGGCTCGGCACGCCTGAGGCCGCCGAGAAGATGAAGGCCTACTGGGCCGAGAAGCTCGAGGCGCTCCGCACGTTCCTCGAAAAATGAGCCGCGCCCTCCTCCTCCTCACCGTCCTCGTGGCGGCGGCCGCCGGCGCGACCGCCCAGGAGGTCCAGCGGCAAGGACTCGTTTTCGAGCAATGGGTGCGCACCACGTTTTTCCACGGCTACCAGCCCGCCAGCCACACCCAGCGCTGGGACATCCCCGCTGCGGAGAACCGCGACCACGGCGGGATCCCGGTCAACCCGAAGGCCATCAAGCACGGCACCGCGGTCGATCTGGGTGATGCGCTCCGCCAGTATGGTATCGACGAGCCGTTTTTGCTCATCGCCGGCTTCTGGCAGCAGGACGGCGCCGAGAAGCGCATCGTCAACATCGTCGCCGCGGAAGTCCGGCCCGAGCTCTGGCGCCGGCTGTGGGGACCCGTCACCTCGGCCGACCTGCTCAAGTTCGACGCGCTCATCAAGGACACCGGCCGGCCCGTGGAGGAGCTCCGCAAGCTGGCGTTGAAGATGAAGAACTCCCCGCCTTTCTCCGAGGCCGTGATCCAGGTGAACCCCAAGATCGACGCCCACCAGCGCCGCCTGCAGTGCAGCCTGCGCTTCACCGATTTCTTCAAGCATCTCGCACCCGGGGCCGATCCGCAGCCCCAGGCTTCGCCCGCCCTCTGGGGCGTGGCCTACCCCGGCCCGCCCGCCTCGCCGCCGCGGGCGTCCGGGCGAGCGCCTTAACGGAACTCATGCCGCAGAACGGCCCATCTCCACCGCTCAGGCCGGAGCGCTTTCCTCCGCCAGCTTCCTTTCCTTCGCGACGAACCAGAGCGGCTGCCCGGCGTCGTCGAGGATCGGCATGATACGGACGTCGGCCCGGTAGCGGGTGCCGTCCTTGTGGTAGTTCACCAGCGTCTCGCGGCAGGGCCGCCGCTCGCGCAGCGCGGTGCGGATGCGCGCCACGGCCGCGTGGTCGGTGTCCGGCCCCTGCAGCACCCGGCCGGGCTTGCGCCCCTTCAGCTCCGCGAGGGAATGGCCGCACATCGCGAGGAACGCGGGATTCACCCACTCGACGAGCCCGTCGGCATCCGCCACCACCAGGGCTTCCGGGTCCGTCCGCGACTGTGCGCCGGCGGCCCCGAGCACGCGGTCCCGCAGTCCCGCCGGCGGCAACACCGCCGGCACCCGAGTCAGCATCGTCGCGGCCAGGGCTTCCTGCAAGGAAGCCACCTGCGCCCGCAGATCCTGGTGGAATTCGAGGAGCACCTCGAACCCCTCGCGCTCCGCCGCCATCATGGCGCCGGCGACATAAAGCTCGGCACGTTCCTGGAGGGCCTCGGTCAGCATCGGTCAGGCCGCCGCCTCCGCGGCTTTTTTTCCGCCCATCCCGAAGGCCTCCTTGATCCAGCTCCACGCCTTGCGGAGACCGACCTCACAGGTGCCGGAAATATGGTAGGTGCGGGCGAACAATTCCTCGTGCCCGCGGTAGCGCGGCGGCAGCAGCAGCAGCGTGAGGTCCTTGTCGGTCGCCTGGTCGTGGCCGAGCACCTCGGAATAGAACACGCCCTTGCCGACGACCAGCCCGTCGCGCGGGAGTTCGATGGCGCGCTCCGGCAGCACGAGCCACGGGCGGAACCGGAAGATCAATTTGCCGTCCGCCTCCTGATGCAGCCGGCCGTAGGTGCGCATCGGCACCTCGGCGATTTCGCGGGCGGTGAAGAGCTTGTTGCCGTCCGCCAGCAGCTTGAAGCGCTGGGCGCGGAACGTGAAGAAGTCCCAGGTGAACTCCGTCCCGAACACCATCAGGCGGAACGCCCAGCCGGCCATGAAATAGGCCGCGATGACGATGACGACCGACAGGGTCGCGCCGACCACGGGATCGATGAGGGCGGTCCCGGCGACGAGCGAGAGCACGCTGGTGCGCAGGCCCTTCAGCACGGTGTCCACCGCGCCCCACGGGCTGAGCAGAATGAGCACGTTGATCGCGTGCCCCACCACCCAGACGACCGCGAAGACCGCAACCGACAGCGGGACCATCACGATCGTCAGCAACCACGACATATCGATCGCCCCGAGCTGGATCATGCCCAGCCCGCCCACGACCACCGGGGCGTGGTCGAGTCCGGCGGAGCTCGTGATGAGCTTCGAGCCCAGCGCGACGATCGACGGCACGACCGCGCCGGCGGCCACGAGGCCGCTGATCTTGTTTTCCAACGTCTCGGCGACATCGAGCGGCTTCTTCCAGCCCGGCGGGGCGACCGCCGCGATGGTGTCCTTGAAGGCACACACCCCGACCAGCAGCATCGCCGGCAGCCAGAAGGAAATCTGCGCGAACCACGGCAGCTTCGCCTTCGCCTCGGGCGTGTCGGCCTTGAAATACTGGTAGGCCCCGACCCCGCTCACGCCCAGCATCGGGGAGATCGCGATGCCCGTGATCTGCGAGGCCATGACCGCCAGCTCGGTGCCGGGCGTCTTGGCCGCCGGCTCGGCCTTTTTGGCCGCCGCCGCCGCCCAAGCGGGCACGGACAGGAGGAAGGCGCAGCACAACGCAAGGATGAGGGGCGCGAGGCGTTTCATGGCGGTAGTGATAACAACCGAAGGCGGTTTGGAAAGCCCGCAGAAAGACAAACGGCCCGGCATCCGCGTGGAAACCGGGCCGCTGCAACACATACTAACCAAAGAACACGCCGCATCCCGCCGGCATCCGCCGCCCGCGTCAACCCGTGAAGCGGCCCGTGACACAGTCTTAACATGCACGATGGCCACCCAGGCCGTTCGCCGGGGAGCGTTCGATCATTTCAGGCCCGCCGCCTGCGCGATGTCGTCCCACGCGTAAAAATGAAACGTCCGGTCGGTGGACATGGCCACGAAGAGCCCACCCGGGAAGCCCGGCAGGCTGGCATTGGTGAATTCGCTGCCGTCGCTCTCGATCGCGGCCACGTCGAAGGTTTTCATCCGCGCGTGCTCGTGCGGCCGGCCGGGGGCGCCCTCGCGGGGGAAGACCTGAAAACGGTGCGCCTGCTGGTCGGAGACCAGGAGATAGCCCGTGCCGTCGTCGCGCTTGTAAACCGATATCCCCTCGTGGTCGGAGGAGAAACCGGTGGTGGCGAAGAGCGCCAGCTCGCGGTTGGCGTCCGGCGCCTCGGGATCGGCCGGGTATTTGCGGACGCCGACCTGCTCGTCGGAATAATAGACGTAGCCCAACTCCGCATCGACCGCGATGGCCTCGATCTCCTTCTTGCCGCTGTAGGCCCCGAACTGGCGGACAAAGGTCATCTTCACGTGGCCTGTGCCGTCGTCCTCCAGCCGGTATTGCGCAAGATAACCCTCGGCCGGGCCGGACTTGCCCCCGACGATGGCGAAGATCGCCCCATCGCGCGGCCGCCGGTAGAGCGCGACGCCCATCGGGGCGCGCTCCTGGTCGCCGTTGAAGACCAGCAGATCGCCTTTGTCCAAGCCCGCCATGTCCGGCAGCCGAAAGACCCGCAGGCGCTGCCGCTCGCGCTCTGTGGTGACGGCAATGTCCGTGAGCCGGCCGCCGAGCATGAGGCCGCGGACAATGTCCACGTTGTTGGGCCGCTTCAGCCCCGGCACCACCTGCACGATTTTCCCGGTCAGGTCGTAGACATAGAGCGCCCCGTCCGTATCCTTGTCGGTGCCGACCACGAGGCTTTTCGCCGGGTCGGCCGGGTTGACCCAGATCGCGGGATCGTCGGTGTCGTGCGGCGCCGGCTGGGTGACGACCCGGGGCTGCACCGCATCCGCGCGGTAGCCCGGCAGGCCGGCGGCGGCCGGCGACTGCGCGAGGACGCAGGCGGCCTTCACGGCGTCCTTGAACGCGTCGTCGTCCGCGTCGTCCCATTTGATTTTGTCGCGGAAGTAGTCGGCCCAGCGGAATTCCTGGAAAAACACGCCCTTCCGTTCATTGAAACCCTTGGCCTCCATCACGCCCCAGGCGAGGCCGCGCCAGGGATCACGCTGCATGGTGCGCAGGCTGTCGGGCAACGCCGTGGGCGGCTGGGGCCAGCCGGCGGCGTCCTGCAGGTAAGTGTAGTAGTTCGCTTCCATGCGCGCCCAGAATTCCGCCGGTGGCAGGTCCGACCAGTTGGCGAGGATGTGGCCGTAGGCGGTCTTGTCGGGCGCGGCCGACTCGAGAAGCGCGCGAAGCGTGTGGTGGCCGTCCGTCAGGTAGGGCACGCCGCCGGGACCGATGACCACGGGCACGTCCTTGTCGATGAGGTAGGCTTTCAGCTTCGCCGGCGTCATGGCGTCCATCTTGGCCCGCTTGTGGATCACCTCGCGCCAGCCATGGGAGAACTGCGTCGGGTGGAGCCGGCGCGCGTCGAGCGCGTAGGCGGCGCCCGCCGGCAGATCGGGGCGGAACGGCGCGGGGGTTTCTTGCGCGGCGGCGGCGAGGAAGGCGAAAGCCAGCAGCAGGAGATATCGCATGGGAAAGAGGGGAAAAGGGGCCAGGCGGGCACCCGGCCCGCCTGGCTTAGTTGTTACCCAAACCAAATCGGATCAGAGCTTCCAGCGCACGCCGAAGTTGGCGCTCCAGCCGTATTCTTCGACCTGGCCGAGGCGGTTGCCCTGGCCGTTGCCGCTCTTCAGGAAGACCCGGAAGGGTTCGTCCGTCAGGTTGAGGACTTCGGTGTAGACCTCCCAGTTGCGCGCCAGCTTGTAGCGCACCGTGAGGTCGAGCTGCTTGAAGTCGTCGACGTAGAGATCCTGCGGCGCGCTGCCGCCGAGGGGTTCGTCCTCGCGCAGACGCTCGGAGCGGAAGTTGAGCGCGAGGCGGACCAGCAGGCCGGCCTTCTCGTAGGTCAGGCCGAGGTTGCCGACCTGGTCGGACTGGCCGATGAAGGGCACGTCCTCGCCGGGCCGCGTCGGGTAGGTGGCCTTGCTGTCAAGGAAGGTGACGTTGGCCATGAAGCCGAGGCCGTCGAACGGCGCCGGCAGCGCGCGGAACTGCTGCGAGTAGGCGAGTTCCAGGCCGGTGATCTTGCCGTCGGAGCCGTTGGCGTAGGTCGTGAGGTCGTAGGCGACGCCGTTGACCAGGAACGGCGTCGGATCGTTGAACTCGTAGGAGAAGTTCTCGATCTGCTTGTGGAAGACCGCGGCGGAAAGCACGCCGAGCGAAGGCAGGTAATATTCGACCGAGGCGTCCCAGTTGACGGACTCGAGGGCCTTGAGGTTCGGGTTGCCGCGGGTGATCTCGAGGTCGTCGCTGTTAACGAGGGAACGGAAGGCGGTGTCGCTGAACGAGGGCCGGGCGAGCGAATTGGACCAGGAGGCGCGGAGCACGAGGTTTTTCGTGGCGTCGTAACGGAAATAGACGCCCGGGAGCCAGTTGGTGTAGTTGCGCGACGCGGTGGCGGAGGTGGCGGTCTCGTTGACGAGGTCGAGGACACGGCCGGTCGTCTCGAACTCGGTGCGTTCCATGCGGACGCCGGCGATGACGTTGAGCTTGCCGATCGTAGTGCCGCCCATGAGGTAGGCGGCGAGCACGTCCTCCGTGAGGGAGAAATCCTCGTATTCACTGTCCTCGAACAGACGGACGCCGGTGAAGGCCGACCGGTTGCCGTAAAAGGCCTTCTGGACGGCCGCGGTGCTGAGGCGCGGCACCTTCAGGTAGGGATAGTCGCTGGCGGGCTCGGCGAGATTGGCGAAGGTGAAATCCGCCGGCGCGGTGGTGAGTTCCAGCGCTTCGCCCTCGGACTCCTTCTCCTTGGCGCGGAAGAGCGCACCGAACTTCACATAGGAAGGATTGGCGGCGGCGAACTCGTAGCGGGCGTTGAACCCGGCGTCGGACTCGGTCTCGGAACCGGTCTCGTTGACTAGGTCGATCCGTTGGAAGTTATACGAAGACGGCTCGAGAAAGCTGGCGCCGGCCAGCTGGGTGACGCCGAAAACATAGGGGCCGTCGGCATCGTAGCGGATGCTGGCATCGCGGGTGTTGCGGCGGAAGCGGGCGGTCAGTTCGTCCGGGCGCTGCTCGTTGCCCTCAGTGTAGCCGGCCTGCGCGTCGATGGTCCAGGCACCGAGGTGCTTTTCGCCGCCGACGCTGAAGGTGGTGACGTCCTGGTCTTTTTCGCGGATGCGGAGCCGGCGGGCGTAGCGGCGGAGTCCGGTGTAGGTGGCGGAGTCGGCGGTGACCGAGGCGGTGTTCAGCGTGCCCTCGGCAAAATCGAAGAGGGTCAGGTGCCGGCTCTCGGTGTCGGTGAAACGGTTGTAGCCGCCGCGGAAATAGAACGAGGTCCCGCTGTCGGGCCGGGCCTCGAACGCCGCCGTCAGACCAGTGCGCTCGCGGTTGATCACGTAGTCGCGGAACCCGATCTCGCCGGGCGTGTAGAACGCCGTCCCGTTGGCGGCGGGCGCGACCCAGGACCCGCCGGTCTCGAAGTTGTAGGAGCCGAACTTACGCTCCTGCCAGGTCGGCGCGATGAGAATGCCGTATTGCCTGGCGTCGCCGAAGCGTTGCGAGAGATAGCCGTTGAACTTGCTGCTGGATTGGCCGCTCTGGTCGGCATACTGGCCCTGCGCCGTGAAGCTGGCGGCCAGGCCCTCGGCGTCGAACGGACTCTTGGTCTTGATGTCGATCTGACCGCCGAGCCCCTCGC
>JAQSDJ010000313.1:0-5751 GCA_029945855.1 Lacunisphaera sp.
TTCAACCGAGCCACTTTTCTCCGCTCAGCTCATCCGCTGCTGTGGGACGGCTCTGCTGCAGTTTCTTTCCTTCTTCACCCGGCCAGGTCCAACTGGGCAATTCAGAGCGCCACCCCCAGGCGGTGATCACTTCTTTCCGGCCGGCGGGATCCGGCATGGCTACCGCGATTTCCATCTGACTGCGCCGCCACACAACGTCCCGATAGAAGGACTGCGGTTTCTTCCCCCCCAGAATGTCGATATCTCCGCACCAGGCATTGGTCCAGGGCCAGGTCCGGGAATAGGATCCGAAGGCATAGTTCGCCTTCTCTCCCTGGCGGGCACTGCTGCCGATGCCGGCTTCGCCCAGATAGTCCATGCTCGTCCACACAAAATCGCCCACGATCCACGGGTGCTGCTCCACCAGACTCCAGATCTCGAACATGTCCTTGGGATATGATTCCGTGGACATCATCACCCGTTCCGGATGTTTTTCATGGTCCTTCAGCCATTCATTCCACGTGTAATTATACCCGGCGATATCCAGCAGCTCAAATATGGGGGCCGTGCCTTGTTCCCAGGTGGGGGCATCCTTGGTGAAAGTCAGGTCGAAGGGCACCGCCTCGTTGATCAAGCGCGTGGTGTCGTGCTTCCGGACCGTCTCAATCAGCCTCTTCCTGATGATCATTCCTTCGGGCGTGGAGCGCTCCAATATCTCGTTGCCAATGCTCCACATGATCACGCTGGGGTGATTGCGGTCGCGCAACAGGATCGACGTAAGGTCCCGCTCCCACCAGTCCCTGAAGTATAGATGATTGTCCCGGGCAACCTTCACCCGCTCCCAGGTGTCGAAGGCCTCGTCTATCACCATCATGCCGAGCCGATCGCAGGCGTCGAGCAGGGCCGGCGAAGGAGGATTATGGGCGGTGCGGATCGCGTTGAAGCCGGCCGCTTTTAGGAGCTCGATTCTTCTTTCCTCCGCCCGGTCAAACGAGGCCGCGCCCAGCAGCCCGTTGTTATCATGCACACTGCCGCCGCGTAGCTTTACCGATTGTCCATTGAGCAGAATGCCATGGGCCGCGTCATAGCTCAAGGAACGGATCCCGAAGATCGTCGTGCAGTTATCCACCGCCGTCCCGCCGATCCGCACTTCCACTTTTGCCTGGTAAAGCGCAGGCGAGTCCGGCGACCAGAGGCTGGGGTTTGCGACCGTCATGCCCTGCGAAACCGCTGTGCCGCTCCTGCCCGCGATCTTGGCGGCACTTGTCGTGGTGGCGACCGCCCGACCATCAGGGCCTGTCAGCGTGGTCGTCACGGTCGCGTCTTTTTCAAGCCCGGTATCGTTTTCCAGGGAGATGATCAGATTAACCGTCGCGGTATCCTTTTGCACCACGGGCGTAGTGACCTGCACGCCCCATTGGGCGACATGGAGTGGATCGGTGACCGTCAGCCACACGTTGCGATAAATGCCCGAGCCAGTATACCATCGGCTGGTGGACCACCCCAGGCCCTCGGGCCGGTTCATGGGGTTCATGGACTGCTTGCCCTGATTGGCCTTGGCTTCATTCATGCCGATGTCCCCGTTGTTGGTCACCTTGATGGCCAACACATTCGTCCGCCCGGCCGGTCTAAGATAGGGAGTCAGATCGTAAGCGAATGACGTGGCCCCGTTCGGGTGGAATCCGAGGTGCGTTCCGTTGATCCATACCTGGGCTTCATTGCAGATGCCCTCGAACAACACGGAGACCAATCTGCCGGCCTCGTTCGCGCTCAGGGTGAATTGTTTCCGATACCACCCTGTCCCGCCGACGGTATTGCCCGTCAAAAAGCCGCCGGGGGCTGCTTTTTGAAACGGACCAATCTGCGTTTCGGTTTGCGGGCCGGGAATATCTTCGATGCTCCAGTCGTGCGGCAAGTCGAGCGCTCGCCACGCCGCATCCTCAAATTCGGGATTATCAGCGCCGGCCACATCGCCACGAAAGAACTTCCAGCCTTCGTTAAAGGACCGCTCTCTCCGGCCGGGAACGGGCGCGTCGGGCGCGTCGGCGCTCAAGGCGCAGGCACCAATGATCCCGAGCAAGATACTGATCAATGCAGAATGTATTTTCATGTTTTGCGGTGATTTTTCCGGCGCCTAAAGATCGGCGTCATTTGTCGAATTATTGCAGATTTAGCTGCGCCCTCGCATGGGGGGATCTTAGGGTGCGGGCTTGAGACCCTCCCAACGCACCGTCCAGGTGCCGTCGTCGGGGAACCCCGGCGCGTGTTTCGATGGTGCGCCGTCCCAGCCGGCGGCCATCATGGCCGCGGCGTAGAGCAGCCCGCCGTTGCCCGGCAGGTAGGGACAAGGGCCGCCGGTGCAGACGCCGCGTTGATCGTAGTTGTTCTTGGTGCCTGCTTCCATGAGCAAGGCGTCAACCGCGAGCTTGGGCTCACCCAAGCGGGCGGCAGCCATCGCCACCCACGGAAAATCCCAGCCCCAACACCGTTTCCAGTTCCAGGTAGTCCATACCTTGAGCAGGGTGCGATGCGCGGTGGCGCGATCGACTCCCTCCAGCGAAGGCAGCATCCCGAAAACACCGATGGGATCCGGATGCTCGTAGGCCCGCTTGGTGTAGGAAGTGTCCTGCCATTCGGCGGAGTGAACAAATACCCCCTCCGCCACCGGCAGCGGCGCCAGATGACGACGGACTTCATCCCAACGCGGCTCGCGGGCAAGGCCCATCCGCTCGCGCCAGATTTGCGCCTGATCGAGACCCCAGCGCCAATAGGCCAGGTCGAAGACCGTGTCACTGGTCTTGCCCTGTTCGCTGGGCGGCATCACGGGATCGAGATGGTAGATCCCGGTCTGTTCGTCACGCACCGGGTAGTCGGCCATATGTTCAGCCGTCCCTTGGACGATCACGTCCCATTTTTCGAGTGTCGCCCGGGTGGGGTGAAGGCGATAGTCGAGTTCGGCAAAGAAAATCGGATGCGGCTGCCGCCAGAGCAGCATCTGGTCCCAGACCCAAGGGGCACTGCGTCCTTCGGGCCCCGTGGCTTTGGGCCACTTGAAGCCCTTGTAGCCGAGTTGTCCGGCCAAGGCCTGTGCTGTCGGCAGGAAGCGTTGATAGCATTCCAGCGCCCGGTCGGCCAGCGCCCATCGGTCCCAGAGGGCGAAGTGCGCGAGATGCCACCACACCATCTCCATGTGGAATTGCCCGCGCCAAAGGTCGATGCCCATCAGACCGGTCTCGGCCGGCGGGTAGCTGCCGGCGGATTGCACGGCCGTGAGATATTGCGAAAGCACGATGCGCCGCTCCAGTTCCCGCCAACGCGGATCGGTGCTCCCCGAGAGATCGATGGCGCCACCCGTCGACCAAAAATGCACCCAGTGGGCCGAGCTGGCCTGGCGGGTGGGTTCATAACCGGGGAGGTTCGGTGCAGCGGGCGCGGTGGAAAACGCGCAGGTGACCTCGATACTCGTTGCCCCGCTTTCCGCCACCAGGCGCCACACCCCGTTCTCCGGAGCGGCGGGAGTCTGCAAGTCGCAGCCGGCGCCCCAGGTCAAGGCGGCGTAATAGGTAAAGGCATCGACCTCGCGCCGGAAGTCAGCCCGGCGGCCGGGGGGGCGCGACATCGTGGTGCGGTTGCCCTCCGTCCGTGAGAAATCGCCGATCCAAGGACCATTGCGCAGTCCCGGGTAGGAGAAATCCAGGGCCACCTCGATTTCCCCGCGAGCGACCAGCGTCGACTCGATCCGCACCGCGACCTGGTCCAGCTCCGGGTGCACGCAGGTCACCACACGCACCGGCTGGCCCCCGATCGTGAAGGCCGACGTTTGCGTGCCGGACCACAGGTCGAACGTCCGGGCCAGTCCTTGAATATCCTCGGGAACCAACGCCACGCCGCCGGATTTGACCAATCGCAACCGGCCTAGATTGAAGGAATGCGGATTGTCGCCCATCCACCGGCGGATGGCCGCGGCATTGGCCTCCTTGGGCGCAACATCCGGCCCGGTGACCCGGCCTTTTTGGAAGGTGCCGGTGGCCGGAATCTGGTCCGGCGTTACCCCCGCCGGCAGCGGAAACGAATGCCAGCCCCAATGGGACATGGTGTTGCCACCGAAGGTCTGGAGTCCCGTCCCATCCGCGTTGAAGCAGAATTCGCCGTTGCCAAGCGGAATCTGCCCGCGGAGGTCATCCCACGCGATGTTGTGCCGGGTCACCAGCGCGCGACGGTCGATCGGCCCGGACGGCGCCGTCGCCGCGGCGACGCCAACCCAAGCCAGCATTAACAAGATCAAATGGCTGTTGATTGGTTTCATCTGGCTCAGAAAAAAGCTTCGGCGAGTCTCGACCCGCCGAAGCTCGTATCCAAATCCTATGGCATTAGAATTTCTTCGTGACGCCTAGGTGGGCATAGCGTCCAAGCGTGCCGCCGTTGTATCCACCGTTAGGCACCCGGATGGGATCTTTATCGAGAACATTTTTGATGTTCAGCGTGACGGAGAGGTTCGAATTCCAATGCGGTGAGGTCGCGCGCTTGTTGCTGAGGTCGTAGGCAAAGAAAAGGTCGAATGTATAGAACTTCTTCACCCAGTCCTGCGCAAAACCGTCGATATGATACCCGGGCGTGACATTGGCGGTCGCGTCGGCGGTAAGCCTTTTCACGACAACACCGGCGGTTGCGGAATAGGAAAACCGTCCCTGGGTGAGCCGCTCGTCGATCCAGGCGGTTCCGGGGAGGGCTTGCGACACTCGTTTGAGGACATAGTTGCCGCCGATGTTACCGTGAATATTGCCAAAGGAAGTTGAGTGGAAGTAGCGGGCGGCGAAATCCAAACCGTTGGTATCGAGCGTGCCCAAGTTGTTCCGCCGACCGTCGGCCAAAAGGTAAGGCGCGTTGCCACCGACGCCATCGAGATTCGGCCCATAGAGCTGCTGCAGGGTGAAACTGCCGTCCAGCCGGAGATTGTTGGTGAACGCCCGGAATTGGGCAATCGTCGGATTGATGATGTATTTATCATCGAACGCACCGCTGTAGATGACCGGTTGATAGAATGGGATGACCGCAATCTGGTCCTTGAATACGATTGAGTAATAGGTCGCGCTTAAGGTCAGACCCTTCACAAATTTCACGTCCCAATCGGCACCCGCTGACCAGGTGTCAGCCTTCTGCGGTTTCAGGCCGGGGTTGCCGCCGGCGACCACAATGGTCGGTCGGTTTGAAGAGGCGGCCGGATCACCGGGACGAACCGCAATGGTTCTGAACCCGCCAAACGCCGCGTAGGGATTGGTCACGCGCGAGTCCACGGCACCGACTGTGTCAGCCAGGCTGGGTGCATTGTAGGCCTTGCCATAGTTTGCCCGCAGCGTTAAGCTGCTTATGGGCTGATAGGTGAATCCCGCTTTGGGGTTGGTCGTCGCCCCGAAGTCACTGTATTTGTCATAGCGAGCAGAGAGGGAAACCTTGAGCGATTTGATGCCTGGCATGCTGTTTCTCTGTCCAACGATCGGGGCGCTGAGTTCGGCAAAGACTGACTTTGTATTGCGTGAGCCATCCGCCCTTACGGCATTCTCATCTGCTCCGATGCGCCCGTTGGCGACATGGGCGCTAATTTCCTCACGAGAATAGTCCACCCCTACCGCTGTGCGCAGGGAACCGCCCGGCAAGGCAAAGAGTGGGCCGTCCGCAATCGCTCCACCGCTCACGAGTTTCTGGGTCGCTTGTGAGTAGTTCTCGTAGTTTAGGAGTGCAGCGACTGTGGCTGGAGATGTCGCGGGAATGTTA
>JAQSDJ010000313.1:5761-7225 GCA_029945855.1 Lacunisphaera sp.
TCGCGATCGCCGTCGTCTGCGCGTCTTGATTTAGCCCATATTGATGCTCCAGGGATTCGCTGCGGCCATAGTTGAGCGGGACGCGCACCTGCCATTCGTCCCCTAATTTCACGGTAAATTCAGGCGAGACGCCCATCGAGCTGTATTCTGACGGATTCTTTCGCGACAGACCGAAGATCGAAGTGTAGTTCGACTCAAAGTTGACCGCATAGACAAATCCTTGCAGGGGCGGCAGGAGGGGCGAGTTAGCGGGAATACTGGTGATCAATCGCGGCGCGGCGAAAAATCCATTTTGTTTGCGGTTGGACCAATAGGCGGTCGTGGAGAAACTGACTTTCTCAGTGAGTTTCTGGGATAGACTGAGAAACAGACTTTGCCGCCGCTCCTCCGGAATCATGCTATTGCTGTAGTTGTCGTATGGCACCGGCCCGGTTAGCGGCTGGCCCTGCAGGTTATAGTAGTTGTCCTCGAGGTGCGGCGACGGAACAAAAACGACTGTCGTCACCTTGATATTACCTCCCCCACCCCCGCCGGGGCGCAGATCCGAACCTCCCACATCGCGACGATCTGGATTCGTATACTCGCGATCGGAATTGAGAATAGCGTCGTGGGTCGAGTAATTATAGGCTAAGACAGCATTACCTTTGGCCCAGTTCAGACCTGTGGTCAAATTGGCGTCCCATGCCTGATAGCCCTTCGCAAAGCCGTAGTGGGCCGAAATCTCGGTGCCCTCAAATTTCTTGCGGGTAATGAAGTTGATGACACCACCCACCGCATCAGAACCATAAATGGCGGAACCGCCATCCGGCACGACTTCAACTCGTTGGATGAAACCAGGCGGGATGATGGAAGCGTCTGGGCTGGTCGTCGTGAAACCCTGGCCGACCAAGCGGTGGGAGTCCATCAGGACCAGCGTGGTGTTACCGCCGTTGTTCGGGTTAAGATTACGGAGATTCGGCCGAACGATCGCGCCACCGAGGCCCCCCAGGGCGACGGGAACCGTATTAAACATGGTGTTGAGCTGCGGGATCGTCGCCAGCAGATCGTTGGAGGAGGAAGCTCCCTTCATTGTCACCGCGAGCTTGTCCATGGCGAAGAGGTTCGTGCCGACCGGATCGACGCCGCGGATCTGCGTGCCGGTGACGACAAACGCATCCAAGGTGATCGTCTCTCCCGTCGGAGCTTCCGTATCGTCCTTGGCCGGATTTTCCAGGGTGGAAGGAGGCGTGGTGGTTTGTGCCCACATGCGGGACGAAACAATCCCGACGCACATAATCGCCAGGCTGGTTATCAATAGTTTCTTAGGGGTTTTCATACAGGTCTGTTTATAGCTTGGGTTGGGGTGGCTGACTAAAATACAGAAAGCAAGGAATGCCAGCGGAGGGGTATGGACCGTCATTGGGCGCTGCGCCCCCAGCGACAGTCATCGCTGGACCCTGACGACAACTGCACTTCCCTGTTTTT
>JAQSDJ010000314.1 GCA_029945855.1 Lacunisphaera sp.
TCGTGGACCGCCGTGGCGGCGAGCTCACCCTGCATGGCCAGCCGCTGCACCTCCGGCAATTGGGCCTCCGCCTGCGCGGCGGTGACCGGGAGCAGCGGCGGAGGCGGACGGGCGGAAGCGGTGTGACGGGAGGGCATGTCAGAGGCCGTGGACCGACGGCGGCGCGGCATTGCCGAGCAGGCCGCGGCGGACGGCATAGAGGGACAGTTGCGCGGCCCGGTGCAGGCCGGTCTTTTTCATCAGCCGGCTGCGATGGTTCGCGACGGTGTAGACGCTCACGCCCAGCGTGAGGGCGATTTCCTTGGAGCTGAGGCCTTGGGCCAGATAATACAACACGGTCTCCTCCCGACGGGTCAGGCTGGACTGGCCGGAGCGACCGGACGACGAGGGATTGACCACGAGGCCCTTGATCAGGCCCGACACATCCGGGCTGAAGTGGGTCTGCCCCGCGACCACCGCCAGGAGGGCCGCTCGAAATTCCTGCAGGGTGACGCTCTTGCTGATCAGGCTGTAGGTGCCGGCCGCCAGCACCTGCTTGATGATGTCGGATGTCAGGTTGCCGGAGTAGATCACCACACGCGAACCGGGGCACAACCGGCTGAGCCGGTCGAGCAGCTTGAGGTCGAAGGTGTCGGACAACACCAGGTCCAGAATGATCAGGTCAGGCTGCTCGCGCTCGCAGAGGGTCAGCGCGTCCGCCGCAGCCGAGGCCGCGCCCACCACCCGAAAGCCTTTCAGCGAGTCGACGACGCTCGTCAGCAATTCGCTGAGCATGTGGTGATCTTCGATGATCACCACGCGTGTTTTCGGACCTCGCTGCAACACAACATCCATTGGGTCTCACTTGTGAGACAAAATCCCTATATATCTATAAAATAATGTGTTAGACGCTTAAAATGAGGTATATGCCTAGAGCCAACTTAGCTAATTTGTGTCAATGGTCGGGGAGGAAAATACCGTGTTGGGCGAAGTGCGCCCGAGTTCGCTTCCCGGTGATGTCCCCGGTGACGGCGACTCAATCAGGCACAACCCGAACTGGAGATACCCATGGGCGACCGCTTCCCTCACCCCACGCGCACTGGTGCCAATGGGCCTTAGCGCGAAAGCATGGCCCAGTCCGCGACTGCCAGTTACCAACCTGGATGCGCCGAACCCAGGGGATCCTTGATCAGGCCGATGCGGGCGGCGTAGAGCGAAAGCTGCGCGGCGCGGTGCAGGCCGGTTTTCTTGAACAGCTTCGAGCGGAAATTATTCACCGTGTAAGGGCTCAGCCCGAGCTTCGCCGCGATCTCCCGCGAACTCAGCCCGGTGGCGATGTGGCGCAGCACGGTGTGCTCGCGCTTGCTCAACCGCGGTTTCGGCACCGGCGGGACCGCCGGGGCCCGCACCATGTGGCGGACACATTCGCTCGTCTGGTTGCACAGGTAGCTCCGCCCGGCGCTCACGTTCAGGATGGCGGTGCGCAATTCCGAAGTCGCCGAGGCCTTGCTGATGATCCCGTCCACTCCGGCCACCAGCGCCTTCTTGATCAGCCAGTCGTTCAGATTCCCGGAAATGATGAGCACACGCACCTTCGGCAGCAGGACTTTGATCTTCCGGAACGCTTCCAGACCGGAGGCATCGGGCAGCCCGACGTCGAGGATGACAAAATCGGGCTTCGTGCCTTGACAGACCGCCTCGGCTTCGCGGCAGGTGGCCGCATGCCCGACGACTTTAAACCCGGGCAGCTTGCCCAAAATCTCGCTGATGACTTCCACGATCATGGCGTGATCATCGACAATGACCACCCTGCGTTCGTTGTCTGATTCGGTATTGAGCGGCATGGTGAATCCTCGTGGTTGAAACTGAACTCGTCTGAAGAGATTCTCGGGCTCAGCTATATTGGTTGATTGGGTGATAACCTACATAAATACCGAAACACTACCTATTGCTAATAGGTATTTTTACCCACTTTAATAACCATGTCCAGCCTCAGTTCACGTATGTCACGAGTTTCGTTTCGCGCTGATTACCAATCAGCACCGTAAACGGCTGGCCTGAATTTACGCCCTGGGATGCGCCTTGGCGTATATTTCCTTCAATCGGGCCACGCTTGTGTGCGTGTAAACCTGCGTCGTGGTCAGGTTCGCATGCCCAAGCAACTCCTGCACCGCCCGGAGATCGGCACCTGAATTGAGCAGATGCGTGGCATAGGAATGACGGATCTTGTGCGGCGAGAGATCCATCGGCAGCTCAGCGAGGGCGAGATACTTCTTCACGAGCCGTTGCACGGCACCAATGGTGATCCGTTCATGCCGGACCGACACGAGCACCGGATCATGCCGCCCGGTGTTCCGGGCGAACTCGTCGCGAAACTTCTTCGCCACGGCCATCGCCGTCCGGCCCAGCGGGCAGATGCGTTCCTTGCGGCCCTTGCCCACCACCCGCGCGCTGCCGCTGGCAAAGTCCAGCGCGCCGTAGTCCAGCGCGACGAGTTCGCTCACGCGCAGGCCGCCGCCATAGAGCAGCTCGAGCACGAGGCGGTCGCGCCACGCGCCGAAGGCGTCCAAGGATTCGTTCTCGAGCAGCTTCTGCGGTCCGCCGAGCAAGGCCGTCATCTGGGACTCGGTCAGGAATTTCGGCAGCTTCTTCTCGAGCTTCGGCAGCGCGGCGCCGGAGAAGGGATTTCGCTCCAGCCGGCCGCGCTGCATCCAATAGCGGTAGAACGCGCGCAGGCCGGATACGTGGTTGTGCAGGGTGCGGCGGTCGAAGCGCCGCTGGGCCTCGATGACGAAGTCGCGCACGTCACGCGCGGTCAGCACGTCGAAGCCGCCCTCGCCGCGACGGCTCCCTTGCAGCCAGGCGAAAAAATCGGCGAAGGCCTGGCGGTAGTTGCGGGCCGTGTAGACGGAGTAGCGCCGTTCCTTGCGCAGATGGTCGAGGAACGGCTGCAGCCAGTCGCGGATTATTTCCGCGGGCAACGCTTCATCCTGTTTGGATCGGTTCATGGTAGGGGCCGTTGCCCTCAACGGCCCACGCTCACGGGCGGTTGGGGGCAACCGCCGCTACCTGGGCCTCCACCTCCCGCATCACCCGGTCGCATTCCTTGCGCAGGGCGGATTCCGGATCGATGCCGCCCAGGCGACAGGCGGCGGCCAGCTCGAACAGCCGCCGGCCGGCGGTTTCCTCCGTCAGGTCGTTGGCCAGCCGGGCGATGCGGTCCCCGTGCAGCACGTCACCGGCGGGCAGCGCTTTCTTTTCGATCTGCTTCACCACCGCCTCGGCGAACATCAGCGCCGGCAGGCGCGGCGGCATCGGCTTGAACAAGCCGCTCTGGGCCGGACCGTTCTTCTTTTCCTGCGCCTTGATCTGCTCCCACTTCGTGATGACCTCGTCCGCCGTGCCGAGCTTCCCGTGGTCGCCAAAGACGTGCGGATGCCGGCGGATGAGCTTCTCGTTGATCTCGCGGGCCACGTCGTCGAAGTTGAAATCGCCGCGCTCCTCCGCCAGCTGGGCGTGAAAGACGATCTGGATCAGCACGTCGCCCAGCTCCTCCCGCATGTGCGGGAGATCCTGGCGGTCGATCGTGTCGAGCAGCTCGCTGACCTCGTCGATCAGGCAGCGCGCGAGCGTCTGGTGGGTCTGCGCCTGGTCCCACGGACAGCCGTCCGGGGCGCGGAGGCGGGCCATGGTGCGGCGGAGGTCTTCGATGGCTGACATGCCGCCAAATTGCCCGCGGAGCCCGTGGAACACACGGAAATAAATCCGGCCATTTTCGGCTTTGTCTTCCCGGACTTCCGTGTGTTCCGTGCAACCCTGCATGGACAAACTTACGGAAATCATGGCGGACAAACGCCGCGAGATCGCGCCGTTGCTGCGCCCGGTCTTCCCCGAGGAATTGGCGGAGCTCCATGCGGCCCTGCCCCCGCCGCCCTCGTTCCTGCAGGCCCTGCGCCGTCCGGATGGCAAGCTCGCGGTCATCGCCGAGATCAAGCGCCGCTCGCCCTCGGCCGGGGCCATCAAGGAAAGCGTGTCCGCCGTTGCGCAGGCCCTGCGCTACCGCGCGGCCGGCGCCAGCGCCCTGTCCGTCCTGACCGACACGAAATACTTCGGCGGCACCCTGGCCGACCTCCGCGACGTCACGGGCGAATTTGCCCGGTCGGGGCCTCCCCTGCCCTGTCTCCGCAAGGATTTCATGGTGCATCCGATCCAGGTGCTGCAGGCCCGCCAAGCCGGGGCCAGCGCCATTCTGATCATCGTCCGGGCCCTGGGGGATGATGAGATCGCCGCCCTGCAGCACGCCGCCACCGCGGCCGGGCTCGATGTCCTGTATGAGATCCACAAGCCGGAGGAACTCCAGCGGGCCGTGGGCCACGGCGCGAAGATCATCGGCGTGAACAACCGCGACCTCGCCGTGTTCAAGACCGACCTCGCGCTGAGCGAAAGCCTGATCCCGCTTTTCCCCAAGGGGGTCGTCGCCGTGAGCGAGAGCGGCATCGCCACCGCCGCGGACGCCGCTCGGGCCCGCGCCTGCGGCGCGCACGCCGTGCTGGTGGGCGAGGCGCTCATGAAGGCCGCCGACCCCGCGGCGTTGATCGCGGAGTTTCAGGGTGCGCGCTGATTTCCAGTCTGTAGGGGCGCCGCTTGACGGCGCCCGTCAGGCTGGCCATTCCAGAACGGGCGCCGACCGACGGCACCACCACCGCAGCGCGACATCATGGCATTGACCCCCACTTCCACCCGCGAACTTCTCGCCCGGCTCGGCCACGAGCCCAAGCGGTTTCTCGGCCAGAATTTCCTCGTCGACGGCAACATCGTGCGTAAATCCCTCGAACTCGCCCAGGTGCAGGCCGGCGACACCGTCGTGGAGATCGGGCCGGGCCTGGGCACGCTGACCGCCGCCCTGCTCGCGGCCGGGGCCGAGGTCTGGGCGGTCGAAAAGGACCGCAACCTGCATGCGCACCTCACCGAATCGCTGGCGAAGGATCAGCCGCGGCTCCATTTGCTCGAGGGCGACGCGGTGGACGAGCCGCTGGCGGGATTGCCGCCGGACCGGTCCGCCTCCTTCAAGATCGTCGCCAACCTGCCTTACGCGATCGCCACGCCCTGGCTAGACGGGGTGCTGTCGGGGCCGCTGCCCGAGCGCATGGTGCTCATGCTGCAACAGGAGGCCGCGCAGCGCTACGTGGCCCAGCCGGGCTCCAAGACCTTCGGGGCCATCTCCATCTTCCTGCAGTCCGCCTACGCGGTCGCGCCGGGCCACAAGGTCGACTCGTCCTGCTTCTTCCCGCAGCCGGACATCGAGTCCTACCTGCTGCACCTCACCCGGCGGCCGGACCCCTATGTTTTTGCCGCGGCGACGAAAATCCTCATCCGCGCCTGCTTTCAACAACGACGCAAGCAGATCGGCGGCCTGCTCCGCCACAAGCTGCCTGATGGCGGCGCGGCGTGGATCGCGGTGCTGACCGCCGCCGGCCTCGGCGCATCCGCCCGGCCGGAGCAGATCCCCGTGGCACTCTGGCGCCAACTGCAGGTCTGAGGGCTCGCTGCGCACCCAGGGTGCCGGCTTGAAATTCTCCGGCGGCCGGATTAGTTAAATCCCTTCCGATGCACTCCCGCCTGTTCCCGGCCCTCGCCGCCTGCTTCTTCTGGGGCGCCGTCGTCCTGTCCGCCCAAGGTCCCGGCCTCGCCGGGAAGATCGAGGGCGACACCTATGTTTCGGCCACAGGGGAATTCAAGGTCCCCGTGCTCGTCCTGCCGGAACTCGGCGGCACGGTCAGCGACACCGAAAACGTCGTCACCTTCCACGACAACTACAACGTCCACCTCAGCATCGCCTGCTTCGCCCAAGACGCCGCGCAGAAATGGGAGCTCGATACCCGCGGCCGGCGCGACTACCTGCTGTATTTCTTCACGGAATTTGTCCTCCCCGACTTCCAGCGGCGATTCCCGGGCTCGAAGATCGAGAGCGCCCGCTACCTGCCCGAACTGCAGGACGGCGCGCTGATCGCCTACTCCCTGCTGCCGGGCGGGTCGTTCTTCGAGGACAAGAACTACGTGCTCACCGCGCCGCCCATCGATCCGGTCACGGCCAAGCGGGGCACCATGCTCTTCGTCCGCAACCGCCACATCTACATCCTCAGCACCGAGCTGGCCGAGCGGGCCACCCAGCGCAGCACCTACAAGCAGCCGGCCGAGAAGGAGGATGCCCTCCTCGCCGACCGCCTCGTCGCCCTGGTGGGCCGCCTGACCTTCCCCCCGCCCAAACCCCGCAGCCCCTGACCCATGAGCGAGGCCTACGAGGAGCTGATCCAGGGCGAGGCCGTCCACCGTCGCCCGCCCTCGGCCGATCATGAGCTGCTGGTCGCGCGGCTGCACTCGCAGGTGCGCCGCTGGCTGCCGCTGAATTCCGCCCTGTCCCTGCTGCCGCCGCGCTCCGAACTCGTGCTGGACGAGCACACCCGGCTCCGGCCGGATCTCGCGATTGTCCGCGATGATCCCGGGGTGACCGGCAGCGCCCAGCTCTACCTCGTGGCCGAGGTGCTGCTGCCGGGCGACCACCATCTGGACACGGTCATCAAGAAGCAATTCTGGGCCGATCTGCGCCTGACGCGCCTCTGGATGGTCGATCCGCGCTACCTCAACGTCGAGGTCTACGGCTGCGGCGAATTCGGCTTCACCTTGTTTGACATCCTCGCCCATCACCACCCCCTGACCGATCCGCACCTCCCCGGGCTGAAATGCAGCATGGACGAGCTGTTCACCGGGATCTGAACCGCGGCCCTCCTTGGTTTCAACTGCCCATGAAACGATTCGCCCTTCTTCTTTTCCTCCCGGCTGCCTTGCTGGCCGCGCCGGCCGCGCCGCGCTTCGGCCTTGTCCTCCACGGCGGCGCGGGCGTCATCCTCCGCGCCGAGCTGAAGCCGGAGCGCGAGGCGGAATACCGCGCGAAGCTCGCCGAGGCCGTCGAGGCCGGTTACGCCGTGCTCGAGCGCGGCGGCCCCGCGCTCGAGGCGGTCACGACCGTCGTCAACCTGCTGGAGGATTCCCCGCTCTTCAACGCCGGCCAGGGCGCCGTGTTCAATGCCGACGGCCTCTGCGAGCTCGACGCCGCCATCATGGACGGCCGCACGCTCGCCGCGGGCGCCATCGCCGGCGTCCACCACATCAGGAACCCCATCAATCTCGCCCGCGACGTCATGCTGAAATCGCCGCATGTGATGAT
>JAQSDJ010000315.1 GCA_029945855.1 Lacunisphaera sp.
AGCTGGCCAGCCTCCGGCTGCTTGAGGGTGCGGCCTACCGGCGGCGCGCCAAGGACCGGCTGACGTGCTACGTCGCGGCCCTGCAGGATTGCGAAAGGGCGATGGCGACCAACCCGGAGTTTCTCCGCCGCGTGCAGCAGGGGCAGAAACCCTGGGCCGCCGCGGCCGCGCTCGGGCCCCGCGAGATGGGCGCGATGAATTTCTGGGTCACGGGCGTATTCTACGTCTTTCGCGACTGTCTCGGGCTGTTCGGCCGCATCATCAGCGTCCGGTTGTTGGAGGGCACAAAGCCGATGCTGCAGCGGATGGACGCCATCGACCCCGCGTGGGAGGAATACACGAGCACGTTTTCGTGGGGCATCTACCACCTCGCGCTGCCGGCGGCGCGAGGCGGCGACCGGGTGCGGGCGCGGGAATATTTCGACCTCGCCGTGGCGCGGGGCGGCCATCGGACGCTCCCGCGCTGGGGCCGGGGCAAGTATTTCTACGCGCAGACGGGCGAGACCGCGGCCGCCCGGGCTGATCTGGCCGCCGTGGCGGCGCGCGACCTCGACGACCTCGCCGGCAGCCGTGCCTGGAACCGCTACTTCAAGCTCGAGGCGGCCACGTTCCTGGCAAGATAGCGGCGGGTGGGGGCGCTTGCGTGTGCACCACGCGCGGTCCGCCTCAGCCGGCCGGGACCGGCTCGATCCCGTGGCCAGGCACATGCCGCAGCCCGATGTCCACCTGCTCGATGTGTTGCTTGATCCAGCGGCAGGACTCCGCGTGGATCTCGTGGAGCAGGGCGGCCGGGGCGTGACCCGTCATGATCACGGCGAGCCAGCCGCGCAGCCGCAGGATGAACTCCCGGTGGCGTCGCAATTGGCGCCATGAAAGGGGCAGCGGGAGCAGCTCATGGCCTGCTCCTCCTGGTGGAAATGGATGTAGGCGTGGTCAAGCAGCGCGGTGATCAACCGGATCAGGCACTCCTTGTCGGCCCCGTCGCGGATGGCCGCCCCGATCCCGTTGAGCTTGGTGAAAATATCCCGGTGCTGGCGGTCGATGCCGGGGTTGCCGGTCTCCAGCGTGGTGGTCCATTCGAGCATGTTGGTCCAATCGGGCGTTTTCCCCGGTGCCTGAGCGGGGAATGCCGCCGGCCGGCGGGTAGTCGCCGGCTTAATGGACCGGCAAGAGATGCGCTACCCGCGCGAGGGCGGCGCCGGGGCCCCGCGGGCCGATTGCGTCGGGCGGAAGGGATGTCCGCGGCGGTTCCGCGGCGCGGCTTACTTGTCCAGCACGCGCTGGACCTGTCCGAGTTTTTTCTGGACGGCGCCCTCGGCCTGCTCGGCCTGGCCCCGGGCTTCGAGACGGGGATTGCCGACGAGCTTGCCGGCGGCGGCCTTGACTTTGCCGGAGATGGACTTGGCGGTGCCGGTGGCCTGGTTCTTGGTGCTGGATTTCATTGTGGGAGCGGGTTGAGGGGAATAACGGAGCCCGACGGTAGACCAGAGGGAGGGCGGAAACCATGGGGCGTAACCCGTAAGCGCGACGATTGCTTATTCGCCGGATCAACGATACTCTTTCCGAATGGAAATCAAACTGCCGCACATGCCCTTCAAGTTCGACTCGCCCGAGGGGCGGATGGAAATCACCGTGCGGCGGCTGGCGGCAGGCCCCGGCGAGCGCACCCAGACCTTCAGCGCGGCCGTGACGTTCCTGCAATCGGGGCCGCGGGCCCTGGAGCGGATCCCGCTGTCCGCCAAGTCCGACACCTACAGCGGCGCCCTGCACGCGCTGACCGAGGGCTTCAAGGTAACTCCCGGCGCCCACGACAAGGACAGCGTCGAGTTCCGCGTGCTGCACGCGCTCTGCCACGCCACCGGCGTGGTCGACCTGGACGCGTGAGGTTTTTGAGTCTCTGACAGTTCAACCGCGGGATGCCGGGCGCGGCTCCGTTGTGGCCAAGGCTTGAGGGGGTGATGTTCCACGGAGGGCACGGCTGGTCGCGGAACAATCTGAATCATCCGCGCTCTTCCGCGGAGGATCGGTTGATGCCGGAAACGGATGTTTGTAACGTATTACGTTACAAATATCCGGGGACTCAGCGCGGGGGATTTTCGAGGCGTTGCGCGGCTTCGAGGTGCGCGCGGGCGCGGTCGGGCTGGCCGAGGGCGGCGAGGGACAGGGCGAGACGGTGGTGGGCGACGGCGAGGTCCGGCCGGAGCTGGAGCGCCTGCTCGTAGCCGGCGGCGGCTTCGGCGTGGCGGCCGGCGTCCTGGAGGACGTTGGCGAGGTTGAGGTGGAGCTCCGGCGCGCCGGGCAGCAGGCGCACGGCCTCGCGGTAATGGGCCAGCGCCTCGTCGCGGCGGCCGGCCTGCAGGTGGAGGTTGCCGAGGTTGGCGTGCGCCTCGGCGTATCCGGGGTTGAGGCGCAGCGCGGCTTCGAACCGCGCGGCGGCCTCGTCGAAGCGGCCGAGGTCGCACAGGGCGAGGCCGAGACTGTTCTCGGCAATGGCGTAGCCGGGTTGCAGGCGCAGCGCCTCGCGATATCCGGCCAGCGCGTCGGCCGGCCGGCCGATGGCCTGCAGCAGGGCGCCGAGATCGTGGTGCGCCACGGCCGAGCGCGGGTCGAGCCGCAGGGTCTCACGCAGGTGATGCTCCGCCTCGGGGGCGCGGCCGGCGTCGGCGAGGAGCTGGGCGAAGGCGTGGTGCGTGAACGCGTCACCGGGGTTGACGGCCAGCGCCGCGGCGAAGTGATCTCCGGCGCCGGCCACATCACCACGCTGGCGGAGCACGACGGCGAGATTATAGTGGGCGAACCACGCCCGCGGGTTGCTTTGCACCGCGGCGGACCAGAACGCCTCCTCGCTGCGGAAGATGGCGGCGTGGCTCCGCGCGACGGTCGCGGGCACGAGGCAGAGGGCGGCGGCGCCGGCGAGCGCGAGTCGCTGATGCGCGGCGGGCAGGCGCGCGAGCAACGCCTCGAGGCCGGCGACAACCAGGCCGAGCACGCCGAGGAGCGGGAGGTAGGCGAGGTGGTCCATCACCCAGGTGAAGCGCATGAACGAGATCGTCGTCAGCCCGACGAACGGCAGCAGGTGCAGCAAAAACCAGCCGCCGCCGAGCAGGGCGTGGCGACCCCACGTCGCGCGGCGGTGCCAGGCCCAGGCCAGCGCGGCGAGCCCGGCCGGCCACGGCCACCATGCCAGCAGCGACGCGGGCGTCACGGGCCATTGCGGGTAGAGCGGCATCAGGCCCGCGGGCCAGAGCGATTTCTGCAGATAGAAGACGATGGACTGGCCGGCCAGGGCCAGGCGCGACAGCGGCTCGAGGGCCGCGAGGTCCTCGCCCGCCTGGGCGCGGTAGGTCTGGAACCAGACGGTCACGAGCCCGAGCGCGAGCGACAGCGTGAAGAAGGGCGCGGTGGTCCGGAGTTCGGCGGCGCCGACGCGGCCGCGCCGCCACCACAGCAGCAGCACGAGGAAGAAGGGCAGCATGATCCCGCCCGTCTTGCAGAGGAGGCTGACGAGGAACCAGGCCCACGCCGCGCCGAGGTCGCGCCGCCGGCCGGTGTCGGCGTGGCGCAGGAAGGCGTCGACGGCCAGCAGCAGCGGCGGCAGCGAGAGGGTGTTCTTGAGCTCGACGATCCAGGCCACGGATTCGACGCAGAGCGGGTGGACGGTGAAAAGCAGGGCGCCGAGCCAGCCGTGGCGCAGGCCGAGGCGGCCGAGGACGCGCCAGAAGAGCAAGGCGGCGGCGAGGTGCAGGCCGAGGTTGGTCAGGTGGTAGCCGAGGGTGTTGTTTTCCCACAGGCGCCACTGCAGCCATTGGAGCGAGTGCTTGAGCGGGTAGAAATCGAGCAGCCGCCCCGGCTCGGTCCAGATCTGCACCAGTCCGCCAGGTGCGCGGATGACGGGGTTGTCGGGAAGGTCGATGCGGTCGTCCCAGATCCAGCCGCCGCGCAGGGCCGGCCCGTAGACGGCGCAGCCCGCCGCCACGATCAGCGCCACCAGCAGCCAGCGGCGCCAGGCCGGCGGAACGGTCGGGGAGGGCGGGGCGGGCGGCATCGCACCACCATGGAGGATCCGGCCGTGTTTGAGCAATCCCGGGAAACGGGAGGAGGCCGTCGCGGCCAAGAGGAGGAGACCTGAAAGCTGAAACCTGAAAACCAAGACATCATATCCGAAGACGCGCCGGGTAGGAAGGTGGGGGCCGAATTCCCCCCGGAAAGCGCCCTTGCCTGTGGGCTGACTCCAGATAGTTATCTCGACCGTTCTCTGACACCCTCCTCCACGCATGAAAACCCCCATCAGATTAGTCCTCCTCGCGGCGTTCCTGACGTCCGCTTTGACCCTCAAGGCCCAGACCCTGCTCACTGATTTTTCCACCGCCAGCGGCTGGGGAACCTCCACCCACCTCGTAGGCAGCAGCGGCACCTTCGACATCACCGGTGGGGTGGCCGATTTCACGGTGGATTCGCCGGCGGACAGCGAGTTCGCCTATATGAAATACAACGGCGCGGTGGGTTCATACAGCAGCGACTGGTCTGTCCAGATCGATGTAAACTACGCGATCCCCGCCAACATCTTCAGCTCGGGCATCGAGCAGTTCATCAATCTCGGCCTCATGGTGACAACGACCGGCGTGACTCCGGGCGTGGCTTCGAATGCCCCCAACTTCAACGCCTTCATGATCCAATCCAACCTGTATCAGGACGCCGCCAACGTGCGTTCGCGGGACATCCGCACCGCAGTCTTCGCCCCGGGGTCGGCGACCGACGACGCGAACCGCTACGCGCAGACGACGGTGTCCGCCGCCACGGCCACCGCCGTGCAGATTTCCTACAACGCCACCACCCAGGTGCTGACGGCCGGGTTCGATGCCGACGGCGCGGCCGGCGGCTACTCGTTCACCGCGATCGGCACGCTCACGGCGGCCGCCAACACCTGGGGCATGACCGGGTCTGACACATTTAGCATCCACCTGATGGCTAATTCGGGCTATGACGGCGGTGCCACGGGTGTCGGTCCCGTGATCGGCACCGGGGAGGCCACGCTCGACAACCTCTCGGGCACGAACCTGACGGCCGTGCCGGAGCCGTCGACCTACGCGGCCATCGCCGGCGTGCTGGCGCTGGGTCTCGCCGCCTGGCGCCGCCAGCGGCGCATTGCGGCGAGGGCATGACCGACGTTCAAGTTTTAGTTGCAAGGCGCGGCCCGGGGCCGCGCCTTTTTCTTTTGGGTCCAATACCCCGGAGCTTGCTCCGGCTTGGGCGTTGACTGGGGGAACCACGGCGAGGTCGCCGTGGCTCCAGTTTGGACTGGAGAGCGGTCGACCCCGCCCGCGGGTGCCAATGGGCGGGAAGGACACAACTAAGTATCAATAATAATATATCGTTTATCGTTACATTAATATTGACTAACACGCTTTTCGACTCAAGGTCCGCCCCGTAACCCCCAACCAATATGAACTCCGAAAATGAATTGAAGCTTCGAAAGATCGAGCGAGTCAGTCGCATCCTGCGGACCCTTTTCACGGTCCTTTTTATCCCGGTCACGGTGATCGCAGTCGCGGCCACGGTGTCGATTCTTGCCGGCTGGACGGCGCACATCAGGTTCGACGGGCAGACCTATCTGCCGGCCGAACTGGTGCTGACCGCCCGCCTGTTCCTCGCCGCGATCGTGGTGGCCATGGCGGCCGGGCTGGCCAAGGGCCTGTTTCACCTCCGCCGGTTGATGGGCAACTATTCCCGCGGGGAGATCTTCACGCTGGATTCAGCCCGGCAGATCCGGCAGTTCGGCATCACGTGTGTGCTGCTGGGCCTGGTCAAGCTGGCCGGCGCCTTTCTGCCGCTGATGCTCGTATCCTCGACCCATCGGACGGTCAACGTGAACGCCGACGCCGTGATCATCGGGGCGGTGATCATCGGGATCTCGTGGTTTGCCGAGATGGCGGCCGCGCTGCGCGAAGAGAACGACCTGACGGTTTAACGGACCACTCCCATGCCTATCATCGTCAATGTGGACCTCATGCTGGCCCGGCGGAAAATGCGCCTGAACACGCTCGCCGAGAAGGTCGGGATCACGCCGCAGAATCTGTCCGTCCTGAAGACGGGCCGCGCCAAGGCCATCCGTTTCAGCACGCTGGAGCAGCTGTGCCAGGCCCTCGAATGCCAGCCCGGCGACATCCTCGCGTTCGAGTCCGGTCCGCCGGCGGCCGGGGCGAACCCGTCCGCGCCCGCCGGGGAATCCGCGGAAGTCTGAGGGCGTTCCTCCGTTCACCCGCCAGGCGCGAAGATTCCGGACCGGTTAACCGCTAATCTTCACTAATCGGCACTAATGGAAGAGGACGGCCAGCCGGCGGCGAAGTCGCGGCAAATTTCGCTTGGCCAATTCGTGCTGTGACCGTTCCTGCCCGGAGGGCGCCCGGATCGATCACCCCTGCGGAAAAGTGTAATATAATACGTTACACATTTCCCGGGTGGCGGGGACGCAGAGACGCAAAGCTGAATGTCACCTATTAAGTGACATGGGGTTTGGGACCGGGATTGGTTTTAACCACGAATCCACACGAATGGACCAGCCGTCGCAGGGACTAACCTTTCGAGAATTCGCGGATCAGGCGCTCGTATCCGCGGTGGTCGCCGATCCAGAAACTTCTGAGGCATTGGCCACAATAAGCACAAAAATCACAAAAACGGCAGGGCGTGTTTATCGAACAATCCGGAACTGTCAGGCGCGGGTCTCCCGCAGGGCTTCGTCGGCGAGTGTGTCCAGGGAGCCGTTGGCCGCGTCGCGGGCGATGTCGCGGTCAAACAGCCAGGCCCGCAGCTCGGCGACTTGGTCGTCGCTGAGCCGGTCGATGGCGGACTCGATTTCCTGCACGGTGCTCATGGCGGGAACATAGCGGGGAAGGGGAGTCAGGCAAGGTGAGTTTTAGCCACGGACGGCACGGATGGGCACGGATTGATTGGCCACAAAAAGCGCAAAAAACGCAAAAATGGGTCGGGTAATTTTGAGCCTTTTGTGCCTTATGTGGGCTTGCCTCGAAAAAATGGACACCAATTCAGGCGGCTTTGATGGTGTTTAGT
>JAQSDJ010000316.1 GCA_029945855.1 Lacunisphaera sp.
GGAGATCGTGGCGCGACTCACCGCCCTCCAGGCATCGATCAATGCTCCGCGCAACTGACCAACCGCCGCCTGGGTGGGGCAGCTCGAATGGCATGAATCCGCCCGGACTGCTTCGCGCCGGGCGGTTTATTTCACCGCCAAGGACAACTGGTGTGGTAGCTGCCAGATCCCAACGACCGCTGAAGGCCGAGGGCGTGTCGGGGTCTAATTGTCGCCGGGGGCTCCTTCAGCCTTCAGCCATCCTCAGGATTCAGGTCTCAGGTTTCAAGTTTCGTCTGTAGCCCCCTCAGCTTTCAGGTTTCAGCTTTCAGCTTTCTCTCCCACAGCTTTCAGCTTTCTCCCCCAGCTCCCCCCCCGCCGCCCCGACGGCGCGCCCGCCGCCCCCGCGGCCGCCCGGTTGCTTGACAAGCTTTGCCACGTAGGAAAAAGTAAGCCATGCAGCTCACCCTCTCCAGCAAAGGCCAGATCGTTCTGCCCGCCCCCATGCGCCGCCGGCTCCGGCTCAAAACCCGGGCCAAGTTGGAAATCGAGGAACGCGATGGCGGACTGTTTCTCCGTCCGGCGAAGACCGTGCCCTCCGTCGAGCCCATCGTCTACCCTGCCCCCGGTTCCCTCAAGCTCGACAAGTGGGAATACGCCCTCATGGCCCGCAGTTCCAACGCCGGCCCGGACAAACCATGAGCCTGCCCCTCCAGCAGTGGGATGTGGTCAAAGTCCGCATCAACCCGGCCGACCGCGACGCACACCCGGCGCTCGTAATTTCTGCTGACGAGGTGTGCGCCTCCGCCCCGCGCATCAACGTGCTCTACGGTAGCACCCGCCAGCCCGGGCAGCCCGTGCGCCCCCATCAAACCGTGCTCAACGGCGCCGAGGGACTCGATCGGGCTACTCTCTTCAGCTGCGGACATTTCTATCAGATCGCCCCGGACGCGATCACGGGTCACTATGGCAGCGTCGGCCCGGTCCGACGGCGCGAGATCTCCCGCAAGATCATCGCCGCCTACCGGTTCCCCCTTTGATATTTTTCAGTGGCCGTTGTTCATTTGGCGGGGGCACTCCGCCGGACAGCCACTGAACGATGACCGACCGAAGCGCGCTCCAAGGCGCAAAAGGCGAGCAAGGGAGTGGTGTTCGAATAGACGATCACGACAGCGACGATTCTCGTTCAAAGTCCGTCTGCCCCTGATCGAGCAGCCTGGCGCCCTGTTGCATGGCCTTGAACAAAAATCCGACCCGCGGCTGCCCCAGCCACTTGGCGGCCAGCCCGGAAGATAGCCGCGACCAAGTCGCTCCGCCCAGGGGGCCGACGGATATTTCTCTGAAATCTCTCTTCATGAGTGTGAAATATCCGGGCTCACCTAATCCTTAACTGAGCGCGGAACGCGCCCCCTCATTTCCCGATTACCGGCGGAGCGGAAAGCGCAATCCTGCCCCTATGAAAACCATCTCCCTGTCCGCCAGGTTTGATGGCGAGCACATCAGGCTGGAAGAAGCCTTCCCGCTCGCCAAAAACGCCCGCCTGCTGGTGACGGTTTTGCCGGAGAATGAAAATGACGACCCGGCATTCGGGGAACATTGGCGACAGCTTGCCTTGTTCGGCCTGAACCGGGCCTATGCCCCGGACGAGCCCGAATATCGGCTGGATATGGTGCGCGAACCCAACGCCGAATATGGTGGTAGGTGATGTCGTCCTGGCCGGACTGCCGCAGGCGGATGGCGCCGTCAAATTGCGTCCGGTGTTAGCCCACCTAACTCATACGCTTACGGTCATTGGGCGCACCTCCGGCGGGCGAAGCCGAACCCTCAATCCCCAACCTGCAAACTCTATATCGAAAACCCAGGCTTCAGGTTTCAGCTTTCAGATTTCGGCGTCTACGCCGCCCGCCGGACGCCTGTCCTCTGATTGGCTGCGCAAACCACCCTGAGCCGCGCCATGCGTCCATGTATTGCTCTCAAATTTCATCAGCCAAACGGAGCGCCTCGCGGACCACCACATCGCTCAACAAAGCCCCCGAGCGAAGCAGGGCGTCGATCTCGGTTTGAACCGCCGGGATTAACCCTGCTTTCTTTGCGAGCAACAGCACTCCTACCGTTCCTTTGACCTGCGCGCCGAAAAATTGGGCGCAATCGCGGGCGGCCCGGTCATCGAGCAGGCACACTGCATCAGGTTCGCCCAGTGCCCAGATCCCATGCCACCACCCTAAGATCAAAGGGCATGGACTTGGCCGCGAACGACCGGCCATCCTTATCCAACCAACGTCGCGCTGGATCGTCCCTCGGGCCGGCGTTGATCTCAATCACCACCTCATGGGGTATCACCACTTGTCCGGCCAGCTTCGCCAAAAGGGGCAGTTGATTGATTTTGCCCAGAAGGATTAACGGGGAGGCGTTGACTACCCAAACACTCATGGTCGCAGCTCAGCGGCCAAATCCCCGGGGCGCAATTGGACCGGGGAAACGCCAAAGCCCTGTAATGCCGCGATAAACTCGGCCCGCGAGAGTGCGGCGACCTCCGCCGCTTTGGCCTGCGATATCCGTCCCAGCTCGAACCATTTCACCGCCGCCGCCAGACGCATCTCTGCACCAAACTCAGCCGGCGAACGCCGCAGGCTGGCAAACGTTTCCTCAGGTATTTCCAAAGTTACCTTCATTGGATAAATCTGTAAACAATTGTTACCAAAAGTCCACCTCGGCTTACCCCCGTCCTCTGATTTGCATCGCAAATCTCAGCCTGTCGTGGGGCGGCCTTAGAACCTATCCGAATATCTCCTACCTGGTTCGGGGTGGGCCAGCGACCTTGGTCGCGCTCCGAGGGAAATGCAGCGCGTGCAAGCACGCTGGCCTACGCAAGGCAGGGTTATTCGGATGGACCTTCGCCTACCGGCGCCTTTGCGCCGTAGCGGATCATCAGCGGCACCAGCCGGACCGCCTTCCAATAGCGCGGCACGTATTTGGTGGGCGCCGACATCGAACGCCACAGCCATGGCTTGCATGAGATGTCTTATGAGCCACCTGCTGGCTGCGGTCAATGCGGCATCAGCCGTCCGCTGTATGCCGTCCGCCGTCCGCCCTCCCGTGGTCCGCACTTCGTGTCCCTTCGTGGTTAAACCCGCCTTGGTCGGTCCCTCGGCCTCAATTTCACGAAGTGAGAATTGTGGACCGACACCGGGTTGCGAGAACGCAACAACGGTGTGCCTTGCGCCCTTGCCATCAGCCGCGCACGCCGCTTTACGCGATCAGCCCGCCAGTGCGCGAACGCTCAAAACCTCATCCTCCCGCAACTCTTCCAGTGCGCCGGCTGCAACCGCGATAACCGCCAAGGTTTGTCCTTTGGCGCCCAGCACCTCGGCGGAATAGCCCTCCTCGCCATCAGGCGCGACATGGTGCTCCACCAGCCGCACCAAGTCACCGCGCCGCAGCCGATGTTCCGGCAGGTCACGCGTCAAGGCTAGGTCAGAATACAGGGGGAATTTCATGGCCGGAGGATCTCAATGGGAATCTAGGTGACGAACTTTGTGACGCCTGACAAGTGCTCAGTCATCCAGATCGTTTTCACCCGCAGGCCCGCTCCGAACGGGCCCCGCAGCACCCCGGCAACCTCAAAGGTGCGGCCGAACTTGTTGTCGTTGACCTGAATCGCCGCGTATTCAGCCCGAAGTCTTTCGAGTTCAAGGATCAACGCGCCGGGATTGAGCATCGTGAACCCGTTCCCGACGGTCAGTCCGATGCCCGCCCGAGCAGCCGCTGGCAGGCCAGACGCAAGGCCGGGGCACGATTGCTGGCCGCGTCCCAGACAATCGAGGTCTCCACCGCGAAATAACTATGCGCCAGCACATCGCGAAACCCCGCAATCTGCCGCCAAGGCATCTGCGGTTCACGCCCCCGCATTGCTTCCGGCAGATCCTTGACCGCTTCTCCGATGATCTCGAATTGCCGGATCACCGCATCGCTCGTCTTGTTATCTTCCGCAAAACTTGCGGCATCGTGGCCGTGAATGTATTCCGCCACCAATGCACAGGCCTCGATGATGTCTTCGAGGCGCAATTGTGGACTACGCGACATCGAGCAGTTCGTCCTTGATGGCTGCAAGAAACCGGGGTTTGCAGGCCGCACGCGAGACCAAGTCGACCCGCCCACCCAGTTTTTCCTCCAACAAAAATTTCAGGTTCATGTAAACCTCCAGTCCGGGTGGCTTGGTGAATTCCACCAGAAGGTCCCAGTCGCTGCCCGGCCGGGCGTTTTGCCTTGCCCGTGAACCAAAAAGCCAGAGCCGCCCAACCCCCTGGCGCATCAGTTCCGGACGCAGGCCGCGCAAAGTCGCGAGGGATTCAGTCATTTCGGCAGACCGGTTTGGTGACATGGCTTGCATGAGATGTCTTATGAGCCACCTGCTGGCTGCGGTCAATGCGGCATCAGCCGTCCGCCGTATGCCGTCCGCCGTCCGCCTCCCCCGCTTCGTGTCCCTTCGTGTCCCTTCGTGGTTAAAACCGCCTTGGTCGGTCCCCCGTTCACCATTCAAGTCAAACTGTCCAACTGGAGCCTGCACCATGACACGATGATCGCCGCCGCATCCTGAAATCCAAGGCAATCCCCGGCGGTGATTTCCGGCAAATCGGCCGGATAGCGCGAAGCAGTGGAAATCTCGGACAGCGTCATGACCGAATCCAGCAACTCCCCCCCGGACGGGAATTTCGTTTCGAGCAGTTGCAGCAAGTAGGCCAGATCATGGACCTTCGGCACCGGCTCAACCAGATGCGAGGATCAGCGCTTTCAGGGCTTTTTCCGCCGCTTGCTGGAAACTCCACGCGGCCGAACGCGGAAATGAGGCTGCGCCCAGCTTGCCATGCTCAAGATCCTCCATGGCATAAGCCAGCCAGCGGGATGCCTCCGCCAAATCAGGAGGCATGCTCGTAGAGGGTGATGCCGTGATCGGCGATTCCCGGACCAGGTGGCCGCGCCGATGATGCCACGCTTCGGAGGAAATCGGCACCACATCGACCGGAAACGGCCGGGGCCACAGCGCTCGCTGGATCACCCGTAAACTGGCCCGCACATCCGCCCCCTTGGGCAAAACCACCGCCAGATCGACATCACTGTCATCGGTAGCGGTGTTGTGGGCACGTGAGCCAAACAACACGACCCGCTCCACGGCACACCGCGACGCGATGGCCACCGCCACGGCGTGCAACTGCTGGTTGGAAATCGTGGACGCCTTGACCATGCCCGGATTGATGCCAACAGATGCCATCAAGTCAAGGTCCCGAGCCTGTCGTGGAGACGCCACATCGGCGCGCCCTCCGCCCTTTGCCTTTTACTCGCCGGCCAAACGGGCAAGACGCTGAATCAAAGGATCGTGATACCAGAACCCGAGACTTTGCAGACGGCGAACTTCATCAAGGAAACTGCCAATCAATCCGCTCCGTCTGGCCTTCAACAATGTTCCCAAAGTGCCGATCACTTTCAATCCGTGGTATTCCGCGAGATTGCGGCCCAGGCGCTCGTCAATCAGCACCAGATCGGCTTTCCCGGCCAAGGCCAGGGACAGCCGTATCCCGTTCACCGGCATCCAGCGTGAAGAAACGGGCATCCGGAATGGAGGGTGCACTCAGCACCTGGATCCAAGGCAGGGCCCTGAAATCCGGAACCGGAATCGGTCCACCAACGGCACATTCCCGGATCACAGTGTCGGCGAGAAAAAGCCGGCCGTAGATGGCCGGCAGTATCTCCAGGCGCTCCAAGGCGCAAAAGGCGAGCAAGGGCGTGGTGTTCGAATAGACGGTCACGACAGCGACGATTCTCGTTCAAAGTCCGTCTGCCCCTGATCGAGCAGCCTGGCGCCCTGTTGCATGGCCTTGAACAAAAACCCCACCCGCGGCTGCCCCAGCCACTTGGCGGCCAGCCCGGAAGATATCCGGCCCTGTTGGAAAAGGGCTAGCGCCGTGGTTTCCTTTACCAACCCCGCAAACTCTTCGGGACTGGCATGCACCTCCAGAAGAAGTTCCGGAGGGAAATCAATCGAGACCGAGGAAGCGCTGCTCATGATGTAAAGCATTGACACATTTTCGCTACGCGCAAGCGCGCAGGCATAGCCGTCTATGATCCGGCGGGAACGAAGTATATCGACAGCGAGGATTACGAGGGCCGCTTGCCGCAACTTTTTCAGGGAGCCTTCGAATTCTTGCGGCGAAATCTCCGCAAGGTGCAATCTGGGCGGAGCGTGAACACCCAAGGCGTGCTGGAAATTCAGGAGACGGTTTTCGAAGAGCTACTGTGCAATGCGCTCCTGCACCGGGACTATCTGATCGATGCGCCAATCCGTCTTTTTCTCTTCGACGATCGCGTTGAAATTATCAGCCCTGGCGTGCTGCCGGGCGGCTTGACGGTCGAAAACATCCGGCAAGGAGCCTCATTTATCCGCAATCCACTCCTGACTTCGTTTGCCACGAAGGGGCTGCTGCCTTACCGGGGCATTGGGACGGGTATCCTTCGGGTCGTCCACGAGTTTCCGCAAGTCGAGCTGGTCAACGATGTCGATGCGCTCCTCTTCCGCGTGGTGGTCAAGCGGCCGGCGCCAGTGATGGCAAGACCGACAAAGATCAGGGCTGGGGTCGGAGAGAGGGTCGGAGAGAAGGTCGGAGAGAGGGTCGGAGACGATTCGATGCTTTTCAGAGGGGATTTTACAAAAACACAACTCCGAATCCTTCGCGCCATTGCCGGGAATCCACAGATATCCGCCAAGACCCTTTCGACCAAGATCGGTATTTCATCACGCAAAATCGAAGATCATGTTCGCAAGCTGCGGGAACATGGAGTCCTTGTTCGTGAGGGCCCGGATTACGGGGGCTCATGGAAAATTGTGCGGGACTGATGCGGAGGCCGAAGCCTGCGGGCGGCTTCGGCGGCCTAATGCGCGCCCCATGAGGCGACAAAACCGCGGCAATTTGAGATTGCCTCGATTCAGTGGACATAGACATCCGCTCCCAGAGTGAGCTGTTT
>JAQSDJ010000317.1 GCA_029945855.1 Lacunisphaera sp.
CGCGTTGGCGGATGGGGGCGAGATGGACACGAGAGGCAATCAGCCGGCGCGGCGGCGGCAGACGAGCAGGAAAACCTCGCAGGCGGCGCGACGCTCCGGCAGAAGCGGAAAAATATCCGTGGTGATGAGGACGGGTGTCCGGAGTGGCGGTTTGCGCGGTGGACGATTCCGCCCGAGCAGGGTGCGCAGGCCGCCCTCCAGCCGATTCGCGGCGCGCAGCCACCAGCGGCTGTGCAGGAGCCCGGCCTCGTGGCTCAGCCCGCTGATATTTTCGAGTCCCGGCGGCATGACCGGCGACTGCTCCCACTCCGCCTCGATGGTGAAATGGGGCTGCAGCCACGCGCACAGCGTCGCGTAATCGGGCTCGTTGAGGTGGAATTCGTTCTCGATCGGCTCGGGGGCCTGCTTGAACTGGAGGGTATTCGGCGCGCTGACGAGAAACAGACCGCCCGGTTTCAGTAGGCTGGCGGCATGCGCGACGAAGGCGACCGGGTCGGGCAGGTGCTCGATGGTCTCGAACGAGACGATCGTATCAAAGGGTGCGCCGTCGTTCCGCCACTTCAGCGCATCGCCGTTCAGCAGCCGCAGGCCCGGGCGTTCGTAGTGGGCGTGGCCGTAAGCGATCGCGGCGGGATCGAGGTCGAGTCCGATGACGTCGCGGTCCGACGCCTGAGATAAGACGTAGCTGCCGTAGCCGACGCCGCACGCTAGGTCGAGCACGCGCGAGCCCTCGATTCGCTCCAAAGCGAATCGGTAGCGCTGGATATGTTGGTGGCCAAACTGGCGCCAGTCGGCGTGATTGATGGGTTCAAGGCGTTCGGGCATGCGGGAAATGAGGCTTATTGCAGCGCCGGGCGGACTGCCACCGCGGCGACGACGATGTAGAAGGGCGGCCCCGCCTGGTGATCGCCGCCGAGTTGGACGACGCGGTATTGCGGCCAGCGCCGGTCGGCCCAGCGGTGCAGGAATTCGCGCAGGCGCACCCATGGGAGCCAGCGGCGGGCCAGTTGCGAGAGGCGGGAAGTCGAGGCGCCTGTTTCGCCGAGGGCGTGAAGGAAAAGAAACAGGTAGGCGCGGCGACCGGCGGTGAGCTTGGCGGTTTCGATGCGGGTGAAGCCGGCCTTGGCCAGGTCGCGCGCGAGGCCGACCGCGGTCCAGCGCTGGAAATCATAGGGCGCTCCATGGTCCTCCCAGACGCCATGGGTGGTGACAATGAGGCGCCCACCGGGTTTAAGCAGGCGGAAGGCCTCGCCGAAGTAGCAGACCGGGTTCGCGAGGTGCTCGGCCACTTGGGTGGAAAGCACGAGGTCGAATTTCTCGGCGACCTCGGGCACGCGACCGTCTTCGTCTGTCATGTAGTCGAGCCCGGCATACGCGATACAATCGGCGCGCTTGTAGTTGGCGTGGGGAAAAAGCGAGCGGTAGGGCGAATTGCCCGCACCGTAGTCAAGCACCTGCAGCGGTCCGACCGTGCGGAATTGCTCCAGGTAGTTCCGGAGGTCGCTCAAGACGAGGTAGTCGGGATCGGGTGTTGCCGGATGCAGGTGCGGCCGGAGCAGGGCTGCAGGTGCGGCAGAATCGGATGAGGGGGCAGGATTGCTCACGGGCGGGGGTTCCACTCGCCGCGCACGTGGACGTAGCCGATGTCCTTTGCCGGAGAGGCGTTGGCCGGTAGGTGGGCGCTGACGATCTCCAGGGTCACAGCCTCGGGCAGGTGGTCGATCGGGATGCTGCCATCGGACAGCCAGAACGAGACGTGGTAGGTGCCGGTCCAGAGCGGGACGTTACGGATCGTGAGCGTGGCCTCGCCGGTGGCGCCGAAACGGGCCTCTTGCAGCCAGGGGTGGTAGATCGTATTCGAGCCGAAGAGCGGCATGTCGTTCGCCGAGTAGACTACGATCCCCAGCGTGGGGAGCTTCAACGGTGCGCCGGTGGCAAACCTGATCTGGAAGACAAGGTCGGCCGACTGCGGGCCCGGGATCTGCGTCACGACGCCGAGGATGCCGAAGCGCTTGTCGTCGGGCGCGGTGTAGTTTTGCTGGGCTTGGTGGGCGGAAAGGTAGCGGTGGATGATCTCGCCGGCCTTCCCGGTGGCCGCGACTTGCCCGCCCTGTAGCAGGACGGCGGAGGAGCAGAGCTGCATGACGGCATCCATGTTGTGGCTCACGAAAATCACTGTCCGGCCGAAGTTGCGGGCCACCTCGTCCATTTTACCCAGGCATTTCTTCTGGAACTGGGCGTCGCCCACCGCCAGCACCTCGTCGACGATGAGGATCTCGGGCTCGAGGTGCGCGGCGACCGAGAAGGCGAGGCGCACATACATGCCGCTGGAGTAGTGCTTCACCTGCGTGTCGAGGAAACGCTCCACCTCGGCGAAGGCGACGATCTCGTCAAACTTGCGGGTGATCTCCGCCCGGGACATGCCGAGGATGGCGCCGTTGAGGTAGATGTTCTCCCGGCCGGACAACTCCGGGTGGAAACCGGTGCCGACCTCGAGCAGGCTGGCCACGCGGCCGCGGATGGTGGCGCGGCCCGTCGTCGGCTCGGTGATGCGCGAGAGGATCTTCAGCAGCGTGGACTTGCCGGCGCCGTTGCGACCGATCATGCCGACCACGTCGCCTTGCCGGACATCGAAGGTGACATCCCGCAGGGCCCAGAATTCCTCGCCCTCCGGGGCGGCGGTCCCGGCGGAGGTGAACCGCCGCAGCAACCCGCGGACGCCCTGGGTGAGCGAGTCGCGCAGCGTGTCGGAGCGCTCCTGGTGGGTGAGGTAGTAGCGCTTGCCGAGGCCGGCGACGGAGATGACGGGCTGGCTCATGGGGTGGGTGGCGTTGGGCGGGCCGCGTAGGGAGCCTGGTCCTCGGCCACCAGCGGCTCGTCCAGCAGGAGGGCGATTTTCGGGTCCACGGGCAGTCCGGCTTGACGCCGCTGGCGGTGCAAACGCACCGCCAGTTGCTCCATGTCTTCCAGCAGCAGAATTATCTCGGCGAGGCTGCGCTGCATGTCCGTCTCGCGGCGGGCGTCGCGGGCGCCTTCCCAAGTGCCGTAATGCCAAGGCTCAAACTTCACGACGGAGTTCCTCGATGCGTTTTAGTTCAGCGATGTCCTGCAAATCCTGGGGCCGCCCGGCAGTTTGCTTCATGCGCAGCAATGTGGAGAGGGAAACAAACGGGGCATCCAATCCCTCGCCGAGCGGGATGCGTTGTGCCGTCGCAAGCTCTTGGGTAAAATCGAACGGTTCCTGAACAAAGACATCAATAGGAGACTCGCGCTGTTGGTCGCTCCACAGGTTCAGCACCACCATGCCCTTTTCGACCCGCCATCGCTCGCGGAGACCGGCGTCGGCGAATTGCGTGCTCGTGACAGGTATCCGCGGCCGGTAGCCGATGCTGGCCAACACATCCAATCCTCGGCGGATGTTGTCCGGATCGAGCCCGATGACCAGATCCAGATCATTTGTATAGCGCACAAACCCGTGGGCGTTGACGGCCAGACCGCCGACGATCAGGTAGCGCACTTCCGCCCGGTTGAGGGCTTCAACTACGATGATAACCTGACCCAGTTTCATGGCTCAAATGATGTCGGCAAAGGTGCGCTCCGTGCGGCGGAAATACCAGAGCCCCGAGGCGAGCAGCAGCAGCGCCATGCCCACCGAGGTGGCGAGGTTGACGGGGTCGAGCGCCGGCTCGCCGCGCAGCAGGCACCAGCGGAAGCCGTCGATGGCGCCGACCATCGGGTTGAGCGAGTATACGAACCGCCAGTTGGGCAGGTTGGTCGAGCTGAAGCCGACCGGCGACAGAAACAGGCCGACCTGCAGCAGGAACGGCACGACGAAGCGGAAGTCGCGGTATTTGACGGTGAGGGCCGTGAGCCAGAGCCCGGTCCCGATGGCCGTGACCAGCGTCAGCAGGATGAACAGCGGCACGAAAATGATCCGCCAGTCGGGCAGGAACTGCCACCAGAGGCACATGGCCGCGAGCAACCCCAGCACGACGGTAAAGTCGATCAATGCCACCGCCACGGAGGAGAGCGGCACGATCAGGCGGGGAAAGTAGACCTTGGAGATGAGGTGGGTGTTGGCCACGAGGCTGCCGCTGGCGTTGGAAAACGCCGCCGCGAACAGCTGCCACGGCAGCAGGCCGCAGAGCACGAGCAGCGGGTAGGGCGCGTTCCCCGCAGGCATGCCGGCGAGCTTGCCGAAGATGAAGGTGAACACCGCGAGTGTGACGGCCGGCTGGATGAGCGCCCACAGGACGCCGAGCGTGGTCTGCTTGTAGCGGACCTTGATGTCGCGCCAGGCGAGGAACCCGAGCAGCTCGCGGAAGCGCCAGAGGTCCGCCCAGTAGTGGCGGCTGGCGCGGCCGGCCTCAAGGACGAGTTCGGATGTTTCGGGTTTAACCATGCTCAGGAAAGGGCGACGGCCAGGCGGCGGACGAAGGCGGGGAAAGCAAAGGAGTCGGCGTGCCGGCGCACAATCTCCGAATCGCGCGGGTGCCGCATCAGGTCGGCCACGGCGGCGGCGATGTCCGCGATGTTGCCGTATTCGGCGAGCGCCCCGACCGTGTCATTGATGACCTCGGGTGCGCCGCCGGCGCGGGCGCCGAGGCAGGGTTTGCCGTAGGTCATGGCCTCGAGGTAGACCAGGCCGAAGCCCTCCTTGCGACTGGGCAGGGCGAAGAGGTCGCAGGCGGCGTATTCGGCGCGCAGCAACTCGTCGCTGACCGCGCCGAGGAAATCCACGGCGCCGGTGACGCCCAGACGCGCCGCCAGCGCCTGCAGGCGCGGGGCATCGTCGCCGGTGCCGATCACGCGCAGGCGGGCGAGGGGGAATTCCCGGCGCACCCGCGGCATCGCCTCGATCAGCGTGTCGACCCCCTTGTAGGTGTCGGTTGACAGCAGCCGCGAGACCGTGAGCAGGCGCGGCCCGGCGACGGGGATGGCGGAGGGAACGACGCCGTCGCGGGCCGAGAAATAAGGGTCGAGGGTGTTGGGGACGACAACGACCCGCGCCGGGTCCAGGCCGGGATGAAAGCGCAGGAGCTGGTGCCGGGTGTATTCGCTGACCGCCAGGATGCGGCTGGCGCCGGACAGGGCACGTTTTTCCAGCAGACTGTAGGGCCGCCAGACCTCGATGCCATGGGCGACGAGGTAGTATTTCAGCCGCGGATTGAACAGCGCGGCCAGGTGCGCGATCGCGAGATGGTGCAGGTGTCCGCAGACCAAAATGTCCGCGCGGCGGCCGAGGCGGATGGCCTGCCCGATGAACCGCAGCTTGGAGCGGCCGCAGCCGAGGTGTTCGCCGAGCCGCTCGTTGGTGTAGCGACCCAGCCGCCCGTCGCGTTCGGCCCGGTCGTTCAGGACCAGCGAGTCGACGCGGCCGGCCGGTCCGGCGGTTTCGCCCAGCGCCTTCAGGTAAAGGCGCATGATGCGGGCGATGCCACCTTCGGCGAGGAACATCTCGGGGGACAGCAGCAGATAGTTCATGCTGTGGGGGACGAACACGAGGTCGGCAGTGAAAATCTCAAAATCCAAACGCCAAAGGCCAAATAACCACCAAAGGCAAAAATCGAATCCTGCCCGTGCACGGGTTTCGGAATTGTTTGGCGTTTGGAGCCTGAGATTTGGCGTTTCACGAATTGCGGTTGGCGAAGTTGATCAACACGGCCAAGGTCCAGACCCGCGACCAGGCGCGGGGGTCGCGGCCGGCCTTGAACTCGTGCCAGACGGCGGCGGCCTCGGCCGGCTGCAGCCAGGGGCAGCCCGAGAGCGAGACGGGCGAAAAAGTCTCCTCCAGGAAAGGCGCGAGTTCGGCGAGCATCCAGCGGGAGAAGGGCAGGGCGAAACCCTGCTTGCGCCGCTGCCGGATGGCGGCGGGCACGAGGTCGGCCGTCGCATCGGCCAGCGCCTTCTTCTGCTGGCGCGGGTCGTATTTGAACCAGGCCCGTTGCGGCCAGAGCCATTCGAGCAGCACCCGATCGACGAAGGGCACGCGCAGCTCCAGCGAGTGCGCCATGCTGAACACGTCGCTGTCGCGCAGCAGCACGTCGGCCATGTAGGTGCGCAGTTCCCAGGCGCTGATCACCTGGAACGGGTCGGCCCCGATCAGCTCGAAGGCGAAATCGTCGAGCATGGGGTGTCTGGGCCCGAGGCGCTGGGTCTGGGCGCGGACGTCGGGCGAAAGGAGGGCCAGCCGGACCGTCTCGGGGAGGACGCGGCGTTGCAGCGCGGCCAGCTCGTGCAGGTCGCGCGCGTGCGCGAGGAAATCGGCCAGCTTGCGGGAGCGGGTGTCCGGCCGGTCGCGCAGGAAGGCGACGACGCGGCGGCGCAGGCCCGCGGGCACCCGGCGCCAGAATGGGAGCAGGCGGTCCAGGCGGGGCAGGTCGCGGAACGAGGGGTAGCCGCCGAATAGCTCGTCGCCGCCCAGGCCGGAGAGCGCCACCGTCACGCCGCCCTGCCGGGCGGTCTGGCTGGCGTAGTAGGTGTTGATGCCGTCGCCGGTGGGCTGGTCGAAACTGGCGAGGATGCGCGGCAGGTCGGCGGCGACCCGCGCGCCGGTGATCAGTTCCTCGTGGTGTTCGGTGCCGTAGGCCTCGGCGGCGAGGCGGGCGCTGGCCTGCTCGGAAAAACCGCTTTCGCCGAAGACCAGGGAGAAGGTCTTCAGGCGCGAGGCGCCGCCCTTGGACATCAGGCCGACGATGGCCGCGGAGTCCATGCCGCCGGAGAGAAAGGCGCCAACCGGCACGTCCGCCACGCGGTGCGCACGGATGGAATCCTCCAGCTGGTGCCGCAGGCCGTGGACGAACTCGTGGTAATTGGTCGCGATCCGGCCGGGAGCCGTGGGCGGAGGCAGGTGCCACCAGGCGGCGGTCTTGGTCCGGCCGGCGGCATCAACCGTGAGGCAATGACCGGGGGGCAGGTTGGAGATCCCGCTGTAGATCGTGCGGGGCGCCGGCACGCTGAACCACGCGAGGTATTCGCCGACCGAGGTCGGGTCGA
>JAQSDJ010000318.1 GCA_029945855.1 Lacunisphaera sp.
ATACGACGCAATCATAGCTGCCCGTGTCGGCTGTCGTGGTGACGGCCAACGTGAGGCTGGCCGTGAAGGCCGAGCTGTTGCCAGCGATGGCCGTGCCGTTCTTGCGCCACTGGTAGTTCAGCGGCGCCGTGCCGGTGGCGGCCACCGTGAAGGTGGCGCCGGAACCGGCGAAGACCGTCTGGGATGCGGGTTGGTCCGTGATGCCCGGGGGCGTCGGCGGGACGTAGGCTTCCGTCGCGAACGAGAACGTGGTGTCGGTCGCGCCGTGGATCGTGCCGCTGGCCTGGTCGACGACCTGGGCGCCGAAGACCGTCACCGTGATCGTGTCGTTGTTGGGCAGCGCCGACGGCGTGGCCAGGCTGAAGGTCGTCGGTCCGCCCGACACGGCGGCCGCGAGCGGGCCCTGCGCCGCGCTGGTGATGGCGAACCATGAACCGGTGAAGGAGACGGCCTCGTTGAAGGTGACCGTGATGGGGTTGGTCACGGCGACATTGGTCGCGCCATTCGCCGGTGAGGTGGCGGTGACGACCGGGGCCACCGGCGGCGGGAACACGGCGCTGACGGTGAGCTTCAGGTCGTCGATGCGCCAGACCGCGGTGCTGCCCGTCGCGCCCGTGCCGTTGAAACCGTAGATCCGGAATGTGACCGGGGTGTCGGCCAGCCCGGTGACGGTCGTGAACGCGGGGGTGTAAAGCGCCCAGTTGGTGCCACTGCCGTTGGTTGTCGTGGCCAGGGCCGTGGTGAAGCCATCGACGCTCGAATACACGGCCAGGGCCTGCGGGCCGGTGCCCGTGCTCCGGCTGCGGTAGGAAATGCCGGTGGCGAGCAGCCGCTTGCCGGCGCCGGGGGCCAGCGTGAATTCAAAATAGGTCGACGTCGCTAGGTTCAGGGCGCCGTTGATGGTCGCCGCGCCGGCGTTGACCGCGCCGGAAGCACCGGTGCCGGTGGAGGCTGAGACGGTGGTGAGCAGGGCCGTCGTGCCGTTGTTGTTGCGCTGCGTCAGGGTGCCGCCGGTGATCTCGGCGGAGAGACCGCTGGAGGGATCGGCGGTCGGGGCCAGCGCGGGGCCGAAGTCCCAGACGACCGTGCTCGGCGGCGGTGGATTGACCGTGAGGGTCGCCACGCCGCTGGTCTCGGAACCGAGGCCGTTGGTCACGACCACGTCGTAGTTGCCGCCGTTGACCGCGGTGATGCCGCTGAGGAGGAGCGTGGCGGTCGTGACGCCGGAGATCGCGCCGCCGTCGGCCAGCGGGACGCCTTCCTTGCGCCACTGGTAGGTGAGCGGCGCGGTGCCGGTGGCCGTGACGGTGAAGCTGGCGTTTTCGGCCGTGACCGCGGTGCGGCTGACCGGCTGGCCGGTGATGACCGGCGCGCTGGCGTTGACGGTGAGCGTGGCCGGCGCGCTCGTGGCGAAGCCGGCGCTGTTGCTCACGTAGACCTCGTAGCTGGCGGTGTCCCCGGCCTGCACGTTGACGAGGGTCAGGGTCGAGGCGGTGGCCCCGCTGAGCGGGGCGCTGTTCTTGCGCCACTGGTAGGCCAGGGTCGGCGAACCGGTGACGGTGACCGCGAAGGTGACATTGGTGCCGGCGTTGACCGTCTGGGAGGCGGGCGGGACGGTAACGACCGGCGGCAGGCCCGTCACGATCAGGGAGGCGGCGTTGCTGGTGGTCGAGCCGACGTCGTTGGTCACCACGACGTAGTAGCTGCCGACATCGGCCGCCTGCACGTTGGCCAGGGGCAGGATATCGCTGGTCGCGCCGGGGATCTCGATGTCGTCATGCACCCACTGGTAGCTGAGCGGGGCGTTGCCGCTCGCGGTGACGCTGAAGGTGGCGGTGCCGCCGACCACCGTGGTCTGGGAGGCGGGCTGACTGGTGATGCTGGGCGAACCCACGGGGGACGAACCGTCCACGACGGTGCGGAACGCGCTGGCGACCGGCCCGGGCAGCGCGGTGAAGAAGGTGAAGCCGGTGTCGGCCTCGATCTGCGCGGCGGAGGTGACGAAATTCTCCCACGGCGTGCTGCGGACGCCGGCGATGTTGGGCACCTTGATCGTGATCACGCGGATGGCGGCCGGCCCGGCGGCGATGATCCGGTCCACGGCCGTGCCGGGCCCGAGCGGCACGACGACGACGATCTTCCAGGTGTAACCGGGGATGGCCACGCCGCTGGCGATGGTCGAGCCGGCGAAGCCGCTGGTGCCGCTGGTGATCAGGACCTCGTTGCCCGCCGCAGCCAGGGTGCGGCAGTAGGACTCGAAGTTCGCCCAGACGCCCTGGTTGTTGTCGGGGGTCTGCGGCACCATGTTTGACATGTAGAACGTGACGTCATTGTCCGCCCGGCTCACGGTGCGGTCGGCGGAGGGGCACATGTGGCCGCGGTCATAGCCGGAACCGCTGTAGTCGGTCGTCAGCACCTGGTAGAAACCCGCCGGCAGCGTGGTATCGACGAAGAAATCCGGGGAACGCCCGGAGCCGCCCACGTCCTCCGTCGTGAGGTTCCAGCTCACCCAGTTGGGCTCACGCTTCGTGTTGCTGTAATCCATCGCGTATTGGTCGCGCAGGATCAGGTAGTGGTCGTTGTTCGTCGTGGTCGTGGTCGCGTTGCTGGGATTGCCCAGCAGCATCTGGTGGGCGGCGCCGATGAGCGCGTAGCTCTGGAGGGCGAGCGTGAGAAACACCGCGGCGGTGGTGAACCAGCGGCGGACGAGCGTGTGTTGAGGTGACATGAGGAAAAAGGAACGGTGGAGGCGACGGTCGCGTCCGGGGACGCCGGAGGACGGGAGGGAAAACATGGTCAGGCGTGGCGACAGCCTGCGCCGAGGTTGGTGGGGCCGGCCGGATGTCCGCAACCCGCCGGAGTGACGATAGCGTGAAATCCCGTAACTGAACGCAGTGATCGGCCCATTGCTGTGTGTGCGGGAGAGGATGCTCATGTGAATCCGCCGGATACAATCCATTTTCTTACCCACCGGGCGGCCGGTGCACACCCCAGTCCACGGTTCCCCGGGCCGCGGCCATAAGTTTTCCCGCCCGGAACCTGCCCCGAAGGGCGTAACTTGCCTGCCGTTTCAAATCGCAGTTGCACCACCTCCGCCCGAATGCCTACCGTCCGCGGCATGCCTTCCTCCCGCGACCTGCTCGCCCCGCTCGACACTTTTGAACGCCGCCACAACGGTTCGCCCGCCGCCGAGGTCACCACGATGCTGCAGGTGACCGGCTTTGAGTCGCTGGACGCGCTCACCGACGCCGCCGTGCCGCCAAAGATCCGCCTGAAGCGCCCGCTGCGCCTCCCCGCGGCCGTCGGCGAGACGGCCGCCCTGGCCGAACTCCGCGCCATCGCGTCGAAAAACAAGCTGTTCCGCAGCTACATCGGCTTGGGCTACCACGACACCGCCACCCCGGGCGTCATCCAGCGCAACATCTTGGAAAACCCTTCCTGGTATACCGCCTACACGCCCTACCAGGCCGAGATTTCCCAGGGCCGGCTCGAGGCCTTGCTCAACTTCCAGACCCTCGTCACCGACCTGACCGGCCTGCAGATCGCCAACGCCTCGATGCTCGACGAGGGCACCGCCGCCGCCGAGGCCATGATGATGTGCCACCGCGTGAAGCTCGGAGACAGCCACGAGGCGGCCGTGTTCTTCGTCTCGGAAAAATGCCACCCGCAGACCATCGACATCGTCCGCACCCGCGCCAAGCCGCTCAACGTCGCCGTCGTGACCGGCGACCACCGCACTTATGATTTCGCGGGAAAAGTCTTCGGCGTGCTCGTGCAATATCCCGATACCACGGGCAGCATCCATGACTTTGCGGGGTTCTTCGAGCAGGCCCACGCCGCCGGTGCCCTGGCGGTCGTCGCGACTGACCTGCTCGGGCTCACCCTGCTCCGCGCCCCCGGCGAGTTCGGGGCCGATGTCGCCGTCGGTTCCGCCCAGCGCTTCGGCGTGCCGATGGGCTTCGGCGGGCCGCACGCGGGCTTCCTAGCCACCAAGGACGAGTTCAAGCGCCAGATGCCCGGCCGCCTGGTCGGCGTCTCGAAGGACGTGCACGGCAACCCGGCGATGCGCCTGGCGCTTGGCACGCGCGAACAGCATATCCGCCGCGACAAGGCCACGTCCAACATCTGCACCGCGCAGGTGCTGCTCGCCGTCATGGCCTCGATGTATGCCGTCTACCACGGCCCCGCCGGCCTGAAACGCATCGCGCAACGCACCCGCCGGCTGGCCCAGCTGCTGGCGGACGGCCTGAAAGCGGCCGGCGCGACCGTCAACGCCGAGCCCGTGTTCGACACGCTGACCGTCTCCGGCATCGACGCCGGAAAGATCCACGCCGCGGCCGCCGCGCAGAAGATCAATCTCCGCGTGGTCGACGCCACGACCGTCGGGCTCTCCCTCGACGAGACGACCACCGCCGCTGAAGTCCAGGCACTCGCCGGGCTCTTCGGTGCGACCATTGATCTGTCTTCTGAACTCCGTCCCCTGTCCTCTGCTTTCGAGCGCAGCTCGCCCTACCTCACCGCCGCGGTTTTCAACAAATACCACACCGAGCACGAGATGCTCCGCTACATCAAGCGGCTCGAGACGAAGGACCTCTCCCTCGTCCACTCGATGATCTCGCTCGGCTCGTGCACGATGAAGCTCAACGCCACGAGCGAGATGTTTCCCGTGACCTGGCCCGAGTTCGGCCGGCTGCACCCGTTCGCCCCCGCCGACCAGACCAAGGGCTACGCGAAGCTCTTCAAGGACCTCGAGAAATGGCTCGCCGAGATCACCGGCTTCGCCGCCGTGTCGCTCCAGCCCAACGCCGGCTCGCAGGGTGAATACGCCGGCCTGCTCTGCATCCGCGCCTACCATGAGTCGCGCGGCGAAGGGCACCGGAACATCTGCCTGATCCCAACCAGCGCCCACGGCACCAATCCCGCCAGCGCCGCCATGTGCGGCTTCAAGGTCGTGGCCGTCGCCTGCGACGCCAGCGGCAACATCGACGTCGCCGACCTCAAGGCCAAGGCCGCCGAGCACGCCGCCAACCTCGCCGCGCTCATGGTCACCTACCCGTCCACCCACGGCGTGTTCGAAACCTCCATCCGCGACATCTGCAAGACGATCCATGCCGCCGGCGGCCAGGTCTACATGGACGGAGCCAACATGAACGCGCAGGTCGGCTTCACCTCGCCCGGCTTCATCGGCGCCGATGTCTGCCACCTCAACCTGCACAAGACCTTCTGCATCCCGCACGGCGGCGGCGGCCCGGGTGTCGGCCCGATTGGCGTTGCGAAACAGCTCGTGCCGTTCCTCCCCGGCCACGCCGTCGTCCCGCTCCGCCAGAACCACAGCGCCGTCTCCGCGGCGCCGTGGGGCAGCGCGAGCATCCTCGTCATCACCTGGATGTATATCCGCATGATGGGCCCCGACGGCCTCGCGCGCGCGACACAGTTCGCCATCCTCAACGCCAACTACATCGCCAAGCGCCTGGAGAACTTTTTCCCCGTCCTCTACAAGGGCGGCAGCGGACTCGTGGCCCACGAGTGCATTTTGGAGTTCCGCCCGTGGAAGAAGCACGGCCTTGAGGTCGAGGACGTCGCGAAGCGTTTGATGGACTACGGCTACCACGCACCGACGATGTCCTTCCCCGTTCCCGGCACGCTCATGATCGAGCCGACGGAGAGCGAGACGAAGACCGAGCTCGACCGTTTCTGCGACGCGTTGATCGCCATCCACGGCGAGATGGCGGCCGTCGCCAACGGCCAGAGCGACAAAGCCAACAACCCGCTCAAGCACGCCCCGCACACCGCGGCGGCCGTGACCGCCACGGACTGGGCGCACCCCTACTCCCGCGAGACCGCCGCGTTCCCCGACCAGTGGACGCGCGCCGCGAAGTTCTGGCCCGCCACGGGTCGGGTGGACAACGTCTACGGCGACCGCAACCTGATTTGCTCCTGCGTGGGGATGGAAGCCTACGCGGCGCCCGGCGCCGCGAGTTGAAAGTGAGAGCGAAAGGGAAAGTGATCCCGCCTCCTCCCCTGTAGCGGCGGTCTACGACCGCCGAAACCAGCCCCGCCCTCCGGCGGGGCTTTCCATTTTCCGTCCGAACGCCTCACAAGCGTCCCCGCCAATGCCGATCATGTCGCGCCGCGTGCATGACCGCGAAAACGATGACTGCGTCATCCCGCACGATGAAAAACACGCGATAAGGAAACCTCCGGGTCAACACGCGCCGCACCTCCGGCCGCTGGCGTAAAAGCATAAAATGCAACGGGGCTTCCACGGCACGCCCAACGGCCAATCCGATCTCGCGCACCAGCTCCAAGCCCAGACCGGCCGCTCGACCCTCATACCACAATGCGGCTTCGGTGATGTCCGCCTCCGCTTCGGATCGGACGACGAGACGGCGGCTCACGCTTTCAACCTGGATCTAATCCGGGCCTCCACTTCGGCCCATGAACTACCTGCGTCAGGATCTTTCTCGTAGGCGGCCAGGCGTGCATCCAGCAGGGCCTTCTCCGCGTCAGTCAAAGGGCCGTTACCATCCAGCCATTGTTCACCGTCGAGCCGGGCGAGATGCAGCCGGATCTCCTGCCTTTCCGCAGGAGTCAACCGCTGTAACGCGGTCAAAATCTCGGCTTTGCTCATGGTCGCACCCTACCCCAAAGTTCCGCCCCGGCAAGTCCCGCTTTGCCCCGCGTGGACAACGTCTACGGCGACCGCAACCCGGTGTGCTCGTGCGCGGGCATGGAAGCTTCCGCCGAGGCGCCGAAAGCCTGACAATTCACGCGCGTTCCCTGTAGGCTTCACGCCCGACATTTTCCGCAAAAGCCGGTCCGGTCGACCGGCTTTTTTTCCCCGCCGCCGCTCGCCGCCGCCATTTTCCCCCATAAAACCCTCCGGATATGTGTAACGTATTACGCACGGCTGTCCGACTAAGACTCGTTGAAGAGCAGCAACTCACAAAAGTCGG
>JAQSDJ010000319.1:0-5896 GCA_029945855.1 Lacunisphaera sp.
TCTGGTGGGCGGGCACGTCCCTGTGCCCGCTTTGGGTAACGGTCGCACCTCGCGTAGTCCCGGCCGGCAGAGGGACCTGCCGGCCCACCCTTTGTGTCCACAACGTAGCAACCAGCCCGCCTCCAACAAGCGCGGGATGGCTCCCTAACGTTTGTGCTTCGCCCGCCAGGTCCAGGGCGGGACGGGATCCTTGTCCTGCCAAAGGCCGGTCCTCAGCTCCCGGGCGCGGCGCTCGTGGCCGGCCATCACCGTGTCCTTCGGGTATGGCCGCCGATACCACCACGCCCAGCCGGCGGCGACGAGGTCCTCGTTGAGCGAGCGGCCGCCACGATAGGTGACATCGCCGATGAACCGGCCGTATTGGTCGATGGTCTTGGCGCGGACGATAACCGTCGCGCCCTCGACCTTGATGCGTGTGAACTCCTTCGCCTGGTCGCCCCGGGGCTGGTGCAGCTCGGGAGCGTCGAGGCGGGCCAGCCGCACCCCGTAGACGTCGCCGTCCTTCTCCACCTCGAGCGAGTCGCCGTCCGTCACCTTGACGACCCGGCCGGTGAATTCCCGGAGCCGGGCCGGCACCTTGCGGGTCGCGGCGTCGAGGACGGGCAGCAGGCCCAGGCCCAGCACCAACAGGGGCAACAACGACTTTTTCATGGCGGAACCGGTCGGGGGTTGTAGTAGTTGGCCCATCAAAACGCTAGCGACCAGTCCCGGTATGCCGAGCCAATTTCCGGCATGACCATCACGCTCACGAAACGTCACTTCGCCGTCGCGGCGCTGCTCGCGCTGGCCGTCCTGGTCGGCGGCGTGCTGGCCCGGCAGGCGCTGACCGGCTTCGTCCTCAACGCGCTGCTCTCGGCTTCCGGCGCCGCGGAGATCAGGTTCACCATCACCGCGGCGTCGCCGTGGCAGGTGGTGGTGGAGGACATCGGCTTCAGTGTGCGCACGCAGGCCTTCGCGGCGAAGCGCGTTACGCTCACCCGCGCCCACTGGTGGTCGCCGTCACTCGGGGCCCTGCGCGTGGAACAGGCCCGGGTGCCCCTGACGATCGACGGGTCCGACACCAACCCCTGGTCCTGGTCGGCCTACCAGAACAGCACCACGCCGACCGCCCCGCCGCGGGTGCCGCTGGACGACATCTCGGTCGACGGACAGCTCATCATCAAGGCGGCCGCCGTGCCGGACCAGACGCTCGCGGTGAAGATCGAGGCTCGCATGACAACGGAAAACACCTGGACCGGCCGCGCCTCGGCCGACGGCCCCGGGCTGGGGGTCAAGGCGGAGGGCACCTTCGATCCGGCGACCCAGGCCCTCGATTTCAACCTGCCCCAGATCGCCCTCGACCTGAAGGTGTGGCAGGGTTTCGTGCAACGCCTCGTGTTGCTGCCCGGCGGGGCGTGGGACCTGGCCGGCCGGGCAACCGCGAGCGCCGCGGGCCGGTGGAAGGGCAAGGAATTCACGGCCACGGCCAAGGTGAGCCTGCGCGAGGGTTATGCGGCCAACCAAGAGCGCGCCGTCAGCGCCGAGGGCATCGAGGCTGACCTGGAATTTACCGATCTCGACCTTTTCAAGTCCAACCCCGGGACGCTGCGCATCCGCGAACTGCGCACCGGGCCGATGGTGCTGCGCGCGTTGGACGCGGAATTTGCCTTCGGGAGCACCGAGCAGATCATCATCACGCGCGCCACGCTCAAGACGCTGGGCGGCAGCGTCGCGCTGGAGCCCTTCAAGTATTTCACCAACCTGCGGGAGCTGGACGCCGTGGTGCTGGTGGAGGGGATCAGCATCGAGGAAGTCATGGCGCTGACCAAGGACCTGCCGGCGAAGGCGACCGGCCGGGTGAACGGACGTTTCCCCGTGCGGATCAACGAGGCCGGGTTCCGCCTCGGCAGCGGCTGGCTGGCCCTCCAGCCCGGGATCCCGGCCGAGGTCCAGCTCAACGCCGGCGGGCTGCTCACCGGCGGCATGTCCACCAGCAGCCCCAGCTACGCCGTGCTGAAAAAGGTCGAGTCGGGACTGCTCAAGCTCGGGCTCACGGAGTTGCGGCTCGAGATCCGTCCGCCCAACGCCCCGGCGGGCCGCTCGGCCACCTTGCATATTTCCGGCGCGCCGACCGATCCGGGGGTGAAGGCCCCCGTGACCCTCGACCTCAACGTCAACGGCCCGCTGGAGAAGCTCCTCAACATGGGCCTGGATTCCCGGTTGAACTTCGGAACGGGGAAGTAGCTGAATGTTTGGCCACAAAAGGCGCAGAAAGCACAAAATCTGATGTCCCAAACTCCAATTTTATCCTTTTGCGACTTTTGTGCTTTTTGTGGTCAATAGTTTCGCAACTTTTCCATTTCTGAACTGACTATATCAGCAACCATCTCATGAAACGCCGCCTATTCCTTTTCTCCCTGGCCTGCGCCCCGCTGCTCCTCGGCGGCTGCCTCAACGTGAAGACCGCCCCCATCGAGGTGAAGCCGATCCACATCACCGTCGACGTGAACGTGAAGGTCGAGAAGGCGCTCGATGATTTCTTCGGCGACCTCGACAAGAAGTCCACGACCATCGAAACCCCGAAATCCTGATCTTTATGAAAACCCGTCTTTTCGCCCTTTTCGCCGCCCTCTGCCTGCTCGCCCTCCCGGCCTTCGCCGAAAGCGCCGCCGCCATCCGCGGTCGCATGGCGCAGCGCCTGCCCCAGATCGACACCCTCAAGGCCCAGGAATTTGTCGGCGAAAACAACCGCGGCTTCCTCGAGGAACGCAAGAGCGGCGGCGCGAACGCCGGCGCGGTGGTGGCCGAGGAGAACCGCGACCGCCAGGAGGTCTACACCTTGCTCGCCCAGCAGACCGGTGCCACGCCCGACTCCGTGGGCAAAGCCCGCGCCAAACAGATCGCCGCGAACAGCCGCGGTGGCGTCTGGGTCCAGGACGAGTCCGGCGCCTGGAAGAAGAAATAAACTGCGGTCCTACGGCCTTCAGCAGGTTTTAAACACAGAGGACACAGAGATCTCGGAGCCGGCAGTATCCTGCGCTGCGCCCTCTGCGATCTCTGTGTTTAATCCGAATCACTACCGGTCGCATATTCGCGTGATTCGCGGGTAACTCAGACCGGCACCAGGATCCCGGCGATGGCCGCGGCCATGAAGCAGGCGAGGCTGCCGCCGAGCAGGGCCTTCACGCCGAGCTTGGCCAGGTTCTCGCGCTGGGCGGGGGCGATGGCGCCGATGCCCCCGATCTGGATGCCGATCGACACGATGTTGGCGAAGCCGCACAGCGCATACGTGATGATCATCAGGTTGCGCGGATCGGTGTAGGCGCCCGAATCCTTGAGCTTGGCGAGGTCGATGAAGGCGACGAACTCGTTGAGCACCGTGCGCGTGCCGAGCAGCGCGCCGGACTGCAGCAGGGCGTCGTTGCTGATGCCCATCAGCCACGCCACGGGGGCGAAGAGCATGCCGAGCAGGAAATCGAGCGAGAAGGTCTGGAAGACGCCGCCGGTGGTGGTGGCGACCCAGGCGTTCAGCCCGAGCGGGTCGCCCAGCCAGCCGCTGAGCACGTAGTTCACGAGGGCGACAAGGGCGGTGAAGACGATCAGCATGGCGCCGACGTTGACGCAGAGCTTGAGGCCGTCGGTCGTGCCGAGGCAGATGGCGTCGAGCAGGTTGGAGCCGATCTTCTCCTTGTTGACCTCGAGCTCGGCGCTGACGGTCTCCGTCTGCGGCACGAGGATCTTGGCGATGAGCAGGGCGGCGGGGGCGGAGATGACGGACTTGGTGATCAGGTGGGTGGCGAAGATCACCTGCTGCGCGGGGTCGGTGCCGCCGAGGAAGCTGATGTAGGCGATCATCACGGCCCCGGCCACGGTGGCCATGCCGCCGATCATGACGCAGAGGAGCTCCGAGCGCGTCATGGTGTTGAGGTAGGGTTTGATCAGCAGCGGCGCCTCGGTCTGGCCGAGGAAGATGTTGGCGGAGGCGCTCAGGGTCTCCGGGCCGGAGAGACGCATGGTCTTGGTCATCACCCAGGCGAAGGCCCAGACGATCTTCTGCAGGATGCCGAGGTAGTAGAGCGCCGACGTGAAGGCAGAAAAGAATATGATGGACGGCAGGATGCTCAGGCCGAAGACCACGCCGTGTTTTTCCTGGTCCACCAGCGAGCCGAAGACGAATTTCGTGCCCTCGTTGGTGAAGGCGAGGAGCTTGACGAAGAAGTTGCCCACCAGCTCGACGGCATAGCGCACCGGCGGCGCATAGATGACCAGCCCGGCGAAGACGAACTGCAGGAGCAGGCCGATGGCCACCATGCGCCAGTTGATGGCCTTGCGGTTTTCGCTGAACAGGACGGCGAGGCCGACGAACGCAGCCAGGCCCAGGAGGCCGCGGAAAATGTGGGTGAGGTGTTCCATGGAGCAGGCGGGAAGGAAGATTCACTATATCTCCCCGCAATCAGGGCGAGGCTGATTTGCGGGCCGGCGAGCGGGATGATTGTTTCGTCCCGGTGACGGTGGCGTAAAGCCCGCGTCAAAGCAGCGGGCCGGGGTGGATTCGCATGGCCCGGTAACCTGGCCGGCGCAGCATCGTCTTTGCAGCAACGGGCCACAATCCAATGAAATTCATCGATCTTATTTTGATGCTAGGCGGGTTCGCCGCGGCGGCGGCGGTGGCCATGGTCTGCCTGTTGGGAGTCGTGGTGTGGATGGCCGGCGGTCACACGGAACCGTGGAAGTAAAGCCCGCACTTGCAGGCTTGGCGGGCGCGCACCTTGGCGTCTAGCGTGCCGGGATGGAAATTCAGGAACGACTCGCCCGCTATTTCGGCAAGATTCCCGACACGGCCCGCGCGGCCTTCGTGGCCGCCAACGCCACCGTGCTCGGCGACGTGACCCTCGGCCCGCGGAGCAGTGTCTGGTATGGCTGTGTCCTGCGCGGCGACATCAATTCAATCGTGATCGGCGAGGGGAGCAACATCCAGGACCTCGCCATGGTGCATCTGGCGGACGACTACGGCGTGATCATCGGCCATCACTGCACCATCGGGCACAGCGCCGTCATCCACGCCTGCACCATCGGCGACGAGTGCCTCGTCGGCATGGGCGCCATCATTTTGGACGGCGCCGTCATCGGCGACCACTGCATCGTGGGCGCCAACGCGCTCGTCACCCAGCGCTTTCAGGCCCCCCCCGGCTCGCTGATCCTCGGTTCGCCCGCCAAGGTCGTGCGGCCCCTGAACGACAAGGAACTGCTCAGCCTGCGCGCCTCGGCCGACAAATACATCGCCGTGGCCGGGGCCCACGCGGCGCGGCAAGGGTAGGGCGAATCCTCCGGATGAGCCGTTTCGACAAGCTCAAGGCCCCGAGCCGGTCGCGGGGCCGCGGCTCGTCGGGGACGACTCGCCCTACCAGATTCGCTCAAGCGAGCTGAACGTATACCGGTAGTTCGCGTCGCGGCTCTCGCGTTTCCACGTCTCGCGCCAGGGCCGGTGCCGCCATTCGGGGAAATACGTGTCGCCCGGCAGCTCCGTGTGCACGAGCGTGAGCAAAATCCGGTCGGCGAGGGGCAGCGTCTCCTCATAGATGCGCTGGCCGCCGCAGATCATGATGTCGCCCGGCAGCGTCTGCGCGAGGGCGAGGGCGGCGGTCACATTTGCGGCGACGCGCACGCGATCCGAGGCGAGGGCCCGATCGCTCGTGATCACCACCGGCTGCCGTCCGTCGGCCAGCACCTTCGGCCAGGTTTCAAAACAGATGCGCCCGAGCACGACGGTCTGGCCCGCGGTCTTCTCGTGAAACCACGCCTTGTCCTCCGGGATGTCGAAAGGCAGGCGGCGGTCGCGGCCGATGACGCGGTTCTCCGTGCAGGCGACGATGAGTTGGAGCGGCTTGGGCATGGGGAAATTCCTCCGGAAGGGTCA
>JAQSDJ010000319.1:5906-6930 GCA_029945855.1 Lacunisphaera sp.
CTTCACCACGGCCCGCTCGAAGTCCGCCGCCTGCAGCAGGGGCTCCGGCTGCATATGCCGGAGGGCCGCGACCCAGCGGTCGGGCACGATGCCCAGGCGGGTGGCATACTCGGTGGCGATGTCGTTGTAGTAGGCCCGCGCGAGCGCGATGCGCTGCTCGGTCTCAACCAGTTCCATTTGCAAGGCCGAGAATCCGGCCTGGGCCGTGAGCTGCGGATATTTTTCCACCACGGTGCGCAGGGTCGTGGCGAGGCCGGCGAAGTCCGGTCCGGCCACGCCCGGGGCCGTGGCGGCGAGCTGGCTGCGGAGCCGCGCCGTCGCTTCCTGCACCTCGTGCTCGTGGCGGCTGAGACCGCCGACCACGGCCGCGAGGCGGGGGATCAGGTCGTGGCGCCGCTTCAATTGCACCTCGATGAGCGACCAGCCCTGACGCACGCGCTGGCGCAGGCCGACGAGACTGTTGTGGACCATCCAGATCCACCCGAGAATCCACGCGACCGCAAACAACCCCGGCGGCAGGAAGAACACGGCGAGCAGCCGGCGCGACAGATCCGGCGAATCCAGAATGAAGAGAGGGACGAAGGTGATGAAAAAACCCAGGACGCCCCACAGCGAGGCCCAGCCGCGCAGGCCGGACCGGACCTTCTCCTCGCTGCGCGTGGAAATCAGAAAAAGCTCCGCGGCCGGATCGTCGGCGATCTCCGGGGCGACGACATCGGCGCGCTCCCGGGCGTTTCCGACCACATAAAGCGGGGCATGCAGCGGCAGGCCGTGCTCGACGAAGCGCCGCCGGTGGTCCGAATGCGCGACGCTCCCGGCGGGGCCCTTGCCGTAATACAGCGGATGGCCGCGATCCACCGTCTGGGCGAAAAAGCCCGTGGTCTCGATCTTGGCGCCGATCGGGCGCACCAGCACGACGCCGGTGTCGTCCCGCAGGTAGAAGGGGATGATCTTACCGCCTTGGGCGACGGTGGTCCAGCCGCTCTTGTGCACGGTGCGCGTCTTGGTTTTGCCATCACTGTCC
>JAQSDJ010000320.1 GCA_029945855.1 Lacunisphaera sp.
CATCGTCGAGACCGGCCCGGCCGTGCGCGACTGGCCGGCCGGGGCGCGGGTGGTGAGCAATTCCCTCGTGCCGTGCGGCCGGTGCGCGCGCTGCGCCCGCGGGGACACCCACCTCTGCGCCGACCGGCAGATCTTCGGCATGCACCGGCCGGGCGCCTTTGCGGAATTTGTGAACGTGCCCGCGCGCTGCCTTCTGCCCTGGCCGGAGCGCCTGCCCGCGGCGGCGGCGGCGCTGGCCGAGCCGCTGGCGAACGGGCTGCACGTGGTCAACCTCACCCGGCACCTGCCGGCAGCGACCGCGCTCGTGATCGGCGCCGGCCCCATCGGACTTTTCTGCCAGCAGGCGTTGCAGGTGCAGCGGGGCGCGCAGGTGTTGGTGGCCGACCTGAGCCCGGAGCGTCTCGCCGTGGCGAAGAAACTCGGGGCCGTCCGCATCATCAATCCGCGCGAGGAGGATGTCGCGCGGATCGTCGCCGCGGAAACGGGGGGCGAAGGGGCGGATCTCACCGTTGACGCCGTCGGCTCGGCGGTCACCAAGCAGACCTCGCTCGCCGCCCTGCGTCCGGGCGGCGCCACCGTGTGGATCGGCCTGCACGAGAACACCGTCCCGCTCGACACCTACGGCATCACGCTGCCGGAGAAGCAGGTGCTCGGCACCTACGCCGCCAAGCTCGAGGAGCTGCGGCTCGCGCTCGACCTGATGGCCACCGGCAAGGTCGACGCCCTGTCCTGGGTGCAGTCATTCCCGCTGGAGGAGGGCGTGGCGGCATTCCAGCGCATGCTCGCCGCCCGGGGCGCGGATATCAAAGGCGTGCTCTGCCCATGATCTTCAGCCCCGCCCCACCATGACCGATTCCCCCATCCGCACCCCCTTGGCCGGCCGTTTCCAAGGCAGGGCCGCCCTCGTCACCGGCGGCACGCACGGCATCGGCCACGCCATCGCCCTCGAGCTGCTGCGCGAGGGGGCGCAGGTCGCGATCAGCGGCCTGCCGGCCGACGCGGAGGAGGGGAAACGCGCGTTCGCCGCCGCGGGCTTCGCGCCGCTCATCGTGGCGGGAGACCTCGCCGAGGAGAAATTCTGCCGCGATCTCGTGGCGGCCACGCGGGAGAAGCACGGCCGGCTGGATTTTCTGGTGAACAACGCCTTCTCCTTCGTGGCGAAGGGCCTCGACGCCACGCGGGAGGATTTCCTGCGCAGCTTCCACGTCGGGCCGTTTGCCTTCGCGCTGCTCACGCAGCTCGCGGCGGAGGCGATGAAGGCGCAGGGCGGCGGCGCCATCGTGAACGTCTCGAGCATCTCCTCCTGGGTCGCCCAGCCGAACCGCTGGACCTACAACATGGCCAAGGGCGCCGTGACACAGCTCACGCGTTGCGCGGCGCTCGACCTCGCGCCGCACCAGATTCGCGTCAACAGTGTCAGCCCCGGCTGGATCTGGACGCGCGAGGTGGACAAGGCCGCCGGCGGCGACCGCGCGGCCTACGACCCGGTCTGGGGCCGGTTCCACATGCTCGCCCGCATGGGCCACCCGGTGGAGATCGCCGGCCCTGTCCTTTTCCTGCTCAGCGACGACGCGTCGTTCATCACGGGCACCGACCTGCCCGTGGACGGCGGCTACAACGGGCTCGGCCCCGAGGGCCTCGGCCAGGACACCAAGATCGCCGGCAGCCGGTAAACCCATCCCCTTATGTCCACCCTGCGCGTCCTGGTCACTGATCACGGTTTTCCAAACCTGCATCACGAGGAAACGGTCCTGCGCGCCGCCGGCATCGGGCTGGTGGTCGCCCAGTGCAAGACGGCCGACGAGGTCATTGCCGCCGGCCGCGACGCCGACGCCCTGCTGGTGCAGTGGGCGCCGGTGACCGCCGCGGTCATCGCCGCGCTCACGCGGTGCCAGGTGATCGTCCGCTACGGCATCGGCGTGGACAACGTCGACCTCGCCGCCGCGAAGGCGCGGGGCATCCCCGTCTGCAACGTGCCGGACTACGGCGTGGAGGAGGTCGCGGGACACGCGGTGGCGCTCGGGCTCGCGCTGGCCCGGCAGCTGCCCTCGATCGATGCCCGCCTGCGGGCCGGCACCTGGAAGATCACGCCCGACCGGCCGATGCCGGCGCTGGGGACCACGACCTTCGCCACGGCCGGCTTCGGCCGCATCGCCCGCGCGGCGCACCGCATGATGGGCGGTTTCGGCGGCCCGCGCATCGCCTACGATCCCTTCGTCCCGGCCGAGGCCATGGCGGCGGCCGGCGTGGAGAAGGTCGAACTGGACGCGCTGTTTGCGCGCAGCGACATTCTCTCGCTGCACCTGCCGTTCACGGCGGAGACGAAGCATTTCGTCAACGCCGCGCGGCTCGCGTCGCTGAAGCCCACCGCCGTGATCGTGAACACCGCCCGCGGCCCGCTGGTCGACACCATGGCGCTCGCCGCGGCGCTGACGGCCGGCGCGCTCGGCGGCGCCGGGCTCGATGTCTACGAGGCGGAGCCGCTGCCGGCCGACCATCCCCTGCGCGCCGCCCCGCGGACGCTGCTGACCTCCCACGTGGCGTGGTATAGCGAGAGCAGCATTCCGCGGCTGCAACAGCTCGCCGCCGAGGAAGTCGTGCGCAGCCTGCGCGGCGAGCCGCTCAAGAACCAGGTGAACAAGTAGTTTTTGGCCACGGATTTCAGGGATTAACTCGGATCGGTATTACACAGGAGAAAACGGAGGGAACGGAGCCAGCAGGCATTTGCATCAAAATCTCAGTTATCTCAGTTGCCTCCTGTGAAAACTGTTTCTGGGTATCCATCCGTGGTTAACCCCGCTTTGCCGTAATCCCATGCCCGCCTTTCCCCTCGTCGACACGCACCTGCACATCTGGAACCTCGACCGCCTGCGTTACCCGTGGCTCGCCGGCGTGCCGATGTTGAACAAGCCCCACCTCATCGAGGACTACCGCCGGGCCTGCGGGCCGATCGCGGTGGCGAAGATGGTTTTCCTGCAGTGCGAGTGCGAGCCGGCGCAGTTCCAGGCCGAGGCCGACTGGGTGACGGAGGTGGCGCAGGCCGATCCGCGCATCCGTGGCATCGTGCCTTGGGCGCCGCTGGAAAAGGGGGAGGGGGCCGGGGCCGACCTCGCCCGGCTGGCGGCGAATCCGCTGGTCAAGGGCATCCGCCGCATCATCCAGTTCGAGGCCGACCCGGACTTCTGCCTGCGGCCGGATTTCGCGCGCGGGGTGCAGCTGCTGCCGCAATACGGCCTGAGCTTCGACCTGTGCATCAACCACACCCAGCTGGCCAACACGATCAAGCTTGTGCGGCAGTGCCCGGGGGTGAGCTTCGTCCTCGATCACATCGGCAAGCCCGACATCAAGGCCGGCCGACTCGACCCGTGGCGGGCCGAACTGCGCGAGCTGGCGGCGATGCCCAACGTCTGGTGCAAGCTGTCCGGCCTCGTGACCGAGGCGGATCACGCCGCCTGGACGCCCGCCGGCCTGCAGCCGTATATCGAACACGTTATCGCGTGCTTCGGCTTCGGCCGGGTGATGTTCGGCGGCGACTGGCCGGTGTCGACCCAGGCGACCGACTATCCCCGCTGGGTCCGCACCCTGGACGCCGCGCTCCCCGGCGCCACGCCGGCCGAACTCCGCCAACTCTACGTCACCAACGCCGAGGCGTTTTATCGGGTTTGAGGGTGGCGGCCCTACATCCGACTCCGGGATAACAACACGCTCCGACGGGAGCGGTTGTGCCAACTCGTCTCATTTGCCGTTGACCGGAGCGCGGGGCGCCGGCTTCATGGCGGCATGGTGCCGAGCGTTTTGATCGTCGATGACGAGAAGCACACCCGCGAGGGGCTGCAGCAGGCCTTGCAGGAGCATTACGATGTGACGGTGGCGGCGAGCGCGGACGAGGCGTTCAACCTGATGGACGCGTCGGAGTTCGAGGTGATCATCACCGACCTCCGCATGCCGGGCAAAAGCGGCCTCAAGGTCATCGACAAGGCCCTGGCCCTGCCGAACAAGCCCGCCGTCATCATGATGACGGCCTACGGCAGCATCGACTCGGCGGTCGAGGCCATGAAGCGCGGTGCCGTGGATTTCCTGACCAAGCCCGTCCAGATCGAGCGGCTGGAGATTCTCATCCAGCGGGCGCTCAAGACCAAGACCCTCGAGGTCGAGGTGAAGCAGCTGCACGAGCGGCTCGACGAGAAGTTCAACGTCGAGGGCATCGTCGGCCATTCGCCGCGGCTGGCCGAGGTGATCGAGCGGGTGAAGCTGGTGGCGCCGTCGAAGGCGACGATCCTGATCGAGGGCGAGACCGGCACGGGCAAGGAGCTGATCGCGCAGGCCATCCACCAGGCGAGCCCGCGGGCGCGGGCGCCGTTCGCGGCGGTGCATTGCGCGGCGTTGCCCGCGGCGCTGCTCGAGAGCGAGCTCTTCGGCCACGAGCGCGGGTCGTTCACCGGCGCGACGGAGAAGCGCGAGGGCCGCTTCGAGGCGGCGGACGGCGGCACGGTCTTCCTCGACGAGATCGGCGAGATCGGCCCGGAGATCCAGGTGAAGCTCCTGCGCTTCATCGAGACAAAGAGCTTCGAGCGCATCGGCAGCAACAAGACGATCACCGTGGACGTGCGTCTCGTGGCGGCGACCAACCGCAGCCTCGAGCAGATGGTGAAGGACGGAAAATTCCGCGAGGATCTGTTCTTCCGTTTGAACGTCGTGCGCATCACCACGCCGCCGCTGCGCGACCGCACCGAGGACATCCCGGTGCTGCTGGAGCATTTCATCAAGGTCTACTCGAAGGAGAACAGCTACGAGCCGATCACGGTCGAGCCCGGCGCGATGCGCCACCTGCAGGCCTACCCGTGGCCCGGCAACATCCGCGAGCTGCGCAATTTCGCCGAGAACGCCGTCGTGCTGCGCCGCGGCGGCAAGCTGAGCGAGTTCGACCTGGAGCCGAAATTCCGCGGCGAGGTGGCGCCGCCGCCGGTCATGCTCACCGCGACGCCCGCCAACCCGTATTCCGTCGAGGACAACGAAAAGCGCCTGCTCAAGGAGGCGCTGATGAAGGCGCGCGGCAACCGCACGAAGGCGGCGAAGCTGCTCGGCATCAGCCGCCGGACGCTGCACCGCAAGATCGCGGAGTGGCCCGAGCTCGACGTGGTGGACCGCGGATGAGGGTGGAAATCCGATCTTTGGAGGCGGGACTACCAGTCCCGCAGGGTGCGCGTCGCGGGACTGGTAGTCCCGCCTCCAAGGGAGGCCCCGCCCCATGAAATCCGGCCAGGAAGTCATCCACTGGCTCGAGCACGGCCGCGGGGCGCTCTGGCTGCGCCGGGCGGCGGTCGTCCTCGCCGCGCTCCTGCTCACCACGATCTACTCGTGGCGGCAGTTTCACGGCATCCCCACGGAATGGGTGATGCAGCAGGCGGTGCTCGCCCGCTCGCTGGCGCAGGGGGAGGGCTTCACCACGCCGGTGAACTACCCGCAGACCTACGCGGTCATGGCGAAGCGCGGCGTGCCGTTCAGCGAGCAGCAGGCCTACCCCGAGCTGCATCATGCGCCGCTCTACGCGCTGGTGCTGGCCGCGGTGTTCCTCGTGCTGCCCGCCTCGATCTGGACCCACGTGCCGGCGCCGCCGAACGGCTGGGCGCCCGACTACGTCGTGCTCGGCGTGAACCTGGTCTTGTTCTGGGTCGCCGTCTGGCTGGTCTGGCGGCTGGCGAAGAAACTCTTCGACGAGCGCGCGGCCTGGGTGGCGGCGCTGGCGACGGCGGGCTCGGTCGCGCTCTGGCAGCAGACCGTGATGTTGACCGGTCTGCCGGTGTTCATGGTGCTGATGCTCGCGGTGTTCAACGTGCTCGCCGGGCTGGAGACGGCGTGGACGGATCATCCCGCGCTGTCCCGGCGCGTGCTGCTGCGCCTGGCGCTGCTCGGCGCGCTGGGCGGGTTGCTTTTCCTGACGGAGTATTCGGGCGGGCTGGTGGCGCTGGTGCTCGGCGGCGGCCTGGCGCTGCGGCTCGGCGGCGGGGCGCGCGCACCGGCGCTTGGGGTTTTCGCGGCAGGATTCGTCCTGGTGGCCTCGCCCTGGCTGGTGCGCAACACCCTGGTGGCGGGGCATCCGCTCGGGCTGGCCTGGCAGAACCTGGCGTTGAAAGCCGACGACCCGACGGCGGCGCCGGCGGTGCAGCGCACCCTCGCCAGCACCGAGGCGCCGGGGCTCGAGCTGAACAAGCTCGGCAACAAGGGCCTGACCGGCATGGAGCGCAACCTGACGGAGCGCCTGTGGTCCGGCGGCGGGTTGATGTTCACGGCGTTCTTCATTGCGGGGCTGGCCTACCAGTTCCGGCACGGGCCGGTGAACCGCCTGCGCGGCTGCTGCGGGGTGGTGTTGCTGGTGCTGCTGGCGGCGCAGCCATTCTTCAACTCCGGCGAGAGCCCGCGGCTGCCGGCGCATTACCTCGCGCCGCTCATCATCGTGTTCGGCGCGGGCTTTTTCCTTGTGCTGGTGGACAGCCAGCCGCGGCTGGCGCTGCTCTGGCGGTGGGCGGCCGCGGCGCTGCTGGTGCTGCAGTGTCTCCCGCTGCTGCGCGACGGCCTCGAGCCTCGGAAGATCCATTTCCAGTATCCGCCGTATTTCCCGAACCTCTTCATGGAACTGCGCAAGGACATGGGCACGCGGTTCCTGCCCGGCACGGGTGTGGCCACCGACGTGCCCGCTGGCACGGCCTGGTATGGCCGGGTGCGCGTCTGGGCCAAGCCGGAGCGGCTGAAGGATTTTTCCCAGATCATCGTGGAGCAGAACATCGGGGCGCTGCTGCTGACCCCGGTGACGCTCGACCGGCCGTTTTTCACCGAGCTGGCGGCGCGCAGCGGCGACACCATCAGCCTCCACGACACGGGCGGGTGGGGCGGGGTGTATTCGG
>JAQSDJ010000321.1 GCA_029945855.1 Lacunisphaera sp.
CAACCGAGCCACTTTTCTCCGCTCAGCTCATCCGCTGCTGTGGGACGGCTCTGAATCCGGTCCATGGCCCCTGAAATCGTCACCCTGCCCCACAGCGACATTCCCCAGGCTTGGTATAACGTCCTAGCCGACCTGCCCGTGCCGCTGGCCCCGCCGCTGCATCCGGGCACCGGCCAGCCGCTCGTCGCGGCGGATCTCGCGCCGATCTTCCCCCTGGCGCTCATCGAGCAGGAAATGAGCGGCGAAAAATGGATCCCCATCCCCGCCGAGGTCCGGGAGCAATACAAGATCTGGCGCCCCACCCCGCTCGTGCGCGCCGTCCGCCTCGAGCAGGCCCTCGGCACGAACTGCCGCATCTATTTCAAGAACGAGAGCATCAGCCCCGCCGGCAGCCACAAGCTCAACACCGCCCTCGCCCAGGCCTACTACAACAAGCAGGAGGGCGTGAAACGCATCACGACCGAGACCGGCGCCGGCCAGTGGGGCTCGTCCATGGCCTTCGCCTGCCAGCTTTTCGGCCTCGAGTGCGTCATCTACATGGTGAAGTCCAGCTACCACCAGAAGCCCTACCGGCGCTCGCTGATGCACATCTGGGGCGGCACCGTCCACGCCTCACCGTCAGACCGGACCAACGCCGGCCGGGCCATCCTCGCCGCCACCCCCGACACCCCCGGCAGCCTCGGCATCGCCATCTCCGAGGCGGTCGAGGACGCCGCCACGCACGCCGACACCAAATACACCCTCGGCAGCGTGCTCAACCACGTCATCCTCCACCAGAGCGTCATCGGCCTCGAGACGAAGCAGCAGCTCAAGCTCGCCGGCGAAACTCCCGACACCCTCATCGGCTGCGTGGGCGGCGGCAGCAACTTCGGCGGCTTCGCCCTGCCCTTCCTGCCCGAAAAGCTCGCCCGCCCGGAGCTGCGCCTCATCGCCGTCGAACCCTCCGCCTGCCCGTCGCTCACGAAGGGCGTCTTCGCCTACGACTTCGGCGACACCGGCAAGCTGACGCCGCTGGTGAAGATGTTCACGCTCGGCCACACCTTCGTCCCCGAGGGCATCCATGCCGGCGGCCTGCGCTACCACGGCACCGCCCCGATCGTCGCCCACCTCGCGAACCTCAAGCTCATCGAGTCCCGGGCCATCACGCAGAACACCGTCTTCGCGGGCGCGCTCCAGTTCGCGCGCACCGAGGGCTTCGTGCCCGCGCCCGAGACCGCGCACGCCATCGCCGCCACCATCGCCGAGGCGAAGAAGAACGACGGCAAGTGCATCGTCATGTGCTACAGCGGCCACGGCCACTTCGACATGTCGGCCTACGACGCGCATCTCGCCGGCGACCTCGAGGACTACGAGCACCCCGAGGCCAAGATCGCCGAGGCCCTGCACCACCTGCCGAAGGTGAACTGAGCCGCGACAGCACGCCGGGACCGTGCCGTGAAGCTGGGTGGAACCGGTCCTCCGCGACCGGTTTGCCTTGGCGTGCGTCCAACAACCCGTCCGGAGGACGGGTTCCACCGTTTGAGCCGCAGCATTGATCCGCGGTTACAGTCGGGGCGTAAAGCCCCTCCCACATTCGATCCTCGATAGTCCGGGTGTGGGAGGGGCTTTACGCCCCGACTCAAGGTCAGCAAAGGCGGGACTGATTCTACCTCACTGCAGCTTCACCGGCAGGCGCTGCAAACGCGTCCAGGCCTCGCCGAGGATCGTGCTGGTCTTGGGCTCGGGATTGTCGCCGGTCTTCAGCGTGTAGGCCGGGGTGAAATTGCCGAGCACGGCGCAATACTCGTTGTTCACCATCATGCCGATGAGGTCGCCGGTCTTGCTGAAGACGAGGTCACCGCGCTTGGGCGCGATCTCGCCGAAGAGCCGCGTGACGATCCGGTTGTCGAGCCTGACGTAGCTGGCGCTCGCCATGTCGATGCGGAACGGCGTCTCGCCGTAGCGGCCGTCGTCGGCGCGCACGAGCACGGCTTCGGGGAACTTGAACGGCTCCCTGGCCAGCGGGTAGATCTTGGCGCCCATCAGCGCCGCGAGCGAGGCGTCGATCGGGGCGACGACCAGGCGCGGGTCGAGCGCGAGGAACTGCAGTTCCGTCAGCGGGGCGTTGAAAGTGCCGCGCACGAGCCGGCCGCTGACCTGGTCGTAGTCGGTCGCCACCTCGCCGAGCGCGAACGGCGTGTCGCTGAGATGCATCAGGACATAGACACGGTTGCCGTCGCTCACGAGGATGGTCTGCGCGTCCTTGTCCCGGACCGTGGGGTTGAAGAGGCCGGGACGGCGGGCGCTGAGCTTGGTCTCGACGCGGTTGGCGAGGAATTCGGTGAAGATGAGGTTGGGGTTGATCGGCCGGTTCTGGCGGATCTCCTGGCTGAGCTCGCCGGATTTCTCCGCGAGCTGGCCCACGCCCTGGACGAGCTGGGTGGTCTGCGCCTGGACCTTGACGCGCTCGAGGCGCTCGACCTCGACCTGCTGCCTGGCGTCGGTGAGGTTCTGGGCGATGAGCTGCTTCTCCTGCTCGGCGACGCGCACGGCGACGTTGAGGTTCTCGATGCGCTGGCGCGCCTCGGTGTTCATGCGCTCCATGCGGGCGAGCTCGGCCTTCTGGCGCTCGGCCTCGGCCTTCCGCTCCTCCAGCTCGCGCTGCATCTTCGCCAGCTGTTCCTTGGAGAGGAAGGCCTCCTGCGCGGAGGCGGTGTAGCGCTGTTCCAGCTCCTTCGCGCTGGCCTGCGTGGCGGCGAGGGTGTTCTCGACCTGGGCCTTCTGGGTCGCGAGGGCGGCGAGGTTCTTCTCGCGCTCGGAGAGCGAGCCCTGGGTGGAGGCGAGCTGGCCGGCGAGCTGCTCGCGCGTGGCCTTCTCGTCCTCCAGGGAGATGCGCATGAGCTCGACCATGTCGGCGTTCACCGCGGGGGCGTTGACGGCGGCGCGCGGGGCGGCCGTGTCCAGCTGGGTGTGCGTCGGCTCGGCCTTCTCCCAGCGCGTGAGCGCCAGGAGATTGAGCAACATGAAGTCGCACATGATCAATAGCAGCGTCTTGTTCATGGCGGCGGCTCAGGCGGTGGCGGGGGCCGACTGGATCTCGAGGATGAGCTGGCGCTTGTAGGGCCGGACGTGGCGGATCTTCACCAGGGCCACACATACGATGCCGAAGAGATTGGAGGAGTAGGCGGCGAGGAGGTTGGCGTCGATGATGCCGAGCACCTGCAGCACCAGCGCGGTGGCGGTGCCGGCGATGCCGATGTAGAGGCCGCCGTCGAAGAGGTTTTCCTCGTTGTCCATCAGCCGGAGCTTCGTGGGGGCTGGCACCCCCGACCGGGCGACCTCGGAGATCTTCACGAGGCAGATGAGATACATGCCGACCTGGATGGCGGCGAAGAGGGTGATCGAGAGGATGGTGGTGAGGTCCATGGTATTGTTGGTTGAAGTGGCCGGGGCCGCCGGCGCGGCGACGAGGCCGAGCACGGGGATGGTGAGCTTGATCTTGTAATCGGAGACGGGGGCCGCCTTCAGCAGGAACGGCTCGGAGAACGCGAAGAAGATGAACGTCAGGATGAGGGCGATGAGCCCGCTGCCCATCCGCGGGAACGCACCGGGCAGCGCCAGCTCGATCGCGCGGAACAGCCGCAGGTCCATCGCGCGCAACAGCAGGAAGATGCCGCCGAGGAAGGCGACATACTTGCCGAGCAGCGCCAACTCCGGGTGCCGCAGCGCAAACGCCGCACCGAGCTCGAACTCCGGCCCGGCACCCCCGGTGACGGGCACCTGGCGCTGGACCAGCTGCTCGACGGCACCCTGGCCGAAGGTGAGTGCCAGCCGCAGGCTGTCCACCCCGGGACGGCCGAAGGCGATGAGGTAATGTGACACCTTGTCAGCGGACCTGGTCATCAGCGCCGCAGTGTAGATGACCGGCAGATGGTCGGGGGCGACGCGGGTCAGGTGGGCGAATTGCCCGACGGTGCCGAGGCTGCCGGTCGTGCGCAGCAATTCGGACAGCTGGATCCAGTTGAGCCGCTGCCCGAGGGTGAGGATGTCGAGGTAGAAATCCTCGAGCGCGCCCATCTGCCCGGTCCGCACCGCGGTCTCGGCCAGCACGCGGACCTCCCGCTGGAGCGAGGCCGACAGGCGCTCCGTCTGCCACAGATAGGCCGTGAGCAAGATGACGGCTTCGAGCGGTTGGCCGCCGGGGCGGTTGGCCGGCACGAAGCGCACGGTGGTGGTCAGTTCGCCCGTCTGGAGCATGGTCTGGACGGCGGGCAGCCGGGAAACCGCGAGGTAGCGGCGGAGATTGTCCCGCGCCTGCTGGGTGACCATGAACTTCAGGACCGGCTGCGACTCCGCGGAGGAAGCGGCCGTGCGGCCGACCAGCAACGGGTCGAGGGCGACGTCCCAGCCGCCCCAGGGCATCATGTCGCGGTGCTTGGCCGCAAAATTAGTGAATATCACCCCGAGGGCGCCGGCGCCGGTATCGCCGGTCTGCTTGGCGGCCTCCAGCACCAGGGCGGCGGGACCGGGTTTGTCGAGCTCCAGCAGGTCGCGGCCGAAGCCCGCCACCGTCTGCGTGTCGCGGCCGGCCTCGCGCAGCAACGCGGTGTTGAGGGACTTGAGGTTGACCGGGAGCAACCATGCAACCGCCAGCAGGCCAAGGCCCAGCAGCAGCCACAGCTGCCAGAGGCCCGAGCGGGCACCGGGAGCGGCCGCAGGAACAGACATGGGTGGGGGCATAACAGTTTGGTGGTCGGAGACAAATTTATTTGCCGCAACCCGCCACGGGCAAATACCCTGTCCGACCAACCTGACCGATGTCCCTGACAATTGTTCACTATAACGACCCGATCCTGCGCAAAAAGGGCGCGCCCGTCACGGCGTTCAACGCGGCGCTGAAGAAGCTCGCCGCGGAGATGACCGAGGTCATGCACGCGGCGGAGGGCATCGGCCTGGCCGCCCAGCAGGTCGGACAGGCGATCCAGCTGTGCGTGATCGACCTGCGGCCGGTGGAGGCGAAATTCCGCTGGACCTATGACGGCGCCCGGCTGCCGCTGGAGCTGTTCATGCCCCTGACGCTGGTGAACCCGGAGATCGCCCTCGTGCCCGAGCCCGAGACGGTCTACGAGGAGGGGTGCCTGTCGTTCCCGCACATCCGCGGTGATGTCGTCCGACCGGATGAGATCACCGTGAAGTTCAAGGATGCCGCCGGGCACGCCCACGTGCTCCAGTGCGACGGCCTGCTCTCCCGCTGCGTGCAGCACGAGGTGGACCACCTCAACGGCGTGCTGTTCATCGACCGGATGGAGGAGGATGTGCTCACCCTGCTGGAGCCGGAATTGAAGGCGCTCAAGAAACAGACCCGCGAGGCGGCGAAGAAATGAAAGTGATGGTGAGAGTGAAAGTGGATCAATCCCCCGCTCCTTCCATCACCTGATATTTCCCCACTCTCACTTTCACTCTCCCCTCCCCCCATGGCCGACAAGCCCCAGCCACCCCCGCGCTCCATCGCCACCCGCACCGGCGACGACGGCACCACGGCCCTGCTCTACGGCCAGCGCGTGCCGAAGGATCATCCGCAGATCGAAGCGGTGGGCGCGCTCGACGAGCTGAACGCCGCGCTCGGCCTCGCCAAGGCCACGCGGCCGACCGGCACCGACGCCGGCGAACTCGCGCGCATCCAGCAGGAACTCGTCGCGCTCATGGGCGAGGTCAACTGTGCGGAGACCGACGCCGCGCGCCATGCCGCCTCCAAGTTTGCCCGGATCGACGCGGCCGCCCTCGACCGGATCGACGCGGCGGTGGCGGCGATCGAGGCGCGCCGGCCGAAATTCGACGGCTGGGCCACGCCCGGCGCCAACCTGCACGCCGCCGCCCTCGACCTCGCCCGCACCGCGGCGCGCCGCGCCGAGCGCCGCCTGGCCGGGCTCGGCCCGCAGGGGAAAACCATCCGCCCGATCCTGTTGCACTATGTCAACCGCGTCTCCGACCTGCTCTGGTTGCTCGCCCGCGAGGCGGAGCAGGATTAGCGGATGAATGGACGGAATTAGCGGATGGAATTTGAACAGCTGACCTGATTTATCCTGTGCTTTCGGCCAATTCCGACTAAATCTTCAATCATGCCCGTCGCGCTGCTCCTCATCCTCCTCGCCACCCTCTACCGGCTGCTCCCCACCGTGGACATGGGGTTGTCGAACATCTCGCCCGTCATGGCGATCGCCTTCTGCGGCGCGGTATATTTTCGGGACAAGCGGATGTGGGTCATCTCGTTCGTCGCGCTGGCGCTGTCCGACATCTACATCAACTGGTTTTACGCGAGGGAATACGGCTACACCTGGCCGGCCAGCGGGACCATCGCCCGCACCGCCTGCTTCGCCCTGGCGCTGCTGATCGGCGCGTGGGTCGCGAAACGCAAGTCCTGGCTGAACCTGCTCAGCGGCGGCCTGCTGGGCGCCATCGCCTTCTACATCGTCACCAACACCCAGTCCTGGGCCGCCGATCCGTTTTATGCGAAGACGCTCGCCGGCTGGTGGCAGGCCCTGACGATCGGCCACCCGGAATACCCCCCGACCGTCTATTTTTTCCGCAACACCCTGTTCGGCGACCTGATGTTCACCGGCCTGTTCGCCGGCATCATGGAGTGGATGGCCCAGCGCAAGGGCGAACCCAGCCTGCTCGACACCGAGGAAGAGGAAGAGCCCGAGGAGCAGCCGGCCGAGGTCAAGGTGAAGGAGTAGCCGCGCGGCGCGCGGAACGCTGAACTTTCAACGTTCAACTTCGAACTTCCAAAGCCGAACTCACGCAGTTGGACGGCCAATCTCTACTGGAGAGTCGCGCACGAAAGGGTGGAACCCGTCCTCCGGACGGGTTGTTGGACGCACGCCAAGGCAAACCGGTCA
>JAQSDJ010000322.1:0-4035 GCA_029945855.1 Lacunisphaera sp.
AATCCATCCGTGCCCATCCGTGTCATCCGTGGTTAAAAACTCGGTCGAGCTTCCCGCCCTCGAGCCCGGGCACTCGCTCTGGGGCGATGCCTGGCACCGGCTGCAGAAGAACCGCCTCGCGGTCATCGGCGGCGGCGTGCTCGTGGTGCTGGCCCTCGCCTGCCTCTTCGGCCCCCTCTTCAGCGCCTACAGCTACGAGGAGCAGAACCTGGCCAACGGTTTCGCGCCGCCGGGCGCCGCGCACTGGCTCGGCACCGACCAGCTCGGCCGCGACCTGCTGGTGCGCCTGTGCTACGGCGGCCGCATCTCCCTCGGCGTCGGGCTCTGCGCCACCTTCGTCGCCCTGACCATCGGCGTCGTCTACGGCGCCGTCGCCGGCTATGCCGGCGGCCGGACCGACGCCGTCATGATGCGCCTCGTGGACATCATCTACGCGCTGCCCTTCACGATTTTCGTCATCCTGCTGATGGTATTCTTCGGCCGGAACATCATCTTGCTCTTCATCGCCATCGGGGCGGTCGAGTGGCTGACGATGGCGCGCATCGTGCGCGGGCAGGTCATGGCCCTGAAGAAGATGGAATTCATCGAGGCCGCCCGGTCGCTGGGCTACAGCAACCGCCGCATCATCTTCCGGCACCTGCTGCCCAACCTCCTCGGGCCGGTCATCGTCTACACCACCCTCACCATCCCCTCCGTCATGCTGCTCGAGGCGTTCCTGAGCTTCCTCGGCCTCGGCGTGCAACCGCCCATGAGTTCCTGGGGCACGCTGATCAAGGACGGCGCCGAGAAGATGGAGGAATACTGGTGGCTGCTGATCTGCCCCGGCACGATCTTTTCCCTGACGCTCTTCTCGCTCAACTTCCTCGGCGACGGACTCCGGGATGCGCTGGATGTGCGGGCGGCGAAGGATTGAGAGCTCCGTATTGACACCCTGCCAGATTGGTAATACCCGTTGCCCATGCCCACTGTGACCGTGAAATTAAGCACCACCGAACACGCCCGGTTGAAGGCGGCCGCGGCCCGACGCCGCACCTCCAAGTCCGCTGTGCTGCGGGAAGCTTTTGCCCGGCAAACGGCCACCGCGCCAACTGGCACCACCGGCACACTTTGGGACAAAATCGGCCATCTGGCCGGGGCCATCGATGGACCCGGCAACCTCAGCACGCTGAGCAAAACCCTGCCGGGCTATGGCCGCTCCCGTCGTCCTTGATACGGGCCCGCTGGTCGCATTTCTGGACCGGCATGATCCGCTGCACGGCTGGGCCTGTGCGTGCATCCGGGAGTTTTCCGAACCCATGCTTACCTGCGAGGCGGTGCTATCCGAAAGCCTGCATCTGACCGAACACTGCGATGCCGCCGGAAAGACGGTTTTCGAGCTGCTGCGCAGCGGCGGTCTGTTGCTGGCCTTCGACCTCGACGATCACGGGGAAGCCGTCTCCCGCCTGCTGGCGAAGTATCAGGACGTGCCCATGTCGCTCGCCGACGCCTGCCTTGTCCGCATGAGCGAACTGCACGATCGTTCTCGGGTCTTCACAGTGGATTCAGATTTCAAGCTCTACCGCCGCAACGGCCGGCAGGCCATTCCGCTGATTTACCCCGCCCGCTGATGCTCCGCCGCTTCCGCCCCTATCTCCGCTATCTCCGGTCCAACCGCGCCACCCTCACCGCGGCGATCTTCTACGGCCTGCTCTTCGGCGCGACCAACGGCCTCGGCCTCCCCTTGCTGATCAAGTATGTCTTCCCGGTGATTTTCGATCGCACGGGTCCGCACGCCATGCCGATGGCCGATGTGGTGCTCATCGCCGCCACCGTGCCGATGCTCTTTCTCCTCCGGGCGGTCAGCAGCTTCCTCAACAGCTATTACACGCAGCTGACCGGCGTGCGCATTCTCGAGGGCGTGCGGCTTGATTTCTTCCGCAAGCTCCAGGTGCTGCCGCTCTCTTTCCTACAGCGGGAGTCCAGCGGCGACCTGCTTTCGCGCGGCATTGCCGACAGCTCGCAGCTTCAGTCCACCCTGACCCTCATCGCCAATGACGGCGTCAAGCAGCCCATGGCGCTGCTGGGCGCCCTCGGCTTCCTCGTCTGGCAGGCCTTCACCACCGACGGCGCGCTGACGGTGCTGGTCTGCCTGGCCATCGTGCCCCTGGCCGTGCTGCCGGTGCATTACGTGGGCAAGAAGGTCGTGCACCGCGCCCGGCAGGTCCAGGACCAGCTCGGCGACGTCTCCTCCCAGCTCAACGAAAACCTGTCCGCCGCGCGCGAGGTCCGCGCCTTCGGCCTGGAGGCGCGCGAGACCGAGCGCTTCGGCCAGGCCACGAACCTGCTGATCATCGCGCAGATGAAGGTCGTTAAATACGCCCAGGCCCTCACCCCCGCCATCGAGCTGATCTCGGCCGTCGGCATCGCCGCGACCCTGATCTTCGCCTACTATGCCGGCGTGAAACTGGAGACCTTCCTCTCCATCATCACCGCGCTTTATCTCTGCTACGAGCCGATCAAGAAACTCGGCTACCTCAACAGCGAGCTCAACCGCGGCGTCGCGTCCCTCTCGCGCCTCGAATACGTCCTCGACGAGCCGGTGACCATCACCGACCCCGCCGCGCCCGTGTCCGTCACCCGCCTGCGCGGTGACATCGCCTTCCACGACGTCACCTTCGCCTACGGCGACAGTCCCGCGCTGAAGCAGGTCAGCGCCCGCATCCCCGCCGGCACCGTCTGCGCACTGGTCGGCCCGAGCGGCGCGGGCAAGAGCACCTTCGCCAACCTTGTCCCGCGCTTTTATGAGGTCGCCGCCGGCGGTGTGACCATCGACGGGATCGACGTCCGCGCCATGCGGCTGGCCGACCTGCGGCGCAACATCGCCCTCGTCTCGCAGGAGCCCGTGCTCTTCAACGACACCATCTTCAACAACCTGCTGCTCGGCGATGTCACGGCCTCGCGCGAGGCCGTGCTGGCCGCCGCCCGCAACGCCCACGCGCACGAGTTCATCGAGCAGCTGCCGCAGGGCTACGACACGATGGTCGGCGAACGCGGCGCCCTGCTCTCCGGCGGACAGAAGCAGCGCATCGCCATCGCCCGCGCCTTCCTGCGCGCCGCGCCCATCCTCATCCTCGACGAGGCCACCAGCGCGCTCGACTCCGAGAGCGAGGCCGCGGTGCAGGACGCCCTCCGCCACCTCGTCGTCGGCAAGACCGTGCTCATCATCGCCCACCGCTTCAGCACCATCCGCGACGCCTCGATGATCCTCGTGTTCGATCAGGGGAAGATCGTCGCGTCGGGCGACCACGCCGCCCTCCACGCCGGCAATGCACTCTACAAGGCACTCTACGACCGGCAGACGGCGGGAAAATGAGGCCCGATCGGATTGGCCACAAAAAGCACAAAAGACGCACAAGCCGAACCTGTCTCAACATTTCGACAGACCCGATTCCAGTATTCTATTTTGCGCCTTTTGCGCCTTTTGTGGCAAAATAATCCGTGTCATCCGTGGCTAAAAAATCCTCCAGCGAGCCTATGGAATTTTCACGCGCGGTGCAGAACCTCATCGCCGACCTGCGGGAGCTGCCCGGGGACCGGAGCCGCGCGAAAAACCGGCAGCCTTCCGAACTCGCCACCGTCGTGGGCGAACTGCTGGTCAAATACCGCATCAGCCACGATTCGCTCGAGCACAGCATCCGCGAAAAATGGCCCGAACTCGTCGGTGTCGCCAACGCCTCCTACTCCCACCCGATCGCGGTCGAGCGCAACCTGCTGGTCGTCCTCGTCTCCCACGCCGTCGTCCGCAACGAGCTCTTCCAGCACCGCGAGACCATCATGGAAAAGCTCAAGCTGTTGCCCGGCTGCGCCCACATCAAGGGCCTGGCACTGCGGACAGGGTGAGCCACCCTGTCCCACCGAGCTTACTGCAAAAATACGCTTGCACGGCAGGGTGCCGGTTAGGTTAATGGCCTCTTACGTTAGTTGAATCCTGCTGGTCGCAGGGTTCGACCACGGTCAGTCCGGGCAACCGGACACTAACGGTGCCGCCGGCCTTCC
>JAQSDJ010000322.1:4048-6874 GCA_029945855.1 Lacunisphaera sp.
GGGTGAAAGCCCCGCCAAAGACCGCGTCATCAACCATATAAACCATGTCACAACCCGTTAAGTCAGAAGTCATCGCCCAGTATAAAACCCACGAGAAGGACACCGGCTCCAGCGACGTCCAGATCGCGCTGCTCACCGCCCGGATCAATCACCTGACCGAGCACCTGCGCACGCATCGCAAGGACTTTCACAGCCGCCGCGGCCTTCTCCAGATGGCCAGCCGCCGTCGCAAGCTTCTTGATGACGTCAAGAGCGAGGACCTCGCCAAATACAACGACCTGCTGCAGAAGCTGAGTCTCCGCAAGTAACCCGTTTTCACGAAAGGCGGCCCACCGACGGGCCGCCTTTTGTTCAATCCCCCGCGAAGCAGCCCCAGAGACATTTCCGCTTACTCCTCTCACTGAATGTAGGTCGGGCTTTATGCCCGACATGTCGGGGTTAAACCCCGACCTACAAGAACCGGGAGCCGTAATCCGAAATATCTCGGGAGCTGATTCAAAGAGGCCTGGAAACGGCCATCATCCGACCCCGCTCGACGACCCGGCAATCCGGCCGGCCGCCGCGCATAATCCGCCAAGAAAATGAATCAGAAACATAATGTCACGGTGCCCGGCCTCGGGCTCACGTTCTCCACCGGTTCCATCGCCCAGCTCGCGGGCGGCGCCGTCAACGTCAACGTCGGCGAGACCAACGTCTTCGTCACCGCCTGCGTCGCGCAAAACATGCGCCCCGGCCAGGACTTCTTCCCGCTCACCTGCGACTACCGCGACAAATACGCCGCGGCCGGCCGTTTCCCCGGCGGCTACTTCAAGCGCGAAGGCCGTCCGACCGAGCGCGAGATCCTGATCTCCCGCCTCTGCGACCGCCCCTGCCGCCCGCTCTTCCCCGAGGGCTTCCTCAACGAGGTGCAGATCATCGGCCAGCTCATGTCGGCCGACCTCATCCATGATTCCGACATCGCGATGGTCAACGGCGCCAGCGCCGCCCTCGCCATCTCCGACATCCCGTGGAACGGGCCGATCGGCTGCGTCCGCGTCGCCCTGATCGACGACCAGTTCGTCGCCAACCCGAACATCGAGCAGATGTTCTCCTCCTCGCTCGACCTCATCTACGTCGGCAACGAGAAGGACATGCTGATGATCGAGGGTTCCGCCGACCAGCTGCCCGAGGAAAAATTCATCGAGGCGCTCGCCTTCGGCCACCAGGCCATCCAGCCGATCATCGCCGCGATCAAGGAGCTCCAGCAGCTTGCCGGCAAGCCGAAGCAGACCTTCAAGCTCGTCGGCGCCACCCCCGAGGCCCGCGCCATCATCGAGCGCGTCGTCCCGGCCGAGCGCGTCTCCGCCGCCATCTTCGGCTTCGAGAAGAATGTCCGCATCACCAACGTTAAGCTCCTCAAGGAGGAGGCCAAGGCCGCCCTCACCGCCGAACTCGGCGCCGACAAGTTCACCGATGTCGACCTGAACGTCGTGTTCGAGGACCTCCAATACAAGGCCTACCGCCAGACCGTCCTCGCCAAGGGCGTCCGCTCCGACCACCGCGACGCCAAGTCGCTGCGGCCGATCACGGCCCAGGTCGGCGTGCTGCCCCGCGTCCATGGTTCCGCCATGTTCCAGCGCGGCGACACCCAGAACATCGCCCTCGTCACCCTCGGGCCGACCAAGGAAGCCCAGGACATGGACGGCCTCACCGGCGGCGCCACGTCGAAAAGCTTCATCCTCCACTACAACTTCCCGCCGTTCTCCGTCGGCGAGGCCGGCCGCTTCATCGGCCCCGGCCGCCGCGAAATCGGCCACGGCGCCCTCGCCGAGCGCTCGCTCGTCCCCGTGCTCCCGCCCGAGGATGCGTTCCCCTACTCCATCCGCGTCGTCTCCGAGATCATGGCCTCCAACGGCTCGACCTCGATGGCCTCGATCTGCGGCGGCTGCCTGGCCCTCATGGACGCCGGCGTGCCGATCATCGCCCCCGTCGCCGGCATCTCCTGCGGCCTCATGACCGAGATGGCGGCCGACGGCTCCATCACCAAGTGGACCACCATCACCGACATCCTCGGGGAAGAGGATCATTTCGGCGACATGGACTTCAAGATCGCCGGCACCACGAAGGGCATCACCGGCTTCCAGCTGGACCTCAAGATCAACGGCCTGCCCTTCGAGATCGCCAAGACCGCCGTCATGCAGTGCCGCGAGGCCCGCATCGAGATCCTCAAGACGATGCTCGCGTCCCTCCCGGCGCCGCGCAAGGACCTCAGCCAATACGCCCCGCGCATCCAGACGATCCAGATCGATCCCGAGAAGATCGGCCTGCTCATCGGGCCCGGCGGCAAGACGATCCGCCGCATCACGGAAACCACCGGCGCGCAGATCGACATCGCCGACGACGACTCGGGCAAGGTCTTCATCTACTCGAACAATGCCGACGCGATGAACCGCGCCATGCAGGAAATCGACGCCCTCTGCGGCGGCGGTTCCCAGCTCGAGATGGGCAAGACCTACACCGGCCGCGTCACCGGCATCAAGGAATTCGGCTGCTTCGTCGAGTGTCTCCCGGGCAAGGAAGGCCTGTGCCACATCTCCGAACTGGCTGACTTCCGCGTCCGTCGCACCGAGGACGTCGTCAAGATGGGCGAGTCCATCACCGTCAAGGTGGTCGGCATCGACGAGCGTTCCGGCAAGGTCCGCCTCTCGCGCAAGGCCGCCATGGCCGAGATCGAGCAGCAGAAGCAGGCCGGTGGCGCCCCCGCCGCCGCCGCCGAGGCGCCCGCGCAGTCGTAACCGGTAGGGGCGGTTGCCCTCAACCGCCCTGCTCCCCCCTTCAAAGCCGCGA
>JAQSDJ010000323.1 GCA_029945855.1 Lacunisphaera sp.
TATGCCCCGACGGGATATCAGCGACGCTCGAAGTCGGGGCATAAAGCCCCTCCCACATTGAAAGGCACCGGCGCACTCCCTCGACAAACCTCACGGCGCCTTCGGCACCTCGAGCAGCAGGCGGCTGATGTAATGGGTGAACTCCTCGTCCTCGCCCTCGAGCAGCTCGGGTAGCGCGCTCCGGAACTCGGCGCGGCGCAACCACTCGATCATGTAGTCCTCCCACGACTGCCACATGCGGCGGGTCTGCTTGTCCATCTTCTCCTCGTAGACGAGCAGGTAGGCGCGTTCGAACAGCGAGATGAGGATGCCGAAGATGGCGAGCTGGCGCTCCTTCTGCTCCTCCGTCAGCTCCACCGGGGCGCCCTCGCGGCGGAGCAGGTGCAGGTCCGCATTGTCGAGCACGAGCTTGAGGAATTCCCGGTATTCGTCGGACAGCCGCTGGAAGATCTCCTCCTCCTCGTTCTGGCGTTCCTTGCGCTGCTCCCAGACGAAGGTGAGGATCGCCAGCGGAAAGCCGACGACGGTCACGATGTAGCTCAGCATTTCCATCGTTTCGAGGAGGCTCATAACCCACCATTGAATCCAGCTTCGGGCCAAAGGCCAGAACGAGGCCGTTACGATTTTGCAACGGGCGCGCACTTGTGGAACTTGCGATCCAGGGAGCATTTAGCCCGCCTGGAATTTGTCCTCGTCCCCGCTTGCCAGACCGCCGCGGGCCCCTACAAACACGCCATGGCCAAACGCCGGCAACTCCGCGGATTCGACCTGAAGCAACTCACAGGCTTCAGCAGTCTCATCGGCGTGGACGAGGCCGGTCGCGGCGCGCTGGCCGGCCCGGTGGTCGCGGGCGCGGTGCTCGTGACGCAGGAATTTCTGGAGGGCCGCTGGGCCGTGTCCAAGTCCGGCCGGGTCAACGACTCAAAGCAGCTCACCGCCGCGGAACGCGCGGAGCTCTATGCCGAATTTGAGGTCTTGGCGGCGGCGGGACAGATCCACGCGACCTTCGGCTCGGCCGACGTGGCGGAGATCGAGACGGTCAACATCCTCGGCGCGACCAAGCTCGCCATGCGCCGCGCGCTCGAGGGCATCTACCCGGCCTCGGCCTTCCAGCTGAAGGTGGAGCCGGATCTCTTCGCCAGCGAGGCGGAGAAGGCGGCCTTTCAGCCGATGGTGTCGTGCCAGATTCTCATCGACGGCCTGCCGCTGCGGCATTTCCCGTATCCGCACCAGGGCATTGTCAGCGGCGACGCCCGCTCGCTCTGCGTCGCGATGGCCTCCATCGTCGCCAAGGTCACGCGCGACCGGCTGATGGACGCGCTCGACCGGACGCATCCCGGCTACGGTTTCGCCCAGCACAAGGGCTACGGCACCGAGGAACACCGCGAGGCCATCCTCAAGCGCGGGCGCAGCGCCGTGCACCGCGACAGCTTCCTCCGCAAGCTCTTCGCCCAGCCGCGCGACCTCGAGGGGCAGATGACGTTGTTTAGTTGAGCGGCTCGGTTGTAGGGCGGGATACGGCGATCCCGCCCTACAGATTGAATTGCAGCGCGGGCCATCCTCTGGCCCACTGACGCGACAATCATGTCCGGCAAGAAACCCAACCCGCTCGACAAGGTGCTCGACCGGCTCGACCGGCTCGATCCGGCGGGCCTGCGCACGCTGGTGCAGCGGCTGGCCCGCGAGCGCGCCCTGCTCGAGACGGTCTTCAACACGCTGCACGAGGGCGTGCTCGTCATCACCGCCGACGGCGCGATCGACTACGCCAACGATGCGGCGGCGCGGCTCATCGGCTTCCCGGCCGAGGCCGGCGCCGAGTCGACGCTGTGGCGGCTCGTCCCGGGGCTGCGGGCCTCGCTCGAGGGCGACGGCCCGGGCGGTTCCGCCGCCGGGCAGCCGGTCGTCACCCGCGAGTTTGAGCTGCATTACCCGGCAGCGCGCGTCGTGCGGCTTTACATGGTGCCGTTCAGCGAAGGCGAGGGCGGGGCCGCGCGTTCCGTCATCATCCTCACCGACATCACCGCGGAGAAGAAGTCGACCGCAGAGCTGATCGAGAACGAGAAGATCTCCTCCATCCTGCTGCTCGCCGCCGGGGTGGCGCACGAACTGGGCAACCCGCTCAACTCGCTGACCATCCACCTCCAGCTCATCGGCCGGAAGCTGAAGCGGCTCAAGGGTTCGAAGGAGACGGCTGCGCTGGAGGATTCCATCCAGATCTGCCAGTCCGAGGTCACGCGGCTCGACGGCATCATCCGGAACTTCCTCGAGGCCATCCGCCCGCGCCCGCCCGACCTGGCGGAGGTCAACGTCGTCGAGGTCATTGAGGACGTCCTGCGCTTCCAGGGCAAGGAACTCGAGGACCGCGGCCTGACGGTCGACGGAGAGCTGCCCGTGAGCACGCCGGTCATCATGGCCGACCGCAACCAGCTCAAGCAGGTGTTTTTCAACCTCGTGAAGAACGCCATGGAGGCGATGACGGCCGGCGGCAAGCTGAGCATCCGCGTCCGCGCGGACGACGACTCGGTCTACCTGCTCTTCGCCGACACCGGCAGCGGCATCAAGATGGAGGACCTGCCCAAGCTTTTCTCGCCCTACCACACGACCAAGACCGGCGGACACGGGCTCGGGCTGATGATCGTGCAGCGGATCATGCGCGACCACGGCGGCCATGTCGGCATCGAGAGCAAGGAAGGCACGGGCACGGTCGTGACGCTGCAGTTCCCCCAGAAGCACCGCCGCGTGCGGATGCTGAAGAGCTGAATAAAATCCGTTAACCACGGATTGCCAAGGATGGGCCGAACATTACCGCAACCGGTCATCCTGAGCGAACTCATGCAGTTGGACGGCCAATCTCCACTGGAGAGCCGCGCATCAAATGGTGGAACCCGTCCTCCGGACGGGTTGTGGGACGCGCACCAAGGCAAACCGGTCGCGGAGGACCGGTTCCACCCCCATCAACTGCATGATCCCGTATCGGTAGTCCGCAGCGAACGATCCAGCGGCGTAGGCGCCTCCAACTGGATGTCATACCAGCCTGCTGGCTAGACTTCGCTCCGCTCAGAATGACCGAAAGGGTCGATTGATCCGTGATCATCCGTGAAATCCGTGGTCAAAATAGGCGGGTCGCGCAGGGCGGTTGATTTGTCCGCCCCAACCCATGCGCAGACTCTGGCAACCGGTGCCGAGCGAACCGGCGCGGTTTATGGCATGCTAGAAACGTGGGGCCACGCCTGCCGGCGGGGGCTGGCTCCAGGCAACCACCCCACGCATGCCTCCCTCCTCCCTTCCCCAAGACTCCAAATACGCCTGGTCCCTGATCGAGCGGGCGGCGCCGCCGAAGCGTCCGGCGGCGGAGCGCGTGGGCGACTTCCGGGAGATCTACACCGACTTTGACGAGGCCACGGTGCGCGCCCAGGCGGCCCGGTGCATCCAGTGCCCGAACCCGCTGTGCATGACCGGCTGCCCGCTGACCAACCGCATCCCCGAGTGGATGGCGCTCACCGCGCAGGGGCTGTTCCTCGAGGCGGCGGCCCTCTCGCGCTCGACCAGCAACCTGCCCGAGGTCTGCTCCCGCGTCTGTCCCCAGGAAAAGCTCTGCGAGGGCGCCTGCATCCTCAACGCCCGCACCGATCCCGTCGCCATCGGCGCGGTCGAGCGGTTCATCAACGAATACGCCTTCGCCCACGGCGACGTCCAAGTGGTGCAGGCCCCCGCCACCGGCCGCAAGATCGCCATCGTCGGCTCCGGCCCCGGCGGCCTGGCCTGCGCCGACGAGCTCGCCAAGCTCGGCCATGGCGTGACGGTCTTCGAGTCGCAGCTGGTCCCCGGCGGCCTGCTCGTGAACGGCATCCCCGCGTTCAAGCTGGAGAAGCACATCGTCGCGCGCCGCATCAACCTGCTGGCGCGGCACGGCGTGGAATTCCGGCTCGGCGTGCGCGTGGGCTGGGACGTGACGCTGGCGGACCTGCGCCGGCAATTCGACGCCGTGTTCCTCGGCGTCGGCGCGCAGAAGCCCAAGCCGCTCGCCCTGCCGGGCGACACGCTCAACGGCATCGTGGACGCCCTGCCTTTCCTCACCCAGAAAAACGTCGACTCCCCGCTCGTCGGCGGCGAGCCGATCGAGGTGCGGGGCCGGCGCGTGGTCGTGGTCGGCGGCGGGGACACGGCGATGGACTGTCTGCGCACCGCCCTGCGCAGCGGCGCGAGCGAGGCGGTGTGCGTCTACCGCCGCGACCTGGCCAACATGCCGGGCAGCCGCAAGGAATACGCCAATGCGCTCGAGGAGGGCGCGCGGTTCGATTTTCTGACCAATCCCGTCGCCGTGCTCGGCGACGCCGACGGCCGGGTCACCGGAATCCGCTGCGTGCGCATGGAACTCGGGGCGCCCGACAAGTCCGGCCGCCGCTCGCCGCAGCCGGTGGCGGGCTCGGAGTTCGACATGCCCGCCGACCTCGTGCTGGTCGCCTACGGGTTCGATCCTGTGTCTTTCCCGGCGGACAGCGAATTCACCAAGGTGATCACGGACAAGTGGGGCAGCTTCAAGATCGACGAACACGGCATGACCAGCCTGCCCGGCGTGTTCGCCGGCGGCGACTCGGTGCGCGGCCCCAGCCTCGTGGTGCACGCCGTGCGCGACGCCCGCCGCGCGGCCCTCTGGATCCATCTCTACCTGAGCCAGCAGAACACCCGCGCGCCGTTCACGGCGAACGGGGGGTGAATCAAATTCGCGGGCGAGGTCGCCCGCGCTCCATCGCTGGAGCCACGGCGGTGAACTACCTCGCCGTGGTTACCCCTCAGATCGCCTCGCCCGGCGACACGAACGCGATCGATTTCAGCAGGCGCAGGGCCTCGGCGTAGGCCGGGCCGTTTGCGTCGTCGCTGAAGATCGTCGCGGACACCAGCACGCGGTCGCCGAGGTAGAGGAAGCACGAGGTCATCAGCTTGTAGTCGTCCTTGACCGACGGCTTGCCGACGAGGGCGGCGTCGGTGAACGTGACCATAAAGCCGGCGGCGCGGCCGGTTTTCAAATCCTTGAGGTCGACCTTGCCCTCGACGGAGCCGGCCACGAATTGCTGCGAGGCTTCCGTGACCATGTGCCGGAGGATCTCCGGATCGGCCAGGCGGTCGTCGGGCACGGGCACGAGGGTGAGCATCACGGAGTCATTGCTGCCGCTTCTGGTCACGTAGCGGAAACTACGGCCCACCCGGGGCACGCCCGGCGGCGGCGCGGGCAGGTCGCCGGCCTGCCACGTCTCGGGCACGGCCACGCGCACGGTCTGGCCCGTCGCGAGTTCGATCTTGTCCGCCAGGGCGGCGGCCGGCAGGAGGCAGGCGGCGAGCAGGAGCAGGAGTTTTCTCATGGTGGGGTGGGTCAGTTGTGGGGGGCGGATAGGGGCACCCTTTCAGGTCTGATGCTTGTCATTCTGAGCCGCGCGAAGAATCCAACGGCATGCGCAGATACTGGTGGATCCTTCGCGTGGCTCAGGATGACCGGCATGGCTAATTGTGCAGTATGCTCGACGTTGAAAGGGGCCTTGACCTCAAGGATTCGGGTTCTCCGCGCAGTATTCGCGGTAAATCTCCTCGACCTTGGCGCGGGCCCAGGGGGTGCGGCGGAGGAACTTCAGGCTCGAGGTGATGCTCGGGTCGAACATGAAGCAGCGGATCTCGACCCGGCGCGCGAGTTCCGCCCAGCCGTGGTGCGCGACCAGCACCTGGAGCAACGCCTCGAGCGTGACGCCGTGCAGGGGATCCTTGGAGGAGTGCATGTCAGCTGGCTTGGTAATGGGGAAGCGGCCGGCCCCGCGACGATCAGGCAGGGCTAAAGCTCCAGCTTGAAGGCGTAGGCGGCCAGTTCCTCGATGAAGGGGGGCAGTTTCTCTCGCGCCAGTTTTCCGGCGACGACCGACACCACCGGCAGGGGGGAGGTCCGTTTGAGGGAGAGGGAACGGATCTCGAGCTTGTAGACGAGGTCCTTCGCAAACTTGTTCTCCACCTGGAGGCTCGAGGGTGCGTTTGCCTCGGTCTTGGGCAGGGTGAAAATGACCTGCGCGGTGTCGTCCTTTTCCCTTGAGGTGCTGACGAGGGTGAGCTTCTTGCCCTGCTGGGTGAACTTGGCGTAGACGGTTTCGCCCGGGTGGATCAACACGGTGTTGGCCCGCTCGGCGGCGACGAGGACGAGCGGGCTGAATGCGGCGGCGGCGAGGAGGGTGAAGAGAAGGCGTTTCATGGGGAGGGGAGTCGCGGCAGGCCCGATAAGCTCAACGGGAATCCGCCCGGTGTCGAGAATCCTTGGGCGGAACGATGCCGCTGGAAATCGCCGCGAATTTCACTGATCGCCGCGGATGAAGAGATTGGAAGTAAAAAACAAACGCCTTCTCAACTCCGCCCGCGGGAGCGGCATGGAAAATGAATCCAGAAATAGGAATTCTCTCAGGAAATCCGTGCTCATCCGCGTGATCAGCGGATTTCTTCCGCCTTAGTATTGGCTTCGGGTGCCCGGCCCCCGGCGGGCCGGCGCCGCTGAATTTTCATGAGGTTCGACCTTGCCATCCTCCGGCGCGAACGGCACCGACTCTGCACCCCCATGCGCGCCCTGCGTTATCCCGCGTTTGACCGGTTGGAAATCGGCGAGGCTCCGCTGGGCGAACTGCGTCCGGATGAGGTCCGGCTGCGCGTCGCGGCCTGCGGCATCTGCGGCAGCGAGCTCGAGTCGTTCAAGCACCGCAGCCCGCGCCGGCCGCCGCCGCTGGTGATGGGCC
>JAQSDJ010000324.1 GCA_029945855.1 Lacunisphaera sp.
CCGCCCAATCTCCGCCGGCTGGCGGCCGCGTTGCGGCGCGGCGAGTTGGTGGCGCTGCCGACCGAGACGGTCTACGGGCTGGCGGCTAACGCCCTCGACGCCCGGGCCTGCCGCGCGATCTTCAAGGCCAAGGGGCGGCCGGCCAAGGATCCGCTGATCGTGCATGTGCTCAATCTCGCGCATGCGGAGCAACTGGCCGTGTTCAACCCCGCGGCGCGCCGGCTCGCCCGGCGCTTCTGGCCCGGCCCACTCACGCTGGTGTTGCCGAAGCAGCCTTGCGTGCCGGGTGTCGTCACCTCGGGTGGTGACACCGTGGCGGTGCGTGCGCCCGCGCACCCGCTGGCGCGCCGGCTGTTGCGGCTGGCCGGGATTCCGCTCGCGGCGCCGAGTGCCAATCTTTTTGGTTACATCAGCCCGACCGAGTCCGCGCATGTCGCCGACGGCCTGGGGCGGCGGATCAAATACGTGCTCGAGGGCGGCGCCTGCGAAGTCGGCGTGGAATCCACCATCCTCGACCTGACCAACCCGGCCAAGCCGCGGATCTTGCGGCCCGGAGTGGTGACGGCGGCCGCTTTGGCGAAATTCCTCGGCCGGCCCGTCGGGGCAGCCCCGCGCAAGTCCGGCGTAGGGCGCTTGCTGGCACCGGGAATGATGGCGCGGCACTACAGCCCGCGCACGCCCCTCGTCCTGAAGAATCCACGCGGCCGTCCGCTGGAGGGCGTGGGCCGGATTTTGCTGCGCAAGCCCGCCGGCGAGACCGCCGACAACATCTACTGGTTGAGCGAACGCGGCGCTCTCTCCGAAGTGGCGCGGAATTTATACCGGGTTCTGCGGGCGGCTGACCAAGGCGGCCACCGGCAGATCCAGGTGGAGCCGTTGCCGGCCGATGCCGGCGGCTTGGCGGCGGCGCTCAACGACCGGTTGAAGCGCGCCGCGGCGCGCGGCTGAAGGCTGATACAGTATCATGCGATTGCACAGGGTGGAACCGGTCCTCCGGACCGGTTTGCCTGGGCAGGCGTCCAACAACCCGTCACGGAGGACGGGTTCCACCTGATGGCGCCCAGCTCAGCGATCGGGCGAGCCCGGGTCTTTCTTCGCCATCGTCACGTAGTAGTCCTTGTAGGACTTGTCGTAATACTGGGCGTAGTAGTAGCCGGACACCGCGAGATTGAGGCCGTTGAGCACGGCGCCGAAGCAGGGCACATTCACCTCGAGCAGCTTGCGGGCGCTGAACTGCGCGGCCTTGCGGCGGACGCGGTTGAAAAAAATCGTGAACAGCGACCCGTCGACCAGCGGAAGGATGATCAGCGCGTCGCTCACGGCGGCGAGCGGCGGGGTGTCGATGAAGATCCGGTCGTAGCGCTTGCGCAGGTCGGACAGCATCAGCTCGAAATTCTTGCTGTTGAGGATCTGCGTGGGGTTCTTGGCGCGACCGCCAGCGGGGATGATGTCCAGGTTGGGGTGCACGCTCTTGCACACCACCTGTTCGATGGTCTGGGTGCCCGCGCAGATGTCGATCACGCCCTTGAGATTCTCGAGGCGGAATGATTTGTGGATGTTCGGCTTGCGCAGATCGCAATCGACCACGACCACCTTCTCACCGTGGGCGGCGAAGGTGAGGGCGAGATTCGTGGTGGTGAAGGATTTGCCCTCACCGGGGATCGTGCTCGTGACCAAAATCGCCTGGGCGCGCTTGCTCTCGTCCTTGAGCCGGAGGCTGGAGTGCAGGGTGAGGAAGGATTCCACCACCTGCTTGTCCTGGTTGTTCGCGACGATCTGCGCCTTTTCCGACTGCTCGAGCCGCTTGATCTCGGGAATGATGCCGACGAGCGGGAGGCCGACCACCGACTCGATGTCGAAGGAGCTCTTCACGCGGTCGTCGATATAGGCGACAAAGAAGGCGAAGGCGGTGCCGAGGGCCAGGCCGCCAAGGAAGCCGAGGGCGAGGTTGAGCGGGATGTTGGGTGAGACGGGCCGGAGGGCCGGGGCGGCGCGGTCCACAACGCGGGCGCTCTGGGTCTCGATGGTGCTGCTCATCGAGGTCTCGCGCATGCGCGAGAGGATGTTGTTCAGCAGGTGCTCGTTGATCCCGAGGTCGCGCTCGAGGTTCGAGTATTCGACGGCGAAGCGGTCCAGCTCGAGGGACTCGGTTTCCTGCCGGCTGAGGTTGGCGCGGGCCTCCTCGTCGTTGCGCTTGGCGGTCTGGAAGTCGGCCTCGACCATCGCAGCGGTCGAGTCAATGGCCCGGCTCAGCTCCTTCTCGGTTTGGCCGATGGAATTCATCGCCTCCATCATCTTGGGGTGCTTTTCGCGGTATTGGTCCCGCAGCTGGGCGATGAGGATCTTCTGGGCGGAAACCTGTTGCACGAGCTGGCCGATCAGCTGCGAGCTGGAGATGAAGGGCAGGTCGAGCAACAGGGCCGGGGTGGCCTTGCGTTCCTGCACCTGGCGCCAGCGGATCTCCGCCTCGTTCAGGCGGGACGTGGTCTGGGTGACATAGGCGTTCAGCGCCTTGAGCTTCTCGGTGACGATGTCCTTGCGCTGGTCGAGGGAGACCAGCTTGTTCTTCTCGCGGTAGGCCTGCAGGTTGATGGCCAGCTCCTCGACCTTTTTCTTCTGCTGTTCGGCGCGTTCCTTCAGATCGTCGACCGCTTTCATCGAGTCCTCGATGCGCAGGCGGGAGTTGTAGGCGATGTATTCGTCGATGAAGAGGTTCGCGACCCGCGACGCGATGTATTTGTCGGGGTGGGAGTATTGCACCTGCAGGACGAGGCTCAGGCGGACGGGCACGATCTTGCGGTTCCGGAAGATGATCTCCGCCGGGCTGACCGGATCGGCGCTGCCTTCCTTGAGGTAGGGCGCGAGGAACTGCTTCAGCTCATCGCCGACCAGGCGCTCGGACACCCGCTGCACGATGGCAAAGCTTTCCAGCACCTTGACCTGGGTGTTCAGGTCTTCCGCCGAGCGGATGTCGTTGTTCACCACCGCCTGCACCTGCATGACCACAGGATCGCCGCGCAGCACCTGCACGCTGGCGACCGACTGGAACAGCGGGACGCGGGTGAAGGTGAAGATGGCGGCCGCGGAAAAGACCAGGGCGAAGACCAGCACGATATACCAGACGCGCTCGCGCAGGATCAGCACGTAATCCTGCATGCTCCGCTGCATCTGGCTGTCCCCGCCGGTGCCGGCCGCCCCATAGCCGCTGTAGCTGGTGCCGTAATAGGTGTAGGGGTAGGATTCGGCCGAGCCGGTTGCTTTTTCCCCCTTAGGCGCTGTATCCATGTTGCTCAAAGTTAGAGGATTCGCTCCGGCACGAAGATGACATCGCCCTTGGTCAGCAGCCATTGCTCCGCCGAGGCACCCTGGATCATCTCGTCCGTGTTGATGATGTAATTCTCGGATTTCCCGTCCTCCAGCGTGCGGGACAGCCGCACCTTCCGGCGCTCGGCGATGCGGGAGAAGCCCCCGGCGCGGGAGATGGCCTCCAGGAGGCCCATCTTCTGCTCTGGCGGGAAGACGATCGCCCCGGCCTGGTTGACCGCGCCCAGCACCTTGACCGTGCGCTGGGTGTATTCCAACACGGTGAGGTTGATCTGCGGATTAACCAGATAATCCTTATCGTAAAGACTGCGGATGATTTCCTCGGCCTGCCGGACCGTCTTGTTCCGGAGGTCGATCGTCCCGATCAGGGGCAGCGTGATGGTATATTCCTGGGTGAGCCGCACCTCACGCATGAGATCCGGTTCCTGGAAGACCATCACCCGGATCAGGTCGGAAGGCTGCATCACATAATCGGTCGAGGTGGCCGCCGGCGGTTGGTCTTCGGCCCGGCCCCCGGCGCACAGCAGCGCACAGCCGAGGAGGGCCAGCAGTCGGTAAAAACGGAAGATCATGCGTCAGGTAGAATAAAAAACGGAAGAAGGTCCACGACCTTCTTCCGTGTGCGACTATGATCTGCGATTAGTAGCGGACGTTGGCGCCAATGGTGAAGACGTTCTGGGCGAATTCCGCCGAGGCCAGATCGGAGCTGTTGTCGCGCAAGGTGAGGGAAGCACCGAAATTGACGAAGTTATTGTAGACGTAGGTCACGGCAATCAGGCCCTGCATGAAATCATCGGTGCGGGTGGAATACTCGGATTTCTTATAATTGAGGCCGGCAGTCACAGACCACTGTTCGGTCACACGATTGCTGGCATTCAGACCCAGGCTGAAATCCTTCGTCGAGTCACCCGTGCCGGAGCTGCCGAAGTCGTTGCCGAAGGTGAAGCTGTAGTTGGTCTTGTCCGAGTAGGCGTAGGTCAGGCTGCCGTCCATACCGAAGAGGGATTCGTCACTGCCGACATCGAAAGAGCGCTTGGTGTAACCGGCGCGCACCTGGCCGGTCAGCTTGGGGGTGAATTCACCACGGGCACCGAGGCTGAGGAAGTGGTCCTTGCTGTCCCGGGCGGCGCCGCTCAGGTCGGAGCTGCGGTAGCGATAGCCCAGGCTCCAATCCAGCTTGGGGCTGGCCTCGTAGTAAATATCAACCGGCAGGCTCCAGATATCGCTGTCGGTATAGGACGCCGGGGCGTAGTTGGTTTTCGCAAAGTTCGCGCCCACGCCAAGGACGGTCTTCTCGGAAATCCCGAACTCGACCTTGCCGCCGAGGTTCGAGACGGCGCGCCGGGCGATGTCACCGGTCGGCCGGACATCGTTGGAGTTCTGGGCCAGCTGGGCATAGGAGGCGTTGAAGTTCGCCTTCGTCACGCCGTTGCTGTATTTGGAGTTGAAGCCGAGATTGGAGAGGCTGGTGTTCTGGACATCGTTGTCCGAGTAGCGGCGGAATTCCTCGCGGTAGTAGACATTGCCGCTGGTCGCCGAACCCTTGCCGAACACCAGGTCGAAACCCGGGGTGAAGCTGAAGATCGTGTCGTTCTGCTCGTTCGTGGTATCGAGATAGATATTGTCATCCAACTCGACGGCGGCAGACACCGTCACAAACAGTTCAGCATTATCGCCAACCGCCATAAAGGGCGCGGCTTGGGACGAAATGGCCAGTGTAGCGGAGACAAGGGCGAGGCGAGCTAGGTGTTTCATAGATAGAAAGCGGTCGTGAGGACCGCATTAGAGTCGGATGGTCGAATAAAAAAACTGCAAATCACTTTCCTGATCAAGCCAATACTTGGACCATATCTCGGGCCAAATGCACAATTTTCTTGGCAGGACAGGTCATAAACACTCGTTTTCAGGCCCGAACCCCGGATAATCGCTAAAACGATGCGGTGGAGCCCTGATAGTCTTGATATCGGAAAACGCGGCGCGGTGGTGCGCATCCACTGGCGTCGGCTCGCCCTGTGCGGAGCTTCAGGCGTCATCGTCTTTTGGCTGACCGCCACCTTGGGGGCGTGGGTGTTCGTGAAATACCACCGGGATTTTCCCGAAGTCCGGTATATTGATCTGCTGCTTCCGAGCCGTTGGCCGGCGTATCGCATCAGCGAGGGGAACCACTACATCGCTCAAGCCGGGCAGCTCCTGCGGCAGAACGAAGTGAATGCCGCCCTCCATCGCTTGAGGGCGGGGGTGGCCCGGGCGCCTGCCAACGGCCAAGGGCGCCTGACCCTGGCCGGCCTTTATCTGGCCGGCCGCCGGCCGGATCTTGCGCGTGACCTGATGCTCGATGGGTTGCCCCACCGGCCGGAGGACCCCGGCTACCTGCAGTCCACCCTGTCCCTGCTGCTCGAGTTGCAGGAGGATGCCAGGCTGCTTGAAGTCGCCGACCGGCTGCTGACTTCGCCGCTCCATGCCTCTCTTCATCCGCTCGCCGCCACCTACGCGGCCACCGCCTCCTACCATCGCGGCAACTATGATCGCGCCGAGGACCTGATCATCCGGCATCAATTGCGCGACTCCGCCGAGGGGACCGCTTTGCTCGCCCGGATCGAGTGGGAGCGGGGCTATCCCGAACTCGCCGTGCTGCGACTCGGCGATCTGCTCGACCGGCAACCCGACCATGATGGCGCCCGGACCCTGCTGGCCGGATATTACCGCGAACTCGGCCGCACCGGCGAGTTGGAATCAACCCTCGTCGAACGCCTCGCGGGCAACCCGCTGGCGCCGGCCCCGCGCATCGAGTTCCTCCACCTTTACCACCAGCGGGGCGACCAGGCCCGGCTGGAACGCGACACCGAGGCCTATCTCACCCAATTCCAGCACGACTACCCCGCCCTGCTGCTGCTCGCCGATTTCGCCGCCCACACCGGCCGGCCCGGCCTCGCCCGCCGCGTGCAGCAGGTTGTCATGGATCGCCGCGAAAACAACGGCGCCCCGGCCCTGCTGGTCGCCGAGGCCCACCTCGTGGCCGGCGAATACCAGGCCGCGCTCGGCCTGATCGAAGGCTACGCACGGGACTACCCTGAGTGGACGCGGCAGTTCGCCGCCGTCTTCCACGGCCTCCAGGCCGTCGCGTTGTGCGGCTTGGGCAGGATGGACGAGGCCCGCCTCTGCCTCGACCATCTGCTCGCGCAGAAAAACCTCCGCGCCGACAACCTCGTCGCGGTGGCCGGCCGCCTGGCCGCCCACGGCGCCCCCGATCTGGCCCGCGCCGCGCTCGGCCGCGCCGTCGAGGCCGATCCCCTCAACCAGGCCGCGCTCACCCACCTCCTGCGGCTCGAACTGGACACCGGCAACCTCGCCGCCGTGCCAGCCCATCTGGAACTCTACCTGCGCACCCGCAAACCCGCGCGCGATATCCTGTCCCGGACCTACGCCGCGCTGGGCAGCGACCGGTATCTCTTCCTGCCGCAGCAGCCCGGATTGCTGGCCGCGCTGCGCCAGACGCCGGCCGCGAGGCCGCGCTAGCCGGCCGGCAGCACTTCCGCCAGCGTGGCCAGCAGGCGCTCGTTCTGCGCGCGCGTGCCCACCGTGATGCGCACCCACTCGGGCAGGCCGTAGGGTTTCACCGGCCGCACGATCAGCCCGCGCTGCTGCAACGCGCCGAAAATCCGCATGCCGTCACCCACCTTCACCAGCAGGAAATTCCCCTGCCCCGGCACGAATTCGAGTCCGAGCTGCCTGAACCCGGCACCGAGCTGGACGAGGCCCGTCTGGTTCTCGCGCCGGCAGCGGGTGACAAATTCCGTGTCGTCCAGCGCCGCGATCGCCGCGGCCGCCGCGATGGCGTTCACGTTGAACGGCTGCCGTGCCCGTTGCAAAATGGCGATGAGTTCCGGGGCCGCGTAGCCGTAGCCGATGCGCAGCGCCGCCAACCCGTAGATCTTCGAGAACGTCCGCAGGCCGATCACCTTCTTTCCCGTGGCGATCAGCGGCCGCAGGTCGGGCGGGTTGTCCAAAAAATCCGCATACGCCTCGTCCAGCACGAGGATGACATGCGGGGGCAGGGCCTGGGCCAGCTCGAGGATCTCCTCCGCCGTGTTCGTCGCCCCGACCGGGTTGGCCGGGCTCGCAAGGAACACCAGCCGCGTGCGCGGCGTTACCGCTGCCGCCAGCGCGCGCAAATCCTGCCGCATGCCGACCAGCGGCACCTCGACCGGTGTCGCGCCGAACATCACCGTCACCAGCTTGTAGACCACGAACGCCGCCTGGTGCATGACACACTCGACGCCCGGGGCGAGGAACGCGTGGCCGAGCAGCTCGATGATCTCGTTCGACCCGTCGCCGATGATGAACTGGTCCAGGCCCAGCCCGGTTTTCTGCACCAGCTTCTGCCGCAGAGCGTAATAGCCACCGTCGGGATAAAGGTGCGCCTCGCGCAGGGCCAGCTCCGCCGCCGCGATCGCCTTGGGCGAGGGCCCGTGGGGATTTTCGTTCGACGCCAGTTTCACGATGCCGGCCGGATCCAGGCCGAGTTCGCGCGCCACCTGCTCGATGGGCTTGCCCGGCTCATAGACCGGCTGCGTGAGGATCTTCGGGTTGGCCAGCTGCGCAAAGGTCATCCGCCCAGTCCACCGGTTTGCCCGGGCCGGTTCAAATCCAAAACCGGCGCACGCCGGGGTTTACGCCTTCCGCCGTAGCTCAGCGCCGGGCCGCGCGGCTCTCCACCCGCACCCACGGCATGCCCGCGGCCTCCGCCGCCCGGAAACCGGGCTCGGCGTCTTCGAACACCAGGCACTTCGCCGGCGCCACGCCCATTTTTTTCGCCGCCAGCAGAAAAAGATCCGGCGCCGGCTTGCCGTGCACCACGTCCTCGGGGGTCACCACGACGGGAAAGAGGTCATGGAGGTGCATCAGCTCCAGCGTGTGCCGCACGATGTCGCGCGGGCCGCCCGAGGCCACGCTGACCGGGATGCGCGCCGCCACCGCCTGGCGGGCGAACGCCACCACCGACTCGATCAGCTTCATCTCGGACCGCAGTTCGAGAAAGAGCGCCTCCTTCTGGTGAAACACCTTTTCGACATCGATCGTCAGGCCGTAGTGGTCCGCAAACCGTTTGGCCACGCTCTTCGTCGGCACGCCGCCGAGTGAATAGAACAGGTCCTCGCTCAGCTCCTCGCGCAGGCCGGCCAGGTGCATCGCCCGGTTCCAGGCGCGGTAATGCAGCGGCATGGTGTCCACCAGCGTGCCGTCCAGGTCGAAGATGTAGCCGGCGAAATCACCGGGCGGGATCGAGAGTTTCATGCAGGGGGCCAGCGAAGCGCGGGCCGTCCGGCGCGCAACGCCAATCGTTGACGCCCCGGGGTGTTTTGCGTCACATGGGCGGCATCATGTCCAAGCTCCTCGGCAAACGCGCCCTCGTCACCGCCGGCGCCCAAGGCATCGGCCTCGCCATCACCCGCCATCTCCTCGCCGCCGGCTGTGACGTCTTCGTGCACTACCGCAGCAGCGCCGACGCCGCCCGCGCCGTCGAGCCCGAGGCGCAGGTCCTCGGTCGCCGCTACGCCCACGCCAGCGCCGACCTCACCGAGACGGCGGACGCCGAGCGGCTCGTCGCCACGGCGGTCAAATTCCTCGGCGGGCTCGACATCCTCATCAACAACGCCGGCTCGCTCATCGGCCGCAAGTCGCTCGCCGAGGCCGACGATGCCTTCTGGGCCGAGACCCTCTCGCTCAACGTCGGCAGCGTCCGCCGCGTCACCCGCGCCACCCTGCCGCACCTCGCCGCCGCGGCGCAGACCGGCGGCGGCGCCAGCATCGTGAACCTTTCCTCCCTCGCCGGCCGCAAGGGCGGCCACGCCGGCTCGCTGGCCTACTCCACCGCCAAGGGCGCGGTCCTCACCTTCACCCGCTCCCTCGCGGGCGAACTCGGGCCGCAGGGCATCCGGGTCAATGCCCTCGCGCCCGGCCTCATCCTCGGCACCAGTTTCCACAACACGCACACGACGGCCGATTCCGCCAAGGCCACGGTCGCCGGCATCCCGCTCGGCCGCGGCGGCAGCGCCGACGACGTCGCCCGCGCCGCGGTGTTCCTCGCCGGCGAATACGACGGATTCATCACCGGCGCCACCCTCGACATCAACGGCGGCGTCTACGGCTGCTGAGTTGGATATTTCATGGAGCCACGGTGACCTCGCCGTGGTTCGCTCGTCAACTGCAGCGGGGTCGCTGCAGCTCCAGTAAACGGATTGCCGCCTCAATTCTCGCAGCAGAGCAGCTGGCGGCGCTCGTAGCCGATGACCTGGCCGAGCCGGTCGAACTCGAAACGGCAGCAGGCCTGGAGCTTTTTCCGCAGCATCGCCCGGCCGCGGCGCACGCGCGACTTCACCGCCGTGAGCGACAGGTCGAGCCGCAAGGCGATGCGCGCCAGCGGCAGGCCTTCCAGTTCCGCCAGGCGCACCGGCTCGCGATAGGCCGCCGGCAGCTCCTCGAGGAATTTCCTCATCGAAACCATCACCCGCGCGCGCATCGCCGCCGTCTCGTCGGGACTTTCCCCCGCGATGGCCGCCGGCAGCTCCTCCGTCGGATGCTGGCGCCGGTGGTGGTCGATGATGGTGCCCCGCGCGATCTGATAGAGCCACGCTTCCAGCTTCGTGTCGTCGCGCAACGTGGCGCGCGAGCGGTAGACCTTGAGCAGCGTTTCCTGCACGAGATCGTCGGCGAGGGTGTCGTTGCGCACCCGCCGGCGGATGAAAGCGCGGAGCCGCGGCGCGAAGTCCAGGACGCCCGTGTTGAAGGTGCGCGCGGTCATGGCTTCACGGTCCGACGCATGCAGATCGAGCCGGCGGGGCACAGGTGGCTGAATTCCGGCGTCGCCGCGATGGCCGGTGGCACCGTGGAGCGGTCGATCTTCTGGAACCAGCGTTTGGCGAAAAAATGTTCCGCCGTGTTGGTCAGCAGGTAGAAATACCGTACCCCGTGCCGCTGGGCCTCGTCCTCAAGGCGCCGCAAGAGCGCGCCGCCGAGACCGTCCCCCTGCCAGCCCGGGGCCACCACGAGCGAACGCAACAGCGCCTCGTCCCCGTGTCGTTCGAAGCCGACGGCCCCGACGACCGCCCCGTCCTGCCGGGCGACGAGGAAATTCGCCAGATGCCCCGCGAAATCCTCGTGCGGCAGGCCGGCCGACTGGAGGAGCGCCCGGATGGCCGGCTCATCGGCCGGCCGGGCTGCCTCGATGATGAGGGGATCGCGCGCCGCGGACATGGTTCAGGGTTTCCAAGCGGTGATGATGGCCGACACCAGGTAATCTGCAACCCTCAGATCGTCGCCCCACTGGGCGATGAATTTCTTCGAGGCCCCCTTCAGCTCGAGATCCACCCGCGTGAAGCCCGCGGCGGCAAGCATCGCCTTCAGCTCCTCAACCAGCGAGGCGCCGCCGATGCAGGCCCCGATGAGCGGAAGCTGCTCGCGCAGGTCGGCGGGCAGCGGCTGCGTGGCGACGACATCGGAGATGGCCAGCCGGCCGCCGGACTTCAGCACGCGGAACGCCTCGGCGAACACCCGGGGCTTCTCCGGCGAGAGGTTGATGACGCAGTTGGAGATAATCAGGTCCACGCTGGCGTCGGCCACGGGCAGCGCCTCGATCTCGCCAAGCCGGAACTCGACGTTCGGGAAGGCGGACTTGGCCGCGTTGCGGCGGGCCTTGGCCACCATGGCTGCGGTCATATCGACGCCGAGGACGCGGCCGGTGCCGGCGAGCTGCCGCGCAGCCAGGAAGGCGTCGAAGCCGGCGCCGCTGCCGAGGTCGAGGACGGTCTCGCCCGGCTGGATGCTGGCGATGGCCAGCGGATTGCCGCAGCCGTGGCCGCGGTCGGCGCCCGCGGGCACGCTGGCGACGTCGGCGGCGCTGTAGCCGAGCTGCTCGCTGTAGGTTTCGGCCTGGCCGCCGCAGCAGCCGGTGGCCTGGCCGCCGCAGCCCTGCGGCCCGGCCTGCTCTGCGATGGCGCCGTAGCGCTCGCGGACATAATCTTTCACGGTTTCGGTATTGGGAGTGCTCATGGATGATATGGTTTCATCCAAGGCAGACGCCGGCCGCCGCAAAAGGACGCAGACTTTTTCTACCGCCGCGCGCCGCCGCGCGTGAGCCGGCTTTTCGGCCGCTCCGGCGCCACCTGCGGCATGCCGCCGCCGTCGAAGATACCCGAGTAGGTGTAGTTGAAGCCGTCGATCTTCTTCCACTCGATGCTCTGGCCGATGAAACGCTCGATGCTGCGGGCGTCGCGCCAGGTTTCCTCGGTCACGAGGGTGAAGGCGTCGCCGGTCTTGTGGGCGCGGCCGGTGCGGCCGATGCGGTGCACATAGTCCTCGGGATTCTCCGGGACGTCGAAGTTGATGACGTGCGAGACGTCGGCGATGTCGAGGCCGCGGGCGGCGATGTCGGTGGCGACCAGCACCTCGTGCTTGCCGGACTTGAAGCCCTTGAGCGCGTCCACGCGTTCCTGCTGGCTGCGGTCGGAGTGCATGACGGCGCAGGTGTGCCCCTCGTGCTTGAGCCGGGCGGCCACGTAGTCGGCGCCGCTCTTGGTGCGGGAAAAGATGATGACGCTGTGGTATTTCGTCTGCTCGAGCAGGTAGGCGAGCAGGTCGAACTTCTGCGCCTGCACCACCGGATAGAAGGCGTGCGTGATGGTCTCGGCGGCCGTGCGCTCACGGCTGACGGAAATCTTGAACGGGTCGCGCAGCGCCCAGGCGGCCAGCTGCTCGATCTCGGCCGGCAGCGTGGCGGTGAAAAACAGCGTCTGGCGCGTTTTCGGCACCTTCGCGACGATCCGCTTCACATCGGGCAGGAAGCCCATGTCGAGCATGCGGTCGACCTCGTCGAGCACGAGCGTCTGGACCTGGTCGAGCTTGATCTCACCCTGCTCCATGAAGTCAAGGAGGCGGCCGGGCGTGGCCACGAGGATGTCCATGCCGCGCGCGAGATCCTCGCGCTGCTTGCCGTAGCCGACGCCGCCATAGATCACGGTCGTGCGCAGATCGGTGAACTTGGAATATTCCTTGAACGACTCCTCGACCTGCAGCGCGAGCTCGCGGGTGGGCTCGAGCACGAGGCAGCGGATGGCGCCGTGCGTGCCGAGGCGCTGGAGGATCGGGAGCGAAAAGGCCGCCGTCTTGCCCGTGCCCGTCTGGGCCGAGCCGATGACATCCTTGCCAGCCAGCACGACCGGGATCGCCTGGACCTGGATGGGCGTGGGAATCTCGTAGCCTTTCTGCTGCACGGCGTAGGCGATGCGGTCGCCGAGGCCGAGGGCGGTGAAGGTCGTGTCCATCTTCGGGACGTCCGGCAGCGGCTTGGGGGCGTGGACCGGGCGGGCCACCGGGGCCGCCGGACGCGCCGGCGCGGCGGAGCGGGACTGGACATGCGCGGGAGCCGGATGCCGGGTCGGGCCGGCCGGCCGGTGGGTCTGTCCGCGACCGCCGCTGCTGCGGTCGGATCGCTCGGGCCGCGGTTCGCCGCCCTTCGCGGCGGGTCGGGTGGATTTGTGGGCCGGCTTGGACTCGGGATGTTTCGGGTCCTTGGTGAAGGACGACCTGATTTTGGAAATAAGCTTACGCAGCATGGAAAATGAGAACCTTGGTATCAGGTTCCCCCGCGTGCATTGCAATCCCGCATCTCAAATCGCTAAATCCGCCCCGGACCGGCGGCTCAGAGACCGGCCTTGATCTTGTCCAGAATGGACATGGACAAGGCCTCGTCGCCGAACAAGCCGACGCGAATCTTGATGTTAGTCAGCTTCTTGCCTGAATTGATGATGGTGATCTCGACCTTTTTGTCCATGGCCGTCCGGGCCACCAAGACGGCTTTGAGCGCGTCCTTGTTTTCGCTGACCTTGGCGAATTCCAGTTCCTTGATCGAATCGCGCGCGGAATCGACGACCTTGGTGTAGTCCGTGTGGAGGTTCGTCTCCAAGTCGCCGCGCACATAAGCCACCGCGCTGGCGCCCGCTCCCGCCGCCACGGCCAGACAGCCGGAAAGTCCGGCCAAGGAAATACCAAGAAGAACAGCGGCCAACAGCCGGCGCAGGGAAAGGGCGGAATACAGGAAGGATGAGTTCATGGGACAGAGGGTTGCTGCCTCCGACATCTAACCGATGGATTTGCTCCCGCAATGCCGTAAATCACCGGCCGGCAAATGACTGCATCGGTGGGTGCCTGCATCCGACGATACGCTCGCCTCCCCAGAGGCAATCCGCCAGCTTCCGCCGCATGTCCTGCTCCCTCCGTTCCGCCACCGCCGCCGACGTGCCGCTCATCCTGTCGTTCATCCGCGACCTCGCCACCTACGAGAAACTGCTGCCCGAGGTTGTCGCCACCGAGGATTCCCTGCGCCTGACTCTTTTTGGCACCGCCCCCGCCGCGCACGTCGTGATGGCCGAGGAGGACGGACGGCCCGCGGGTTTCGCGCTCTATTTTTTCAATTATTCGACCTTCCTGGCCAAGCCGGGCCTCTACCTGGAAGATCTCTTCGTGCAGCCTGAGTTTCGCGGCGCCGGCACCGGCAAGGCCCTGTTGCTCCACCTGGCGAAAATCGCCAACGCCCGCGGCTGCGGCCGCATGGAGTGGGCCGTGCTCGACTGGAACGAGCCCGCCAAGGGTTTCTATAAAAAACTCGGGGCTGTGCCGCTCGCCGACTGGCGCGTCATGCGCCTGACCGGGGAGGCGCTCGCGCAATACGCCTGATCCGCCGCCCGCATACCCTTGCATCCAAATGCCGGCTGACGCGTAGTAGATTATCAATCCCTATCCCTCGATGAACCTGCGCACCAACCTGCTCCTCCTTGCCCTCCCGGGCCTCCTCTTCGCCCAGCCTTCCGCCACCATGCGACCGGCGCTGCTCAGTTCACTGGATGTCGAAATATCGTCCTCTTCCAAGGAAAGCCTGGAGCAGGGCAGCACCGCGCAAGGCACCGTGTCGGTATTCAGCACCTCGCTCAGTCTCTCCGGCCGCCACAGCCTCAACGCGACGACCGCGCTCGTCTACGGACTGGCCTACCGGCGCCACGACCTCGACGCCACCACCGCCCTGCTACCCGACCAGCTGACCGAGCTGTCCCTCAACCTCGGCCTGCAGCATCGCTATTCGGCCATGTGGAGCGGCGCGGTGTTCATCCGCCCCGGCCTTTACAGCGACTTCGAGGATCTCTCCAGCCGCAGCCTGAACCTGCCCTTGCTGGCCATGATGAACTACACTCCCAGCGCGGCCCTCACCTGGAGCTTCGGGCTCAATCTCAATGCCTTTTCCGACAATCCCGTGCTGCCCATCGCCGGCGTGCGCTGGCGCTTCGCCCCGGAATGGACTTTCACCATCGGTTTTCCCCAGAGTGGTTTCACCTGGCGCACCGGCGATCGTCTCAGCCTGCGCGCCGGGGTCGGTTTCCATGGCGGCAGCTTCCGGGTCACCGCCGATCGCGGCGTCCCCGGTCCCGGCGGGGCCCGCCTCGCCGACACCCTCCTTGATTTCCGCGAGGTGCGCGCCGGTCTCGGCGCCGACGTCGTCCTCGGGCGCGGCTTCACGCTCGCCGCGGACCTCGGCGCCGTCACGGACCGCAAGTTTGACTACATCGACCGGGACTTCCGGCTCGACGGCGATGCGGGGCTTTACGCCACCCTCGCCCTGCGCGCCGCTTTCTGAGCCGGCCGTTGCCCGGGCGAACCGCCCCCTGCCTCCTGAGGCGATCCTGCGCGGATCGCCTTTTTTGTCCCCCGCTTCCCGTTTTCGGGATAATTGTCATGGTCACAGCACCGGTTTATGCCAACTGTGCTGGTTTCAATTAATCCCGGCTGCTGCTGCCCCGCGACGGCGGCTTCGGGTATCCTCGGCTCTTCCTCATCGATCCACGCCATGATCCAGACCCTGACCCCGCCTCGCGCGAAGCCGGTTGACTCCGTGTTGTCGCAGCCGCTCTACGCCGAGCTGGCCAACTCCCTCCAGTCGCTCATCGAGCAGGGCACGCTACGGCCCGGTCACCGTGTGCCGTCCGTCCGCCGCATGGCGCTGCAACGGGGCGTGAGCATCGCCACCGTGCTGCAGGCCTACACCGTGCTGGAAAACCGCGGCTATCTCGAGGCGCGGCCGCAGTCCGGCTACTATGTCCGCCCGCGGCCGCCGTGCCTCAGCCCCGAGCCGCGCATGGCCAAGCCCATGGCCAAGCCTGCCTATGTCGGCGTCAAGGATCTCACCACCGCGGTCATGGAACGCTCGTCGAACAGCGACTTCATGCCGTTCGGCGCGGCCTGCCCGCACCACAGCCTTTTCCCCAACAAGAAGCTCGCGCGGCTCCTCGGCTCCGTCGCCCGCCGCGACCCCACGCTCATCAGCCGCCTCGGCATGAACTGGGGCTACGAGCCGCTCACCCGTGAGATCTCCCGCCGCTACCTTCAGGGCGGCGTGCCGCTCGCGCACGACGAGCTCGTCGTCACCATCGGCTGCTCCGAGGCGCTCAACCTCTGCCTGCGCGCCGTCACCAAGCCCGGCGACACCGTCGCGATCGAGACGCCGGCCTACTTCGGCTTTTTGGAGATGATCGAGAGCCTCAACCTCCGCGCACTCGAGATTCCCACCTCCTCGCGCGAGGGCATCTGCCTCGACGAGCTTCGTGACGCCATCGAGCAGAACGACGTCAAGGTCGTGCTCGTCGTGCCGAACTTCCACAACCCGCTCGGCAGCCTGATGCCCGACGACAAGAAGCAGCGTCTCTACGACCTGCTCTGCGAATACGACCTGCCCGCCATCGAGGACGATGTCTACGCCGACACGCACAGCGGCGACTTCCGCCCCAAGCCCCTCAAGGCCTGGGACCGCGACGGCCGCGTGATGCTTTGCTCCTCGTTCGGCAAGACGCTCGCACCGGCCTTCCGCATCGGCTGGACCGCGCCGGGCCGCTACCTCGAGCGCGTCCGCCGGCTCAAGTTCACCAACACCATGGGCACGCCCGTCGTGCTGCAGAAGACCCTCGCGGAGTTCCTGCGCGACGGCGGCTACGACCACCACCTGCGCACGCTCCGGCGCGCCTACCACCAGCAGCTGCACCAGTTCGCGCAGGCCATGCAGCGCTATTTTCCCGAGGGCACGCGCTACAGCCGGCCGCAGGGCGGCAACGTCATCTGGGTCGAGTTCCCGGCCAAGGTCGACACCCTCAAGCTCCATCACGAGGCGCTCAAGCACCGCATCAACACCGCGCCCGGCGCGCTCTTCTCCGTGAAGGACCGCTACCGCAACTGTCTGCGGATGAGCTGCGGCCTGCCCTGGTCCGACGAGGTCGAGGCCGCCCTGGCCAAGCTCGGCGAGCTGATCAAGAAGCAGCTCTGAAGCGGGCGCCGAATCCCGCGCCTGTTTTCCGTCCTTGGGTGCGGCGCATCCTTCCATTCCACATTTCCTGTCAAAGCCCCCCACTTTTCACCTTCACTCCCCCTTTCCCTTACCATGCGCCGCAACGTCGCCATTCTGATCTTCCCCGAAGTGGAGGTGCTCGATTTCGCCGGACCCTTCGAGGTCTTCGCGGTGACCGGTGAGCTGAACGCCGACACCTTCCACACGTTCACGGTGGCCGAAACGCCGGGCAGCATCCGCGCACGCAACGGCCTCAAGATCGTGCCGGACTTCACCCTCGAGAACGCCCCGGCGCCGGAGGTCCTCATCGTGCCCGGCGGAGCCGGCACGCGGCCTTTGCTCAAAAAACCCGCTGTGCTCGAGTGGATCCGCCAACGCGCCCGCCAGGCCGAAATCGTCGCCTCGGTCTGCACCGGCTCGCTCGTGCTCGCGCAGGCCGGCCTGCTGCACAATCTCCGCGCGACGACTCATTATGAGAACTTCGCCGACCTGGCCGACCTCGCGCCCGAGACCGAGGTGGTCGAGGATGTCCGCTTCACCGACAACGGACAGGTGCTGACCGCCGCGGGCATTTCCGCCGGCATTGACCTGTCGTTGCACCTCGTCAGCCGCCTGCTCGGCGAGCCCGTCGCCACCCGGACCGCCCGTTACATGGAATACCATTGGCGCAACGACGGCGGCCTTGTTCGCTGACGATCCCTTTCTGTCCTCTGTCCTCTGTATTCTGTCCTCTGATTCAATGACCGCCGCCGAAAAAACGCCGACCAAGGCCGCCCTGATCACCGGCTTCGCCGCCATCTACCTGATCTGGGGCTCGACCTACCTCGGCATCCGCATCGCCGTGGAGACGATGCCGCCCTTCCTCATGGCCGGGGCACGCTTCCTGGTGGCGGGCAGCATTCTCACGGCGTGGATCGTGTTCACCGGCGGCTTCCGCGCCACGCGCCGCCAGTGGTTCGACAACACCATCATCGGCGGTCTCCTGCTGCTCGGTGGCAACGGCCTGGTCTCGTGGGCGGAGCAGAAGGTCCCCTCCGGCATCGCCACGCTCATCATCTCGGTCAGCCCGCTCTTCATCGTGCTGCTCGACTGGCTCGTGCTGCTGGTCGGTCAGGATGCCACCCGCGGCTCGCGGCCCACGCCGGCGATCTTTGTGGGGATTGCGCTCGGTTTCGTGGGACTTGCCCTCTTGGTCGGTCCCGACCTCCGCGAGGGTGCCGGGCAACTCGATCCCTGGCGCGTCGGTGGGCTGGTCCTCGCCTGCCTGTCCTGGGGTCTCGGTTCCATTTATACGCGCTACGCCCGCAACCAGGCCGCGCCGTTCACCGGCGCCGCCATCCAACAGCTCACGGGTGCCGTCTGGCTTTTCGTCGTCAGCCTCATCCTGCGCGAACCGGCCCATTTTGACTTTGCCGCGGTGTCCGGACGTTCCTTGCTGGCCTGGTCCTATCTGGTCGTGGCCGGCTCGCTCGTCGGCTTCACCACGTTCATCTGGCTGATGAAACACAGCACGCCGGCCAAAGTCTCCACCTACGCCTATGTCAACCCGGTCGTGGCCGTCTTCCTCGGCTGGCTGGTCCTCCACGAGTCCGTGTCGCCGCGCATCTTCGTCGCCGCCGGGATCATCATCGCCGGCGTCGCCATCATCACCGTCGCCAAGAGCCGGAAGGCCACCCTCCCGGCACGGCCGGCCGGGGCGGTCGGGCCGGCGGCATCGGCCCGCGATAACACCTGACCATGCCGCGCGCCGTTGCGGATGGTGGGCGGGCAATTTGATTGCGCCGTTGCCGGGGCGTGGGCAGAAACGCCTCCACCCAACGCTTGGAACACGCTCCTCGCCTCCATGGATCATCCTGCATCCGCCTCCGCTCCCGTCGCCCCGGTTCCCGCCCGCACTTCGTTGTTCAACCGTATTCTTCGCGGAATCCTCCTGCTGGGCTTGGTGGGCGCACTGACCTTCCTGCTCGGCCTGGCGGTGATCACCGTCTCGCCTTTCATCGCCACGGCTTTCGAAGCCCTGATTTCCCCGGAATCCAAGCTGCCGAAGCTCGTCGGGGTGCTGGTCCTGCTCTTCGTGATCGTCGTGCCGGCCGCGCTGCTCTGGATCGCCCGCCGCCAGCACTGGGGCAACTCGTGGCCCTCCCTTGCCGCGGGTTATCTGCTCCTGGCCCCGGTGTTCGTGTGGCTGGCGTGGGATGAACCCACGATCCGGTATCCCGTCTCGCTCGACGAGCTCTGCCCGCCCGGACCGCAGGCCGAGTCCAGCTGGGAGGCGACGCTGGCCTTCACCCCCCGCGACCACCGGTCCGCCCCGCGCACCTTTTCCGCGCCGAAATTCCCGCTGAGCTCCGCCGGGCCTGACAAGCCGGCCGAGTGGCAGGCTTATCTGGAGAAAAACCGCGAGGCGCTCCATGCTGCGTGGGCCGGCCTGCCGGAACGCGCGTGGTGGGCCGAATTGAACACCTACGCGATCCTCGGCGACCTGATGCCCGCGCGCTTCGACGCCCCGATCATCAAGTTCCAGCCCTACCGGACGATGGCGCAGCTGGGCTGCGCCGAGGCCGGCCTGCTCGCGCTCGAAGGCAAGGGCGACGAGGCGATGGACACCCTCCTCCCCATCCTCGAGGTCGGCCGCAAGCTCGAGCCCTCGGCCCGGTCGCTCGTGCGCTTCATGGTCGCGCGCGTCATCCAGAAGATGGGCCTGCACACCGCCCGGTTCATCCTCGATCACGCCCCGGTCTCCCCCGACCGCCGCGCCCGGCTGGCCGCCGTGCTCGCGGGCGGCAGCGGCGGCCCGGCGGGCGCCCGGCGGCTGATCCTCATCGAATACGCCATCTCCAGCAACTACCTGCTGTCCCAGTTCGGCGACTCCGCCCGCCCGCGCCCGCTGTGGAAGCGCGGCCTGCTCGGCCTGTTCCGCTTCGTCTACAATCCGATCGCCACCACCAACCGCTACGGCGAGCTGACGCAGGAACTGGCCGGTCTCGCCGAGCGCCGCGAATTGGCGGGCTTCGGCACGCGCGCCGAGGCGTTTGTCGCCAGCAACAGCCGGCCCCGCTTCAAGAACATGGCGGGCAGCCTGATGCTCTCGATGACCATCCCTTCCTACGCCAAGGTGCTGGATTCCTATTGGAAGATCGAGGACCTGCGCGCCGGCCTCGCCGCCGACCTGGCCCAATGACCCGGCCCGGATCCCTCAAAAGTCACCGCCCCTCATGAATTTGCGACACCACGCGCCAGGAATCGCAAAATCTGCCGGGCAATAAAAGTTGCCGACAGCGCTCTCACCGTTATCCCTCTCCCCCGAATGAAACGCCTCGTCTGGCTCCTGCTTTTCGCCTTCGGCACGCTGCTCACGCAGGTGCCGGTGGTGGAGTCGCTGGCTTCGGCGGATCAGTGCGCCTGCGGCGCGGAGTGCGGCGGCCAATGTGGCATGCCTGGCTGCCTGCCGCCCGTCGCGCCCACGGTGCCGCAGTTTGTCAGTGACCGCGCGGTCACGCTGGTGCGCCCGGCCGTGAAACGCGATGTGCTGCTCGGCGAGCGTCCGGCCAACCGTTATTTTGCTGTTCCCTTGGCTTCGGTGAAGTCCCGGCCGGCCCTCCGCGCGACGGATCGGGCGGCGTCTGCTGCGAGTGTTCCCCTGTTCCAGGAACATTGCAGCCTGCTGATCTAAGCCCATACCCTCGGTGTGCCCGCACGCGATTTTTCGCGCGGTTTCCTTCCTTTGCCCCGCGCCCGTCGGCGCCGGTGTAAGATTTTCCGCCCACGTCCGTCTCCCCCTGCCTGCCCATGAAAACTTTCCTTTCCCTTTTCTTCCTCCTCCTCGGTCCGGTCCTCGCGGCTGAACCCGCCGGCCACACCCCGGTCTACCAGTGCCCCATGCACCCGTGGATCAAGTCCGACAAGCCGGACGCCAAGTGCACCATCTGCGGCATGGCGCTCGTCGCCGCCACCGCCTCACCTGCTGCCGGCTCCGACCAGCCCCTCGATCCCAACCTCGTCACGCTCACCGCAACCCAGGTCGCCGTCACCGGCGTGCAGACCGCCCCCGTTACCCGCGGCCCGCTCGTCCGCACCCTGCGCGTCAACGGCGTGATCGACGACGACGAGACCCGCCACCGCATCCTGGCCGCCCGTGTGCCGGGCCGCGTGGAAAAACTCGGCGTCAACTTCGTCGGGGCCGAGGTCCGCGAGGGCGAGATGCTCGCCACCATCTACAGCCCCGAGATGCTCACCGCCCAGCGCACCTACGTGGAGCGCCTCCGCGCCGGCAACACCGCCTTCACCGCCTCCGAGCGGGCCGCCGCCCGCGAGCGCCTGCTCGAGCTCGGCCTGACCGCGGAGGAGATCCGCATCCTCGAGGCCACGCTGGAACCGACCGCCATGGTCAACGTCCGCGCCCCGATGTCCGGCACCGTCGTGTCGCGCGCCGTCTACGAGGGCCAATATGTCGGGACCAACGACCGGCTCTTCGAGATCGGCGACTTTTCCCGCATGTGGTTCGTCTTCGACGTCTATGAACCCGACCTGTCGTGGGTCCGCCCCGGCCAGACCGTCGAGCTAGCCTTGCCCTCGCTGGCCGGCCGGATTTTGACCGCCCCCGTTGCGTTTATCGATCCCAACCTTAATGAAACGACCCGCACCGCCCGTGCCCGCGTCGTCCTCGACAACCCCGACCGCCAGCTGCTGCACCGGCAGACCGGTATCGCCGCCGTGAAGGTCGAGTCGCCCGCCACCCTGCTCGTGCCGCGTTCGGCCGTGCTACAGCACGGCGGCAAGCCCGTGGTTTTCGTCGCCTCGGCCAATCGCGCCTACGCCGCGCGCGAAATCCAGCTCGGCCGCGTCGGCGACACCGCCGTCGAGGTCCTCGCCGGTCTCGCGGAAGGCGACCAGGTCGTGACCCAAGGCGCGTTGCTGCTCGATGGCCAGGCCCAGCTGGCCCACGCCGCCATCGGTGGCGGCGGACACGATCACGGCACACCCGCGCCCAGCAAGATTTCCGCCGCCGAGCCGGAACACGACGCAGCCGCCTATGCGCTGCTCAAGACCTTGGCCCTCTCCTCCGCCGATGCGGCCGCGACCCTCGCGGCCGACGATCTGCCCGGCTACCAGAAGAACCTGACCGCCCTCCGCGGCGCCTTTGCCGCCTACCTCACCGGCTATGCCCCCGCCGCCCGCGGGCCGCTGGCCGAGTTCAAGGATGCCCTCGTCGACGGCCCCGACCTGCGGGCCGCGCGCCGCGCCTTCGAGCCGTTCAGCACCGCGCTGGTGGACCTCGCCCGCTCACAGCACGTCCCTCACCGGGAGAAACTGCATGTCTTCCAATGCCCGATGACCCCCGTGCTCGGCACCGGCCGCTGGCTCTCCCGCAGCGCCGACCTCCGCAATCCCTTCTTCGGCTCCGCCATGCTCGAGTGCGGCGAGGAACTGAACTGAGGCGCCCGCCATGATCAACCGCCTCATCCACTGGTCGCTGCACAACCGGTTCATCGTGCTCGCCGGCTTCCTCGCGCTCTGCGCGTGGGGCGTCGTCGCGCTGACCCGCGTGCCGATCGACGCCATCCCCGATCTCTCGGAAAACCAGGTCATCGTCTACGCCGACTGGCCGGGTCGCTCGCCGCAGGAGGTCGAGGACCAGATCACCTACCCGCTGAGCGTCTCCCTCCAGGGCCTCGCCGGCGTGAAGACCGTGCGCGCCACCTCGATGTTCGGCTTCTCCTTCCTCACGGTCATCTTCGAGGACAAAGTCGACACCTACTTCGCCCGCACGCGCGTGCTGGAGCGGCTCAACTCGCTCGGCGACCTCCTCCCGGAGAGCGTGGTCGCCCGCCTCGGCCCCGACGCCACCGGCCTCGGCTGGATCTACCAGTATTACCTCAAGGACGAATCCGGCACGCAGGATCTCGGCTCGTTGCGCTCGTTGCAGGACACCTATGTCCGCTACCAGCTCGCCGCCGTGCCCGGCGTGGCCGAGGTCGCCAGCCTCGGCGGTTTCGTGCGCCAGTGGCAGGTCGAGGTGTCGGCGCTGAAGCTCCGGCAGTTTAATGTGACCCTCGGCGAGGTGATGGACGCCGTCGCCGGCAGCAACCGCAACATCGGCGGCAAGACCATCGAGGAAAACGGCGCCGAATATATCGTGCGCGGCATCGGCCTCGTGCAAAACGCCGCCGACCTCGAATCCATCGCGCTCCTGCCGCGCAACGGCACGCCGCTTCGCCTGAGCGACGTCGCCACGGTGCGCATTGGCGGCGACTTCCGTCGCGGCACGCTCGACGTCAACGGCCGGCAGGTCGTGGGCGGCATCGTCGTCATGCGTTACGGCGAAAACGCGTGGCAGGTCATCTCGGACGTGAAGGCCCGGCTCGCCGCGCTGGCCCCCGGGTTGCCCCCGGGCGTCACGGTCGAGCCGTTCTACGACCGCAGCGACCTGATCGGCCGCGCCATCAACACGCTCAAGCATGCGCTGATCGAGGAAATCCTCCTCGTGACGCTCGCGCACATCCTGTTCCTGTTCCACTTCCGCAGCATTCTCATCGTCACGTTGCCGCTGCCGGCCTCGATCCTGATCTCGTTCATCCTGATGGACCGGTTCGGCATCCCGTCGCACATCATGTCGCTCACCGGCATCGCCATCTCCATCGGCGTGCTGGTGGACGCCGGCATCGTGATGACGGAAAACGTCATCCGCCATTGCGAGCGGGCCGAGGAGGAATTGAAACGCCGGCTCACGCCGCCCGAGGTGTTCCGGCATACCCTCGAAGCCGCCACGCAGGTCGGCCGGCCGATGTTCTTCTCGATGCTGGTCATCATCCTGGCCTTCGTGCCGGTGTTTCTGCTCACCGGGCAGGAAGGCAAGCTCTTCCACCCGCTCGCCTTCACCAAGACCTTCGCCCTGATCGGCGCCGTGCTGCTCGCGGTGACCGCGGTGCCGGTGTTCTGCACCATCCTCGTGCGCGGCCCGTTCAAGCCCGAGAGCGAGAACTGGCTGATGAGAGGCCTGCTGAAAATCTACGATCCCGTCCTCGACTGGGCGCTGACCCACCGCAAGACCGTGCTCGGTCTCGCCGTCGCCCTGCTGGTGGCGTCGTGTGTGGTCGCTTTCGGCCTGCCGCGCGGCGTCAACGCCCGGCTGCCCGATGCCGTCGCCCGCCACACGCAGGGGTTCGGCAGCGAATTCATGCCGACACTCGAGGAGGGCTCGCTGCTTTTCATGCCGGTCCTGCTGCCCGCCACCTCGCTCACCGAGGTCCAGCGCATCATGGCCTGGCAGGACAAGGTCATGAGCGAGCACCCCGCCGTCGCCTCTGTCGCGGGCAAACTCGGCCGCGCCGAGACCGCCACCGACCCCGCGCCGGTCGAGATGATCGAGACCACGATCATGCTGAAGCCCGAGAGCCAGTGGCCTGCCGGCACGACCAAGGCCTCCATCATCGCCGATCTCTCCGCGAAACTCATGAATGTGCCCGGCTACGTGCCCGGCTTCCTCCAGCCCATCGAGAACCGCGTCCTCATGACGAGCACCGGCATCCGCGCCCAGGTCGGCGTCAAGATCTTCGGCGACAACCTCGACGCCCTCCAGCAGAAGGCCTTCGAGATCGAGCGGGTGGTCAACCGCGTCCAGGGCGCGACCGGCGTCGCCCCGTCCCGCGTGCAGGGCAAGCCTTACCTCGAGATCGCCGTGCGCCGCGAGGACCTCGCCCGCTACGGACTGGGCGTGAAGCAGGTCTATGAATACATCGAGGCCGGCCTCGGCGGCGCCACCGTCGGCACCACCTTGAAAGGCCGCGAGCGCTGGCCCCTGCAGGTGCGGCTCGAACAGGCCGACCGCGGCGACATCGACAAGCTCGGCGAACTGCCCCTGCCCACGCCGTCCGGCGCGCTCGTGCAGCTCCGCCAGGTGGCCGACATCAAGCGCACCGTCGGTCCCAACGAGATCGCCAGCGAGAACGGCCGACTGCGCGTCTTCGTGCAGGCCAACGTGGCCGACCGCGACCTCGGCGGCTTTGTGAATGACATCAAGGAGCGCATCGAACGGGAGGTGCAACTCGATCCCGGCATGTCCATCGAGTATTCCGGCCAATACGAGCACCAGATCCGCGCGCGTCAGACGCTCATGTATGTGTTTCCCGCCGTCATCGGCATCATCTTCGTCCTGCTCGTGATGACCTTCCGGTCTGTGCCCGAGGCGGCGCACGTCCTCCTCGCCGTGCCGTTCGCCCTCACCGGCGGCGTCATGCTGCAGGCGCTGCTCGGCTACAACTTCAGCGTCGCCGTGTGGGTCGGCTACATCGCGCTCTTCGGCACCGCCATCCAGACCGGTGTGGTCATGGTGGTTTACCTGGAGGAGGCCGTGGCCAAGAAGCGCGCCGATCTCGGCGGCGCCTTCGACCGCGCCGCCCTCCTCGCCGCGATCAAGGAGGGCGCCCGCCTCCGCCTGCGCCCGAAGGTCATGACCGTCGCCACCACCGTGGCCTCCCTGCTGCCGATCTTCTGGTCCGACCGCACCGGCGTCGAGATCATGCGCCCGCTGGCGGCGCCCGTCGTCGGGGGCATGCTCTCCAGTCTCGTCCACATCCTCATCGTCACCCCGGTCATCTTCGCCTGGCTGCGGGAACGCCACCTCGACATTCGGCGAAATCCTGAAATCCTCCCTCCATGAAAACCAAATCCGTCCTCCTGCCCCTGCTGGCGCTGCTCGCCAGTCTCTTCGTCTCCTCCGTGCTTCATGGCGCCGACGCCCCGACCGGCGAACTTATCGCCCCCACCGACAAGGACGCGGCCTGGCTGTCCGAGGCCCGTGCCGCCTACCCGCTGAAGACCTGCCTCATCTCCGAAGAGGAACTCGGCGGCATGGGCGCCCCCGTCGAATTCATCTACCGCCAACCCGGCCAAGCCGACCAGCTGGTCCGCTTCTGCTGCAAGATGTGCGTGCCGAAGTTCAAGAAGGACCCAGCCAAATACCTCGCCCTGCTCAAGTCCGGCGTCAAGACCGAGGCCAAGCCCGACGCCCACCCGCATCATTAAGCGTCCCGCCGATGCCCCGCCGCCCCGACCAGCTCGCCGCCGCGCTCAACACGCAACGGAACGCCTTCAAGGCGTTCCTGGTCGCGCGCGTCGGCAGCGCGGCCGAGGCGGAGGACATTTTGCAGGACGGCCTGCTCAAGGCGCTGCGGCGGGCGGGCGAACTGCAGGACGACACCAAGCTCACCGCGTGGTTCTATCAGCTGCTGCGCCATGCCGTGATCGATCACTATCGCTCGCGCGCTGCCGGCCGCCGGCGCGATGATACGCTGGGCGCGACGCTGGCCGCCCTCGGCGAGGACCTCGCCCCCCCGGACTGGGAAGCCCAACTCTGCACCTGCCTGGGCAGCGTGGTGGACACGCTGAAGCCGGCCCATGCTGAACTGTTGCGCCGCGTGGATCTGAACGGCGAATCCGTGCAAGCCGCCGCCAAGGCCCTCAAGATAACACCCAACGGCGCCAGCGTCACGCTGCACCGCGCCCGGTCGGATCTGCGCGAGAAACTCCGGGCCTTCTGCGGCGCCTGCGCCGACGGAGCGTGCCTCGACTGCGATTGCGCCCCGGTGCCGGAAAAGAAGAATCGTGTGTAAGATTTCGCTCCCCGCTTCGTCTGCTGGAATGAAACCACTTCATTCCATGACAAAAAACACCATTCCGAACACCGTGCCGCCCTGCGGCTGCAATCAATGCCTTTGCCGTCGCGGCCCGCGCTGCCGCTGTCACGCCTACAACGCCCTGCTGGCGATCGCTCTCTGGGATTTCGGGCGGGCCATACGCCGGCAGCGGCCGGCCCGGTGACAGCCACTCGGCCGCTTCCTTGATTGCCCCGCCGCCCCGCCGCCGCAGATTGGCCTCGCCTCCGCCATGCCCGCACCCCGCTTCAAAATTCCTCCCGTGGTGACAGTTCTGCTCATGGGCGGGTTGATGTGGGCGACCGCCTGGGCGGCGCCCGATTTCGGGTTTACGCTGCCTGGCCGCCGGGTTGGCGTCCTGACCCTGGGTGTCGCCGGTGTGATCATCGCCCTCCTGGGAGTGATTTCATTCCGGCGCGCCAAGACCACCGTCAACCCCCTGCACCCCGAAGCCGCCTCGGCCTTGGTGGTTTCGGGCATCTACCGGCTGACGCGGAACCCGATGTATCTCGGCCTGCTGCTGGTCCTGCTCGGCTGGGCGCTGTTCCTGGCCAACGCCCTCGCCTTCGTCTTCCCCGCCGTTTATGTTCCCCTCATGAACCGCCTCCAGATCCGCCCCGAGGAGAAAGCCCTGGCGGAAAAATTCGGTCCGGGCTTCTCAGACTATAAATCCAAGGTGCGGCGCTGGCTCTGAGACGCGCCGTTGTAAGATTCATTCCTGCGATACGTCTACAGGGAAATACCACAGCCATGAATCACGCCTCCTCCTCCAACTCCGCTGACGGTCACGGCCATCACCATCACGGTTCAGCGCCCGCCCCCGACCACGCCTCGGCCCCCGACCAGCCCGTCTACATGGGCCTGCCACATGAACGTTACCTGCGTCCGAAGCTCTATGTCGCCACCGCCCTGACGGTTCCCGTGCTGATCCTATCCATGGGCGAGATGCTGTGGCCCGACCTGGTGCACCAGATCACTCCGCGCATGAGCGGGTGGCTGCAGTTCCTGCTGACCACCCCGGTCTTCTTCTGGGCCGGCGCGCCTTTCATCCGCCGCTGGTGGAAATCCATCCGCGAGCGCGACACGAACATGTTCACGCTGACCGTCACCGGCACCGGGGCGGCGTATTTCTACAGCACCGCGGCGGTGTTCTTCTGGGCCTCCTTTCCGCCCGCCTATCAGACCCACCACGGCGTGCCGCTCTATTTCGAGGCGACCGCGTTTATCACGACCATCGTGTTGCTCGGCCAGATCCTCGAGCAGCGGGCGCATGCGCGCACCGACGAGGCCATCCGCGGGCTCATGGACCTGGCACCCAAGACCGCCCACCGCCTCCGGGCGGACGACACCGAGGAAGATGTGCCGGTCGACCAGGTGCAGGTCGGCGACCGCCTGCGCGTCCGTCCCGGCGAGAACCTGCCCGTCGACGGTCACCTCGAGGCGGGCCGCGCCGAGATCAACGAATCCATGCTCACCGGCGAGCCGCTGCCCGTCGTCAAGTCCGCGGGCGAAGCGGTCAGCGCCGGCACGCTCAACACCACCGGCTCCTTTGTTTATCGCGCGCAGCGCGTCGGGGCCGACACCCTCCTCGCCCAGATCGTCCGGCTCGTCGAGCAGGCGGTCGAGAGCGAGGCCCCGATCCAGCGGCTGGCCGACCGCGTTTCCGCATGGTTCGCCCCCGTCGTGCTCACCATCGCCACCGTCACGTTCTTCTCGTGGGGCCTGTTCGCCCCGGAGCAGGGCTGGCTGCCCGGCCTGCTCAACGCCGTCGCCGTCCTGATCATCGCCTGCCCCTGCGCCCTCGGTCTCGCCACGCCCGTGTCGATCGTCACCGGCATCGGCCGCGGCGCGCAGGCCGGCGTGCTGGTCAAGGACGCCGCCGCGCTCGAACGCCTTGCCGAAGCCACCACCCTGCTCATCGACAAGACCGGCACCTTGACCGAAGGCCGGCCGCTGGTGGCGCTCATCAAACCGGCCGGAGCCTTTTCCGAGGCCGAGCTCCTGCGTGTGGCCGCCTCGGCGGAATCCGCCAGCGAGCATCCCCTCGCCCGGGCCATCGTAACCGCAGCGCAGGCGCGCGGACTGATTCTTTCGCCGGCCACTGACTTCATCGCCCAGCCCGGCGCTGGCGTCAGTGCAATCATCGAAGGCCGTCGCGTTGCGATCAGCCGCGCCCCGGCCGGCTATGAACTGCCCGGCCATCCCTCGGCCACGCTCGTCAGCGTGACCGTCGACGGTCAGGAAGCCGGTGTGATCGCGCTGGCCGACGCCCTCAAGACCGGGACGGCCGCGGCGATCACCGCTCTGCAGCACCTGGGCCTGAAGGTCTACATGGTGACCGGCGATCGCACCGCCGCCGCCCGGCAGGTGGCGGAGCAGCTTGGCCTGGACGGCTTCCATGCCGAAGTGACGCCCGCCCGCAAGCAGGAGCTCGTGCGCGAGCACCAAGCGCGGAGCGAGCGCGTGGTCTTCGCCGGTGACGGGCTCAACGACGCCCCGGCGCTCGCCGCCGCCGAGGTCGGCATCGCCATGGGCACGGGCACCGACGTAGCCATGCACAGCGCCGGCATCGTGCTCGTGAAGGGCGACCTCGCCGCGCTGGTGCGCGCCGTGCACCTAAGCCGGGCGACGCTGCGCAACATCAAGCAGAACCTCTTCTGGGCCTTCGCCTACAACATCGCCGGGTTGCCGCTGGCCGCGGGTGCCTTCTACCCGCTCTTCGGCTGGCTGCTCAACCCGATGTTCGCCGGCGCCGCGATGAGCCTCAGCTCGATCACCGTTGTGTCCAACGCCCTGCGACTCCGCCGCGTCCGCTTGTAGGCCGGCGCGTCCCACTGGCTTTTTAAGGAACCCGGACTATATTCCCCGGGTCACCACCGCACTCCCATGACTTTCCACCTGAACCGCCGCCTCATCACCACCTTCATGCTCGCCGCCAGTCTGGGCTTCCTGACCGGCTGCCAGAGCGTGGACGACCGCATCAAGCAGAAACCCGAGGTCTTCGCCGGGCTCGACGCCGCCACCCAGGACAAGATCAAGCAGGGCATCATCGACCTCGGTTACACCGAGGACATGGTCTATCTCGCCCTCGGCGCGCCGGACCAGAAGCGCGAGTCCATCACGGCCGCCGGCAAGTCGGTCACCTGGATCTACAATACCTACTACACCCGCTATGACGGCACCCAGATGGTAGGCTACCAGCGCCGCGTCTATTACGACCCCTACCTCCGGTCCTACCGGGTCTATTATCAGCCCGCTTTCGTCGAGACCTACCGGGACGAGAAGGAAGAGCGCATCCGTGTCGTCTTCAAGGACGGCAAGGCGACCGTGATCGAGCAGTCAAAGGATTGAGGGTGGGCCAGCGAGCTCGCTCGCGCCGAAGTGCGCCCGCCAGCGGGCGGCCTACAGTTTGAGCTGCCGTCTCAGCTCCGGCCCGATCATTCGGGCGAGCGCCTTGTTCGCGTAGCCGACCCACGCCACGGGCGACGTCGTGTCGAGCGGCACCCGCAACGGCTTTCCGTCCGGCGCCGTCACGATGCAGCCCGCTTCCTGCGCAATCAACGCCGTGCAGATGTCGTAGGGATGGCACGCCAGGGCGGCGCGCACACGCAGGGCCGCGAAGGCCAGCGGCCGCAGGTCGGCGATGAAACGGTCGTGACCCATGAGCAGCTCGTAGATCTGCCCGCCGCTGCTCAGGTATTGGTCGTCGAAGATTTCCACGCCGGCCCCGAGCACACACCAGAGCTTTTCCTCGCGCTCCGCCGCCCAGGCCTTGCCGGGCGGGAAGAATTTCACGAAGGAGGCGAACCCGTGCCCGACGTCCTTCGCCCGTGACGGCCGCGGCCTGAATTTCGTCCGCCGGCCCGTGCGCAGGTCGATCCGCTCGGCCTTCACGCCGCCGCCGCGCACCACGCTGAACTGGTCGGCCCGGCCCTGCTTGCTCACGGGCAGTTCGGTCATCACGGCGACAAAGATGTCGCTCAAGTTTGTTTTGGCCCCGCGCTGCGGCGCGAGCGCCGCGAGGCTCCACGCGGAGCGCTTGTCATACATCAGGCTGCGCGTGCCGTCGATCGGGTCGAGGATGCACTTGTAGAGCGTCTTGGCGACCGGTGTGCCGCGCGGGAAAGTCACCGCCTCGTGTTCCAGCCCCTCCATCACCAGCTCGACCGGCCAGCGCTTTGGCCAGTGTTTGGTGAACCACGCCAACACCGTGTGCTCGCTGACCTTGTCGATGCCGTAGATGGTGTCCGCCGTCGTCACGGCCGCCACACGCGTCAGTCGCCGGGCACCGCGACGCTGCGCCGCGCGCACCGCCTCACGGATTTCATCGTGGAGCCGGCAAAGCAAACGGCGGATCTTGGCGGGATTGGCGCGCATCGGGCAATGGGGCAACGAGCCGGCCGTCGCCGTTCAGTCCTTCTTCGGGAAAGGCGAGGTGGTCTCGCGTTTCAGCTCGCGGGTCATCAACGCGAGCAGCGCGTCGGCGGGTTTCTTCTGGCGGTAGAGGATGGCGTAGACCTCGTTGAGGATCGGCGCGGTGATGCCGCGTTCCTGGCAGAGTCCATAAAGCGCCTCGGTGGTGCGGTGCCCCTCGACGACGGTCTTGCGGCCCTCGAGCAGGGACGCGACCGACGCGCCGGCGCCGATCTTCTCGCCGAACTCGCGGTTGCGGCTCCAAATCCCGTGGCTTGTGGCCACGAGGTCGCCGAAGCCGCTGAGGCCGTAGAAGGTCTCCGGCTTCGCCCCGAGGGCCGCGCCGACGCGCAGCATCTCGTTGACGGCGCGGGTGAGCAAGGCGGCCTTCGAGTTGTCGCCGAGTTTCAGGCCGTCGCTGAGTCCGGCAGCGATGGCGTAGATGTTCTTGAGGCTGGCGCCGTATTCCGCCCCGGCCAGGTCGTCGCTGGTGTAGATGCGGAGCGTGGGGCCGCTCATGGCCGTCTGCACCTTGGGCACGAATTCATCCGTGTGGGCCGCGGCCATGACCATCGCGGCGGGCAGGCCGCGCGCCACCTCGGCGGCGTTGGTCGGGCCGGTGAGCGTGCCGCAATTCAAGCCGGGCAGCACCTGGGCCATCGTCTCGCTCGGCCGGAGGTGCGTGCCGATCTCGAGGCCCTTGACCAGGCTGAGGAAAAGCTGCAGTCGCGACGTGTCGTGCATCACCGTGCGCATCTGCTCGCACCAGGCGCGCACCGACTGCGACGGGCAGGCGATCAGGGCCACGTCGGCCTCGACGAGCGCGGAGCGCAGGTAGCTGGTGACCACGAGTTCGTCCGGCAGCCGGATGCCCGGCAGGTAGTCGCGGTTTTCGCGGGCGGCGCGGATGGCCTCGGCGTGCTCGGCCCGGCGGGCGACCAGCGTGGTATGCTGGCCGCGGCGGGCTAGGTGCACCGCCATCGCGGTGCCCCAGGCGCCGGCTCCGATGACAGCAAAATTAAGGGGGCGCGGCGCGGGCATGGGGGTGGCGTCAGGTCGAGAGGAAGCCGGGGATTTTCTCGCCGGAGACCATAGCATCGAAATTTTCGCGCGCATTGACCAGCTCGAACCGGCTGCCGGACACGAGCACCTCGGCGGCCATGGGCCGGGTGTTGTAACGGCTGGCCATGGTATAGCCGTAGGCGCCGGCGCTCAGGAAGGCGACCAACTCGCCCTCGCCCACCGTCTGCAGCGTGCGGTCCTTCGCGAAACAGTCGCCCGACTCGCAGATGGGACCGACGAGATCGGCCTTGAGCGCGGGCCGCGCGGAATCGCGCAGCAGCGGCACGACCTCGTGGTAGGCCTCATACATGGCGGGGCGCACGAGGTCGTTCATCGCCGCGTCGAGCACGAGGAAATTCCGCGCCGCACCGCGCTTGAGGTATTCGACGCGGGAGAGCAGGACCCCGGCATTGCCGACGAGGAAGCGGCCCGGCTCGAGAAGGATCTTCAGGCCAAGCGGCGCGAGCAGGGGCGCGAGCGCGGCGCCGTAGGCCTCGGGTGTAAGCGGACGTTCACCCTCGGACTTCGCGCTCCACCAGCCGGCATCGCCGCTGGCGAGCGCGTCCTGGTAGACGATGCCAATGCCGCCGCCGACGCTGAAATAGGTGATGCCGTAATCCTGCTTCAGCCGCAGGGCGAACGGCACCACCTTGGCGACCGCCTCGACGAACGGGGCGGCGGAGGTGAGCTGCGAACCGATGTGCATCTGCACGCCCTTGATCTCCAGGTGCGGATACTTCGCCGCGGCGGCATAGGCCTCGGCGGCGTGTTCCAGCGGGATGCCGAACTTGTTCTCGCTTTTGCCGGTGGTGATCTTGGCGTGCGTCTTGGCGTCGACATCGGGGTTGATGCGGATGGCGATGGGCGCCTTGCGGCCCAGCTGGCCGGCGACATGGTTGATGCGCGCGAGCTCGGGCTCGCTCTCGACATGGAAGCCGAACACGCCGGTCTGCAGGGCCAGCCTGATCTCGGCCTCCGTCTTGCCGACGCCGGCGAACACGCTGCGGCCCGCATCGCCGCCGGCCGCCACGACGCGGCGGAGTTCCCCGCCGCTCACGAGGTCGAAGGCGGCGCCGAGGTTCGAGAAGAGGCGCAGGACGGCGAGGTTGGAGTTCGCCTTCATGGCGTAGCAGATCTGCACGTCGAGCCCGGCCAGGCTGGCGGCCAGGCGCCGATAATTGTCCGTGATCGTCTGGGCGCTATAGACATACGTCGGGGTGCCGTGCAGCTGGGCGACAGCGGCGAGGTCGACGGATTCGCAATGGAGCTTCTGGCCGGTGTAGCGGAAATGGTGCATGGGTAAAGGGCGCGTGAAACAGCCGAGATAGCCAGAATCCCCTTGAAAGGAAGAGCTATTTTAAGCGATGTGTGGGTCATGTCCTATCGCCTGCGCCATCTGCTCAACCAGCTGCCGATCTCCTTCGGCCAGCGGAGCGACCGGCGCCTGCGGACGACGAGCCTGAAACACGCGCAATTCGCCTGTTTCCTCGAGGAATCGGGTTTTGGCCACCACGACACGGACCATCATGAGCGCAGCTTGCGCCGCCGGCGACTGGTCAAGGGACTGTTCCTGTGGGCGACAGCCTTCGGGGTCGCCTGGGTCGCCTTGGAAAGCGCCCGGGCACTGACGTTGTTCTGACCGGCGCAGCCCTTGTTCCCCTGCCTCTTGTCTGACGGACGCTGGATTTGTCCGAGCCAGCCGGCGGAGAATGCAGGTTGCCAGTCATGGCCGGACGCGGCTTAGTGCCGGGTCGTGCATCCGAGTGAAGAACTCTATCCGTGGATATCCGCCGGCGCGATCGCCTGGGGCGTGCTCGACTGCTTTTTCGGCTACCGCATCTTCAAGATCACGCTGGCGGTGCTCGGTGGACTGATCGGGGTCGTGTTCGGGCAAGCCGCCGGCGCGGCGCTGGGCATGGGCCCAACCGCCGAGATCGGCGGCCTGGTGCTCGGCGGCCTGCTGGGGGCGGGCCTGGCCTACCTGCTTTACCTCGCCGCAGTCTTCGTGGCGGGTTTCCTGTTCGGCGCGACCCTCGGAATTTTGTTGCTCGCCAATTTCAACCACATGGTCGCCCTGCTGAGCAGCGCCGTGCTCGGCGTAGTCGGCGGGTTCCTCGCCGTGAAGCTGCAGCGGGTGCTCATCATGCTCTCAACCGCGTTGGTCGGTGCCTTCCGCGCCATCCTCGCCCTGTCGTTTTTTACCAGCCGGATGGACTGGGTGTATTACCTCCGGCACCCCGACCAGATGCCGGCGCTGATCGACAACAACACCTGGATGTTTCCCGCCATCCTGGCGCTGGCGACCGTCGGGGTGCTTGCCCAGTTCGGGCTGGGCGGGTCGGCGGCCAAAAAGAAAGAGCCGGCGAAGGACGAGTAGACTTGCCGCGCCCCGGGCGCGCCGCACAATTCCGCCTGATGAAGAAATTGCTTACCCCCCTGCTGGTGCTGGCGTGCAGCATCCTGATTCTCGCCGGCTGCAATGGCTTCGAGCGCGGCATCACCGCCGTCGGGCTCAGCGTTGAGCTGACCGGCATCGAACGCGCCGCCGACGGCACGGTGGCGGTCGCGTGGAAACTGGTTAATCCCAACATTGCCGCCTACCTGATCGCGCGCACGAACCACAAGATTTTCCTGGAAGGCAGGCTGGTGGGCACGGCCCTCAATGAAGAGCCCACCGCCGTGCCAGCCCAGCAGTCCGTCGCCAAGGTGACCCGGCTGACCCTGGCCGATGCCGCGGCCGCAGGTCTCATCGCCGACGCCGCCGCCCGGGGCAGCGCCGCCTACCGGGTGGAGACACAGCTGGTCATCCGCCTTTATGGGGAGACGACGGACAAGGGCTCTCTCACCCATTCCGGCTCGGTGCCCGTGACGAACAAGTAAGGAACCCGGATCGTCCGGGGGATTGAACCCGATCAAATTAAAAGGCGGCACCCGGGTTGTTCCGGGGCCGCCGTGTCAGGTGGAAGCGTCTGGCTCAGGCCGCCAGCCGGCTCGCGGCCAGCCTGGTGTGGCGGCTGCGGTGGCCGAGCGAGAACCGGAGGGGCCGGCTGGAGTTCAACACGCGGGGCTCGCGGCTGTATTGCTCGATGGTCCAGGCGACGAGGCCGGTGGTGAAGAGGATGGCGGTGAAGTCGGCGGCGTCGAAGTGGCGGCCGCTGGCGATGGAAGCGATGCCCAGGAGGGTGGCGGTAAGAACGGAGAGGAGGGAGATTTTCATGTTATCGTGGGTTGATGCCATGAAAACCCGGCGGCGCGCGGAAAGTTGCAGGCTTTCGCAGAACCAGACGTCACAACCGGCCCGGCGTTGTTGACTCGCCTGTCAGGCGAGCACGAGGGCGGCTATGCTCCTTGCCCTGAAACGACTGCTGCAGGATAACATCTGCATGCGTATCGGTTTATGCTTCCTCGCCGGGCTTGTCCTCACCCTCGCCTCGCCCGGCGCGCCCGTCGAGGAAGCCGCCGGCCTGGACGTAATCCTGCTGCCGACCATCCAGTATGCCCATCAGGACATCTGGACCAAGACGCCGAATGGCCGCGGGCCGGCGACCACCGGCGTCGGCCAAGTCGTGCGCGGGCAGCCGGTGCATATCCTGGTCTTCGCCACCCGTTTCGCCACCGGACCCGGACAGATCGCGGAAGTGGACTACCGGTTGTCGTTCATCCGGCCGGATGGTTCAGCCGGATGGGCCAAAGACCACCTGCGCCTGATTACCCGCGGACCGGCCAAGGAACCACGCGGCGTGCACAAGGCCGTCGAGTTGGCCACCTTTGTTGCCACTCAGGAGGATCCCTTGGGCACATGGCGCGTGGTGGTGGAAGCCACCGACCGGATCAGCCAAGTCACCGTGAAGCGCGAGCAGCCGCTGACCGTGGTGGGTGACGAAGTGCTGACGGAACCGCTGCCGGCCGGATTCGACCCAAGTCGCTGGCTCATGGGCTATCATTTCAAGCCCATGCCGCAGCAGGTGCTCGCGGTGATCAAGTTCAGCGCGGAGCATCCGCCGGCCGGAGCCAAACCGCGCGACGATGCGGAAAACGGCGCGCTGTTGGGATTTTTCGAGCAGGTCCTCACCGACAATCCGTGGCTGCTGCCCCATCTGCTGGCGCAAATGGACCGGGCCGACGGACGGGAGCGCGCGCTCCTGTCGACCCTGCTGGCCTTCGCCAAGCGCGACGATCCCGCTTTCCCCGACAGTCTGCCCGATGCGCTCCGCGTATCGATCAAGGAGCATCAGTTGGTGCGCTGGCCCGTGCCGGACCAGCAGCCGCTGCAGGGCACCCAGCTCGATGTCCTGTGGGGCCGCTTCTTTGCCAGCGGGCGTTACGAACCCATCCGGGCGCTGGTCGCGGTGCTGGCCTATCATCCCCACAAAGTTGTGCTCGAAGAATACAAGAAGCTCAAAAATAAGCCGGCCAAACCGCCGGTCGAATTATACAAGAGCGTCGTGTTCCAGGCGGCCGTCTGGTCGCTGCAAAGCAATATCCAGCAGGACAAGGTCGTGCGCGATTATTGCGAAGGCATGCTCCTGCGCAAGGAGCTGCCGGCGGCCGAGCACGCGTTGTTGGCGGGCGCGTTCCAGGTCGCGGTGGGCAATCTCAGGAAAGCCCAGGACGCCAAACCGGCGGAACCCAAACCGGACTAAGTGCGGTTTCAATAATTCCGCAGCCCTGTTTGTAGGTCGGGCTTTACGCCCGACATGTCGGGGATAAATCCCGACCGACCTAGCCGTTGCGGCCGGGTCAACTACCGATACGGTCTCATGTAATTGGCAGATCCACCCGAGTCATTCTGAGAAACTGAACGGTGCAGCGGTAGGCCGCCCGCTGGCGGGCGCCAGCAGAGCGCGAGCAAGCTCGCTGGCCCACGACCCATTGCATGAGTCCGGCTCAGCCACCGCCGCCGCCGGCGTTGGAGACGGGCTGGAAGCGGGTCCGGAACAGCGCGGCCACGTAGTCGCGGTTCAGGCGGGCGATGAAATCGTGCGTGATGTTCTTCGGGCACACGGCGCTGCACTCGTATTGGTTGGTGCAATTGCCGAAGCCGGCCTCGTCCATCGTCTGCACCATCGCCAGCACGCGGCGGTCGCGCTCGGGCTGGCCCTGCGGCAGCAGGCCGAACTGCGAGACCTTGGCCGCGACGAAGAGCATGGCGGAGGCGTTCTTGCACGCCGCCACGCACGCGCCGCAACCGATGCAGGACGCCGCGTCCATCGCGAGGTCGGCATCTTCCTTCGGCACGGGAATCGCATTGGCATCCGGCGCCGCGCCGGTGCGGACGGAGATGAAGCCGCCGGCCTGCTGGATCTTGTCGAAGGCGGCGCGGTCGGTGACGAGGTCGCGCTGGATCGGGAAGGCCTTGGCGCGGAAGGGCTCGACGGTGATCACGTCGCCCTCCTGGAAGCTGCGCATGTAGAGCTGGCAGGTGGCGATGCCGTGGCCCGGGCCGTGCGGCTTGCCGTTGATCGTGCAGGAGCAGGTGCCGCAGATGCCCTCGCGGCAGTCGTGCGCGAAAGCAATCGGCTCGTCGCCCTTGACGGTCAGACCGTCGTTGACGACGTCGATCAGCTCGAGGAAGGACATGTCGGGGTTCACGTTCGCCGCGGGATACTCGACGAACTTGCCGGCGGCGGCCGGACCGGCCTGGCGCCAGACGCGGAGCGTGACGGAGAAGAGTTTCTTGGAAGGTTTTTCAGCGACCATGGTGGGATGCCTCGCGGTTATTTGTAGGAGCGCACGCTCATCTTGGTGAATTCGTAGTTCAGGGGCTCGGCGTTGCGCAGCGGGGTCTGGCCCTCGCCCTGGTATTCCCAGGCGGCGACGTGGCCAAACTTCTCGTCGTCGCGTTTGCACTCGCCGTCCGGATACTGGTATTCCTCGCGGAAGTGCCCGCCGCAGCTTTCCTCGCGGGTGAGCGCGTCGCGGCACATCAGCTCGCCGAGCTCCATGTAGTCGGCCACGCGGCCGGCCTGCTCGAGCGACTGGTTGAGCGTGTCGGCGGAACCGGGAACCAGAACGTTCGCCCAGAATTCCTCGCGCAGGGCGGGGATCTTCTGCAACGCGGCCTCGAGGCCGGCCTTGGTGCGGGCCATGCCGCAGTGGTCCCACATGATCTTGCCGAGACGCTTGTGGAAATGGCTGACGGGCTGCTTGCCCTTGTTGTCGAGCAGGCGCTTGGTCAGGCCCGTGACGTTCTGCTCAGCCTGCGTGAATTCGGCGCGGTCCGGCGCGGGCCGCGAGCCGGGCTTCTGGCCGGCGAGGTAGTCGCCGATCGTGTAGGGAATGACGAAGTAGCCGTCAGCGAGGCCCTGCATGAGCGCTGAGGCGCCGAGGCGGTTGGCGCCGTGGTCGGAGAAGTTCGCCTCGCCGAGCACGAAAAGGCCCGGGATGTTGGACATCAGGTTGTAGTCCACCCAGAGGCCGCCCATCGTGTAGTGCACGGCCGGGAAGATGCGCATCGGCGTCTTGTAGGCGTTCTCGGCGGTGATCTCGTGATAGATGTCGAAGAGGTTGCCGTAGCGTTCGCGCACGGCGGGTTCGCCGAGGCGCTTGATGGCGTCGGCAAAGTCGAGGTAGACGCCGAGGCCGGACTCACCGACGCCGCGGCCCTCGTCGCACATGCGCATGGCGGCGCGGGAGGAGACGTCGCGCGGGGCGAGGTTGCCAAAGCTCGGGTAGATGCGCTCGAGGTAGTAGTCGCGGTCGCCCTCGGCGATGTCGGCGGGGTTCTTCTTCGCGTCCTCCTTCTTCTTCGGCACCCAGATGCGGCCGTCGTTGCGGAGCGACTCGGACATGAGGGTGAGCTTGGACTGGTAGTCGCCGCTCACCGGGATGCAGGTCGGGTGGATCTGCGTATAGCAGGGGTTCGCGAGGCAGGCGCCGCGCTTGTAGGCGCGCCAGATGGCGGTGGCGTTGGACTGCCGGGCGTAGGTGGAGAGGTTGAAGACGTTGCCGTAGCCGCCGGTGGCGAGGATGACGGCGTCGGCGCTGTGGCGCTCGATTTTGCCCGTGATCAGGTCGCGGACGATGATGCCCTTGGCGTGGCCGTCGACGACGACGAGATCGAGCATCTCGGCGTTGTTGTGCATCTCGACGCCACCCTGGCCGATCATGCGGGAGAGGGCGGAATAGGCGCCGAGGAGGAGTTGCTGGCCGGTCTGGCCGCGGGCGTAGAAAGTGCGCGAGACTTGGGCGCCGCCGAAGGAGCGGTTGGCGAGCAAGCCGCCGTATTCGCGGGCGAAGGGCACGCCTTGGGCGGCACATTGGTCGATGATATTGACCGAGACCTCGGCGAGACGGTGGACGTTGGCCTCGCGGGCGCGATAATCGCCGCCCTTGAGCGTGTCGTAGTAGAGCCGGTGGACGGAGTCGCCGTCGTTCTGGTAGTTCTTGGCGGCGTTGATGCCGCCCTGCGCAGCGATGGAGTGGGCGCGGCGGGGGCTGTCGTGGAAGACGAAGTTCTTCACCTTGTAGCCCAGCTCGGCGAGGGTGGCGGCGGCTGAGGCGCCCGCGAGGCCGGCCCCGACGACGATGATCTCGTATTTCCGCTTGTTGGCGGGGTTGACGAGCTTGATCTCCGTCTTGTGCCGCTGCCATTTGTCGGCGAGCGGACCGGCGGGAATTTTGGATTCAAGTTTGGCCATGGCGGGAGAGGATTAGCGGTGGATCAGGCCGCTGAGCACCGGCAGCCACCCCAAGATGGCGAGCGGAATGGCGGCGTTGAGGAGAAAGTAGCCCCAGCAGTAGATGACAGCGAAGCCCTCGAGGCCGCGCGTCCAGCGCTCGTTCTTGAGCCCGAGCGACTGCACCATGCTCACGATGCCGTGGCTGAGATGGTAGCTAAGCAGGCCCACCGCAATGATATAGAATATCGAGACGCCGACATTGGAGAAACCCTGCACCACCATGGTGTAGACGTCCCGGACGGCGGTGCCGCTGGCTAGCCGGTAGCTGTGTTCGCTCCACTCGGGATGGCCGATGCGGATGGTGAAATGAGCCAGATGGAAGACCAGGAAGGCCAGGACGACAATGCCGGTGCGGGCCATCACGCGCGACGCGAGCGTGGCGCGGCTGGTGTGGTCGACCCCGTAACCGGTGGGCCGGGCCGCGCGGTTCTCGATCGTGAGCTGGATGGCGATCCAGATGTGGATGACCACGCAGGCCAGCAGGAACAGGCGGATAAGCCAGAGCGCGCCGCCCAGCGACTCAAGCAGGAGGCCGTAGGCGTTGATTTTCTCGGGCGGGAGAAATATCTGCAGATTGCCGACCAGGTGGCCGGTCACGAAACCGAACAGCACGAGTCCGGTAAAAGCCATCAGGAGTTTTTTCCCGATGGACGACTGGAAGAGCGAAGCGAGTAGATTCATCGCGTGGATTTCGGAAGGGAGGTGTCAGGCAGGCTGGAAAGCCAATGGACGGGTCATGTAAACCAACCCGGCCAATCATTGTAAAGGATGCGCGTCTACTGCACGCCGAATCATTAGTGACGCTAAATCCCCCGAGAAGCCCTGCCCGGCCTAATAGTAAGTCCCGTGATTGCGGCTGCCAGCCACAGGATCGGACCATCGGCTGCCCTTCGACCTTGCTCAGGGCCGTGAGTTCGTCGAACCGGGAAGCCGATGCCACCACCCGGGGCGCGGGCGCTGTCGAGCGGCGTCGCTGCCCTGTCCCACGGGCTGCACCCGCCCTCAGCGGGCGAGCGGCTTGAGGAGCGAGAATTTGCCGCTGGCGGCGGGCTGGATGAATTTCCGCCGGAACAGGTTCACCCGCATGCCCTCGCCCAGCGCCGCCGCGAGGGCGTGCTCCAGGCCCTTGGGCGCGGTCTCATCAGCCACATACTGGAAATCCCAGCGGTTGTCCGAGCCCTGCACGAGGCTCCAGTGCCAGCAGGCGAAATTTTCCGGAAAAACCGCGTCAATCTCAAAGGCCGACACGACGCGTCCGTCCGCCGCAAAAAAAAGGTCCCGTTCACGACCGAGGATCCGGTAGCCTGTGGGCGTGCGGCGTACGATGTCGCCCGTGAAGTAGCGCAGCAGCGGCATCGCCTCGCGGTCGCGGGTCGTCACGTTGATTTGAAAAACATCCGCCAACCCCGCCCGCCACGGCACGAGTTCGACGAAGGCGTTGCCGTCGATCGCTCGCAGATTGTCCTGAAAGGCGTCGCCCACGAAAATATAGCCCGCCTCGGTCGAGCCATAGAGATCCACCTGGGCGGCGCCGGGGAAGGTTTCGGCGATCCGCGCGCTGTGCTGCCGGCTGGCCTTGCCGTAGGTGAGGATGACCGTGCGCACGGTCGGCACGCCGACCCGGCGTTTCTTGAGCGCCCGGGCCAGCAGCGAGAGATAGATGGGCTCGCCCTCGATGACCTCGGGCTTGAGCGCCTGCAGCTCCAGCGCGATGCGGTCCCACTCGGCCTCAGGGAAGGCGAAGGGATCGCTCGACAGGTTCAGGTAGACGGTGCCGTCAAAATAGCGGTTCGGGAACGGGTGGTCCTCGTAGGGGCAGAGATTGCTGGAGCAGCCGATGGGCGCGAGCACGGCCTTGCGGTAGGGCCGGTCGACATACTGCGCGAGCTGCGGGTGCGCGAGGTAGGCGCGACGCAGCTGGGCGTTCCACCAGCCGTCCTCCATCACCACCGTCATCGGCCGGGCCGTGGAGCCGGAGGTGTGCTCGTATTCGTATTTTTTCTCGGCCAAGCCGCGCTCGATCTCCGCGTAATCCGCGAAAAAAGCGGTGTGCCCGCGATCGAGGATTTCCTGCTTGGTCAGCACCGGGATCTCCCGATAGCACGACCACTGCAGCGGATCGGCGTGCAGGGGAAAACGCTGCCCGTAAAGCGGGCTGCGCCGGTAGATGGCGCGAACCTCCTGTTCCAGCGGCGCCGGCACCCGGCCGTCCGCGCCCGCGCCGAGCGCGTCAGGCGAGTTGGCAAAGGTGGAGGCGGCGTGGGTTCCCATGCGGTGCCGGGAGTGAACTCCGGGGCGGGCCAATGTCAAACGGACGGGCTAGGGCGACTTGGCCTGCTTCAGCTCCGCCCACACGGGGGTAAACAGCAACAGGGCATCCAACACCATCGCGTGGGTGATGCCGCCGCGGTAGGCCAGGGCGTAGACCTCGTCCACCGGCTTCGTCATGATCTCGAGCTCCTCGTCGGGATCCCAATCGAGCGGCGCCGACCGGCGCGCGTCCTCCACCAGCACCAGGTGGCAGCGGTTGTTCTGCATGGCGGGGTTCGGGTGCACGCGGCCAAGCAGCCGGGCCCGGGGGCCCACGTAGCCCGTCTCCTCCTGCAATTCGCGCAGGCCGGCCGTGACGGCGTCCTCGCCCGGGTCCATCACGCCGCCGGGGATCTCCAGGGAGAATTCATCCGTGCCGTAGCGGAACTGCCGGACGAGCACGAGGTGCCGCTCGGGCGTGAGGGCGAGCACGTTGACCCAATCGGGCGCGGAGATGACGAAGAAATCCTGATGCTGCTCCCGATGCGGATGGTGGTAGTCCACGCTCTGCACGTCGAAGATGCGCGTATGGGCCACGGTGCGCGTGCCGAGTTTTTTCCAGCGCTGCGGGACGGGGGGATGGTCGGGCATGGGAAAGCTGCAGAGGGGGTTAACCACGGATCGCCGGGATTATCACGGATGAAATGCCGCTCCGTCCAATTCATCCCGGGCGGCCGGCGGCGCCAAACAAAAACGCCTCCGCGACTTTCGTCGGGGAGGCGCGGGAATTGTTATCCGGAAGAATTACTTCCGCGGGATGCGGATCTTCTGGCCGACCTTCAGCTTGGCGGGATCGAGGCCGGGATTCTCCGCCTCGATCGCATCGAGCTTCACGGCGAACTTGCGGGCGACCTTGGCGAGCGTGTCGCCGGAACCGATCGTGTAGGTGCCGTCGGCGTTGAGCACGCCGGTCGGGGCGGCGGCGCCACCCTTGGCGGCGGGGGCCGCGGCGCGGGCCTTCTGGGCTTCCTCGATCTTGGCGATCTTGGCGTTGATCGTGCCGATCTCGGCGCCGACCTGGTCAAAGGTGGTCTGGATGCCCGAACGCAGGGACTTCACGTCCGCGTCGGCCTTCGTGGCGGTCGCCCGCACATCGCTTTCGAGCGTGGCGATCTTGGCGATCTCCGCATCGTGAGCAGCCACGGCCTTTTGGAGCGTGGAAAGTTTGAAGAGGGCCGTGATCGAGAGGACCAGGGCGAGACCGCCGGCGATCACGCCAACGAGAGGCAAGATGCTGCCGGAACCATTGCTGTCGCGAGAAAGAGTATCCATTTGTGTTAAGAGATTGAGGGGACGTGTATAGTGCCGGGTGGTTTGGTGAGGCAAGAAGCAATTATTAACACTTTGCCGGTCGCGGGGATGGAAGACCCTCACCGCCAGTTGGAAACAACGAGGGGTTCAGAGCTTTAGCCCGGTGACCGGCAGAAACACCGAGCCTGCCTTGCCTGGGAGTCTGAAAGGCATCGTGCCGCCTTTTCGCGATCATTCGCCCCCACCCGTTTTCCCTGCTGCAATGCCCCCACCAAGATATTTCGATAAATTTCTCCGGCCCTGAGTGTTCCGACGCGGACGTTGACAGAACCCGAAGCCTCGCATCCCATCGCTCTTCGTCTCGGGGTGTAGCTTAGCCTGGTAGAGCGCCTGGTTTGGGACCAGGAGGTCGCAGGTTCGAATCCTGTCGCCCCGACCATTTGCCGCCCGGGCTTGGGTGGACCAACGGCATTAAGGCAGGTGATTGTTTGGCCGGAGCCGGAAAAATGTATCGGCATCGCGCCCTTTTTTCTTCAATGATCCCGGTAGCGACGGGCCCATCTCCATGAGAACTATCCGGCTTGGTCTGTTGCTTCTTTCGCTGCTCGCGTCGGGCGGCGCGTTGACCGCTCAATTGGTGGTCTATTCGTTTGGATCGTCTGCCGCGCCCACTTCGGTTGCGTCAGATCTGTCTGCCAGTGTTTTTTCAGGCAGCCTTGGTGCTCCCACCACCGGGTCGGGCAACCCGACATATTCTGCGGGAAGTGGCAGCGGCTATTTCACCGCGACGACCTGGACCGGCGTGGCGCCGGGGACCAATTACTTTGAATTCACCCTGACTCCGGGTTCCGGCTATGGACTTTCACTGGCCTCCATTTCCTTTGGCTACCGTGCCTCCGGGACGGGCCCCACGGCGTTCGCCGTCCGTTCCAGTGCCGATGTATTCAGTTCCACCCTCGTCTCCGGCACGATCACGAACGACAGCGTCTGGCATTCCACCGGCCCCCTTTCCATCACGTTGTCCAGCCAGGCCGCGCCCACCACCCTGCGGATCTATGCTTCCGGGACCTCAAACAATCTGGGCACCCTGCGGGTGGACGATGTCACCCTGAGCGGTTCCGTCACCGCCATCCCCGAAGCTTCGACCTATGCGGCGATCCTCGGCCTGATCGTGTTAGCCGGTGTGCTGCTGCACCGTCGAAGAATGCGGCCGGCCGGCTGAGCGGTTTATTTCAGGCCAAAAGAAAGCCCGCCGGATTGGCGGGCTTTTCCTTTTGAAAGGATACTCCGGTTACTTGCCCGGAGGCTTCTCCGGCGTGGCGGGCTTGAAGCTGATGCCGAGGGACGGAGTGTCGGTGGTCGTGCCGACCACGGGCTTGGCGGCGGCATCGGCGGGCAGACTGGCCACGAGGAGGCTCGCGCGCTGGGCCCACGGGCCGGTGGCCTCGATGACACTGACCTGGGCGGTGAGCTTTTTGACTTCATCGGCCTGGCCCGCCGCGGCAGCGAGGGAGGCGAGATGATAGGTGGCCTCGGCGCGCGCGGAGGCGAACACCGCGGGATCCGCACTCAGCGCCTTGAGGGCGGCTTCGCCGCCCGCCAGGTCGCCGCCCTGGAGCAGGCTGACTGCCGCGCCAAGCTTGGCGCGGCCGAGCAGCGCGTCGTTCTGCAGGCTGCCCGCGGCCTTCTGGTAGGTGGTGGCGGCCGACTTGTAGTCGGCGACGGAATATTTTTCATCCGCCACCCGCAGGTAGGCGACGCCGGCCAGTGCGTGGCCCGAGTGTTCGTCGGCAAACTTGGCGAGCCGGTCGGCGCTGTCGCCGGTCTTGGCGTATTCGGCCTGCAGATCCTTCTCGCGGGCGTGGGCGAAATACTGCCAGCCCTCGCGTCCGGCGATCACCAGGAGCGCGGCGGCGCAGAGCAGGAGAACGAAATTGCGGTTGCGCGCCCAGAATTCCTGGACGGCGACTTCAAAACCGGGCTCGACGACGGCAGGCTCGACGGGCTTCTCACCGTGGGGGCCCAGATGGGTGGGTAAAGGTTGGCTCATGAACCGCGCAGATTGGGAGCCCCGCCGCTGCGCCTCAAGGCAAAAGGTAGGGCTAGTCGTCCCTGACGAGCCGCGGCTCACCCGGAGGGTTCGCCCTACCGCGGCTGCGGCATCCCGCCGCAGAGTCAGCCAAGCCCACCGGCTGGAAGGCCGCGCCCCCTCAGTCAAACACCACCGTCTTGTTGCCGTAGACGAGGATGCGGTTCTCGAGGTGCCAGCGCACGGCCTGCGCCAGCACCGACTTCTCGAGATCGCGGCCCTTGCGGACAAGATCGTCCACGCCGTGCCGGTGCGTCACGCGCACGACGTCCTGCTGGATGATGGGGCCGTCGTCGAGGACCGCCGTGGCGTAGTGCGCGGTGGCGCCGATGAGCTTCACGCCGCGCTCGTGGGCCTGATGGTAGGGCTTGCCGCCGGCAAAGGCGGGCAAAAACGAGTGGTGGATATTGATGACGGGCACGCCGCATTGATCCAGGAACTCCGCCGAGAGCACCTGCATGTAGCGGGCGAGCACGATGAACTCCACGCCGGCGGCGCGGAGGATTTCCCGCTGCCGGGCCTCGGCCGCGGGCTTCGTCGCCGCCGTGACCGGCACGTGGTGGAACGCCAGTCCGTAGTGCCGCGCCGTGTCCGCGAGATCGGGGTGGTTGGAGATCACGCAGGCGAAGTCGCCGGCGAACTCCCCCGCCGACCAGCGCAGGGCGAGATCGTGGAAACAATGGTCCTCGCGCGAGACGAAGATCGCGCCCTTCGAGCGGTGGCCCGAATGCGCCACGCGCGCCGCCATGCCGAGCGACGCCGCGAAGGCCTTGAGTTCGGCGACCTCCGCCGGCGCGTCCCCGCTGGCCGGGACCCACTCGATGCGCTGGAAAAACTCGCCCGCCTCCATGTCGCGGTGCTGGTCGGCGTGGAGGATGTTGCCCTGCCGGGCGTAGATCCACCCGGCCGTCTTGGCGACGAGCCCCGGCTGGTCCGGGCCGTGCAGCAAGGCGACGAGGGTGGCGGGCGTCTTCATGGGCGGGCCGTCACATCGGCTCAACGTTGTTGCGGTATTCCTGCAGCGGGCGGACGCCCACGAGCTTGTGCTTCAGGGCGCGGATGCCCTCCAGCGCAGCCTCCGCCCCCGTGAGCGAGGTCATGATGCAGACGGAATTGCCGACCGCGGCCGTGCGGATGGCGTTCTCGTCGTGGCGCGGGATCATGCCCTTGGGCGTGTTCAGCACCATGTTGATCTCGCCGTTCTTGATCATGTCGACGCAATTGGGCCGGCCCTCGAGCAGCTTGTTGACGAACTGCACCTTCAGGCCGTGCTCCTGCAGCAGGCGCGCCGTGTTGGCCGTGGCGACGAGCGAGAAGCCGAGCTCGGCGAAACCGCGGGCGATGGCCACGGCGCCGGGCTTGTCGGAATCCTTCACGCTGATGAAGAGCCGCCCGCTGAGCGGCAGGCCGGGCTTGGCCGCCATCTGGGTCTTGGCAAAGGCGATGCCGAGGTCGTCGTCGAGGCCCATGACCTCGCCGGTCGAGCGCATCTCGGGCCCGAGCATGATGGCCGCGCCGGGGAAGCGGTTGAAGGGGAACACGGCCTCCTTGACGCACCAGTGCTTCGGCTTCACCTCGCGGGTGAACCCAAGGTCGGCGAGCTTCTTGCCCGCCATCACCTTGGCGGCGAGCTTGGCCAGCGGCACGCCAATGGCCTTGGCGACGAACGGCACGGTGCGCGACGCGCGCGGGTTGACCTCAAGCACGTAGAGCTGGTTGTCCTTGATGGCGAACTGGACGTTCATCAGGCCGATGACCTTGAGGGCCTTGGCCAGCGCGTAGGTGGCGCTCCGCACGGTCTGGATCATGTCCGGCGCGAGCGTGTGCGGCGGCATCACCATGGCGGCGTCGCCCGAGTGCACGCCGGCGAACTCGATATGCTCGAGCATGCCGCCGATGAGCGCGGTCTCGCCGTCGCAGATGCAGTCCACGTCGAGCTCGATGGCGTCCTCGAGGAACTTGTCGATGAGCACGGGCTTGCCCGGCATGACCTCGAAGGCCTGGCGGATGACGGCCTTGAACTCCTCCTCGTTGTAGACGATGAACATGCCGCGGCCGCCGAGCACGAACGACGGACGGAGCAGCACGGGATAGCCGATCTCGGTGGCAAAGGTGAGCGCGTCGGTCTCGTTCAGCGAGGTGCGGTTCGGCGGCTGCCGGAGGCCGACCTGGGTGAGGACCTCCGCGAAGAGCTTCCGGTCCTCCGCGAGGTCGATGCTCTCCGGCGTCGTGCCGATGACGTTCACACCGCGGGCCTTGAGGGCGGCGGCCAGGTTGAGCGGCGTCTGGCCGCCGAACTGCACGATGGCCCCGGAGCATTTCTCCTGCTCGTAGACCTCGAGCACGTCCTCGAGCGTGAGCGGCTCGAAGTAGAGCCGGTCGCTGGTGTCGTAGTCGGTCGAGACGGTCTCGGGGTTCGAGTTGATCATCACGGTCTCGTAGCCGATCTCGCGCAGGGCGAACGACGCGTGCACGCAGCAGTAGTCGAACTCGATGCCCTGGCCGATGCGGTTGGGTCCGCCGCCGATGATCATGATCTTCGGCTTGGTGGACGGGATGACCTCGTTCTCGTCGCCGTAGCTGGAATAGTAGTAGGGCGTGAACGCCTCGAACTCCGCGGCGCAGGTGTCGACCAGCCGGTAGGTCGTGTTGACGCCGACCTTTTTCCGGTGGGTCCGCATCGTGTCGAAATCGGTCCGGAGGATGTGCGCGAGCTGCGCGTCGGCGAAGCCGAACTGCTTCGCCCGGCGGAGGGCGTCGGGGTCGAGCGTGGCGAGGGTGTGCAGCCGCAGCGCCTCCTCCATCTCGTGGATCTCGCGGAGCTGGTGCAGGAACCAGGGGTCGATCTTCGTCAGGTCGAAGACCTGCTGGACGGTGTAGCCGGCGCGAAAGGCGTGGCGGAGATAGAACACCCGCTCGGCGTTGGGCGTGCCGAGCTTCTGGCGGATGACCTCGTCGGGGAACGTCTCGTCGCCGCCGAACTTGCCGCCGCCGCCGAAGCCGCGGGCGCCGGTCTCGAGCGAGCGCAGGCATTTCTGGAACGATTCCTTGAAGGTGCGACCGATGGCCATGGCCTCGCCGACCGACTTCATGGCGGAGGTGAGCGTGGTGTTGGCGCCGGGGAACTTCTCGAAGGTGAAGCGCGGGATCTTCGTGACGACGTAGTCGATCGTCGGCTCGAAGCTGGCGGGCGTCAGGCGCGTGATGTCGTTGCGCAGCTCGTCGAGCGTGTAGCCGACGGCGAGCTTGGCCGCGATCTTGGCGATGGGGAAGCCGGTGGCCTTCGAGGCCAGCGCCGAGGAGCGCGACACGCGCGGGTTCATCTCGATGACGACCTGCCGGCCGGTCGCCGGGTCGATGGAGAACTGGATGTTGGAGCCGCCGGTGGCGACGCCGATCTCGCGGATGACGGCGAAGGACGCGTCGCGCATCACCTGGTATTCCTTGTCGGTAAGCGTCATGGCCGGCGCGACGGTGATGGAGTCGCCGGTGTGCACGCCCATGGGGTCGAAGTTCTCGATGGAGCAGATGACGACGCACTGGTCCTTGTGGTCGCGCATGACCTCCATTTCGTATTCCTTCCAGCCGAGCAGGCACTCCTCGACGAGCACCTCGTGCACCGGGGAGATCTCGAGGCCGCCGGTGACGATCTGCTCGAACTCCTCGCGGTTGTAGGCGATGCCGCCGCCGGAGCCGCCGAGGGTGAAGCTCGGGCGGATGATGAGGGGCATGGTGCCGATGTAGTCGGCAGCCTTGCGGGCGTCCTCGAGGGTGTGGACGGTCATCGACTTGGCGACGTCGAGGCCGATCTTGAGCATGCACTGCTTGAAGAGCTCGCGGTCTTCGCCCTTCTTGATGGCGTCGGGCTTGGCGCCGATCATCTCGACCTGATATTTGTCGAGGATGCCGGCCTGGTGCAGCTCCATGGACAGGTTGAGGGCGGTCTGACCGCCCAGGGTAGGCAGCAGGGCGGAGGGGCGCTCCTTGGCGATGATTTTTTCGAGGATGTCGACCGTCAGCGGCTCGATATAGGTGACATCGGCGAACTCCGGGTCGGTCATGATGGTCGCCGGGTTGGAGTTCACCAAGATGACCTTGTAGCCCTCCTCCTTGAGGGCCTTGCACGCCTGGGTGCCGGAATAGTCGAATTCGCACGCCTGGCCGATGATGATGGGGCCGGCGCCGATGATCAGGATGGACTCAAGGTCGGTGCGTTTGGGCATGAGCGTAGATTTCGGCGAGGCTTGCGGTGCCCCCATGGCGGGGCAAGCGGGAAAGCAGATTATGGCGTGCGGCCCCGCGGCCCCGAGGCGAACATCTCGCGACTTGAGCTTCCGACGCCGCCGGACAACGATTTACGCACCCCATGCCCCTCCCCCTCGCCTTTGACCTGCAGGCCTTTGAACGTCCCCGCATCGTGCACATCGCCGAGGCGGCCCTCACCAGCGAGCCGCGCAGCATCACCACGGCCCGCAATCCCCGGAGCGCCGGGGGCCCGAATGATTTTTCATCGGAAGGCGACTACTGGTGGCCCGATCCGGCCAATCCGGCCGCGCCTTACATCCAGCGCGACGGGCTCACCAATCCGGACAATTTTGTCGCCCACCGGCAGCTGCTGCTGGGGTTTGTGCGTGATTTCGGAGCCCTGGCGGCGGCCTGGCGCGTAAGCGGCGACGAACGCTTCGCCGCCGCGGCGGTGCGGCATGCGCACAAGTGGTTCGTCGATCCCGCCACGCGCATGAACCCCCACCTGCTCTACGCGCAGGCCATCAAGGGCCGCAGCACCGGCCGGAGCATCGGGGTGATCGACACCCTGCACCTCGCCGAGGTCGCCCTCGGGATCGAGGCGTTGCGCGGCTCGAAGTCCCTCGCGCCGGCCGAGGACGCCGCGCTGACCGGCTGGTTCCGCGACTACCTGCAGTGGCTGACGACGCATCCCTACGGCATCGACGAGAGCAAGGCCGAGAACAACCACGGCACGTGCTGGACGCTGCAGGCCGCGTGCTTCGCCCGCCTCACCGGCAACGCGGCCGTGCTCGCGGATTGCCGGCGGCGGCTGCAGGAGGTCCACCTCCCCAACCAGATGGCGCCCGACGGCGGCTTTCCGCGCGAACTGGCGCGCACCAAGCCCTACGGCTACTCGATCTTCAACCTCGACGTGATGACCGGCCTCGCGGTCGTGCTCTCGACGCCGGAAGAGAACCTCATGACGTGGTCGCTGCCCGACGGGCGCAGCCTCGTGCGCGGGGTGGAGTTCCTCGCGCCGTTCCTCGCGGACAAGGCGAAGTGGCCGAAAAAGCCCGACGTGATGTATTGGGCCGACTGGCCGGTGCGGCAGCCGGCGCTGCTCTTCGGGGCGCGCGCGACCGGGCGGCGCGACTGGCTGGAGTTGTGGCAGCGGCTGGAGCCCGATCCGCAGGTGGAGGAGATCCGGCGCAATTTCCCGATCCGCAACCCGGTGCTGTGGGTGCGGTGAGCCGGGCTCCCACGGCGAGGTGGCACTCCGTGGCTCTGGAACTTGGAGCGCGGGCGACTTCTCCCACGACAACCAGCGCGTTGAGGGTAACTTGCCCCACCCCTCAAACCAGCCGGCTGATGTCGATCTTGAGGGCGGTGGCGGCGCGGCGCTTGTCGCCTTGGCAGGCGTTCAGCACGCGGGCGATATATTGCTTCTCCTGTCCGGCGAGGTAATCGGCCAGGGCCGGCCAGTCGTTGAGCTCGTGGATGCGCAGGGGCAGCTGTTCCGAGGTGATGACGCGGGTCTCGGTGGTGGTGACGACCTGTGAGACCACTTGGGTGAACTCGGCGAGGTTGCCCGGCCAGCGGTAGGCGCAAAGGGTCGCGAGGGCGTCATCGGTGAACTCAACCTGCTTGGCGTCAAACTGCGGGTTCGCGGTCCGGCCGGCGACGTCCTTGAGGAGGGCCGGGATGTCCTCGAGCCGCTCGCGCAGGGAGGGCAGCTGCACCGGCAGGGAGGCGACGCGATAAAACAACTCCTCGTTGAAATGGCCGTTCTCGGACAGTTTCTCGAGATCCTCCTCGGTAGCGCAAACGAGGCGGAAATTGTGGGCGTGGTTGCGGAGGACGGAAACCAGCTCAGCCTGCGCCTCCTTCTGCAGGCTCTGGAGGTGGAGCAGGAACAGGGTGCCGCCCTTGGCCGCCTGGACCCAGGTCCCGCCCGAGCCGTTCTGCCCGAGCAGGCCGGTGCGCAGACTTTCCATCGAGCTCAGGCGGCAGTCGATCGGCACCAACGGGCTGCCGGCGGGCGTGCCGGCGGCGTGGAGCAGCTCCGCCGCGATCTCGTGGCCGCTGCCCAACTCGCCGGAGATCAGGATCGGGGTGTGGGCGTGGGCGAGCTTCTTGAGCTGGGCGATGAGCCGCTTGACCTTCGGGCTGACGCCCACGAAGCGCGCCTCGAAGTCGCCGGCCTTGGCCGAGGGAGAGGCGCCCGTGGCCTCGCGCTCGGCGACCGTGCGCTTGAACTCCATGCCGCGCTTCAGCGCCTGCATCAGCTCGTCCACCTTGAAAGGCTTCTGCAGGTAGTCGAAGGCGCCGAACTTCAGGGCCGAGATCGCGCTCTCGGTGCTGGCGTAGGCGGTCATGATGATGATGACGGCCGCCGGATCGTAGAGCTTGAGCTGCTTGAGCAGCGTGATGCCGTCCATCGGCTTCATGTCGATGTCGGCCAGCACGAGGTCGAACTTGTCCGCCTTGTAGCGGACGAGGGCCTTCTCCCCGTCGGTGGCGAACGCGGTCTTGTAACCGGTCGGCTGGATGACGGCCTCGAGCATCTCGTGGATGGAGACCAGATCGTCGACGATGAGGATGGAAGGCATGAAAAGGGGACGGTGAGCTTGCGCCCGCCGGAGCGGGCACGCAAGTGGCTTTAAGCAACCCGGGGGTTATTGCAGACCGCCGGCCACCGCACCGAGTTGGAAGATCGGCAGGAACATGGCCATGACGATGCCGCCGACCACCACGCCGAGGAAGACGATGAGCAGCGGCTCGATCAGCGAGGTGAGCGCGGACACGGTCGCGTCGATCTCGGTGTCGTAGAAGTCGGCGATCTTGTTCATCATGCCGTCCACGTTGCCGGTGGTTTCACCGGCTTTGACCATGTGCTTCATCATGGGCGGGAAGAAGGTGTTGACCGCCATGATGTCCGAAACCTGGCCGCCCTGGCTGACGTGCTTGGCGATCTCGGTGCAGGCGTCCTCGACCTGACACTTGCCGCTGGCGGAGGAGACAATCTCCAGCGTGCGCAGGATCGGCACGCCCGAGCGCATCAGCGTGGCGTAGGTGCGGCAGAAGCGGGAGAGGGCGATCTTGTGCACCAGGTTGCCGAAGATGGGTGCCTTGACGAGAAACTGGTCCTTCTGGCGGCGGCCGTTGGGCGTCGCGACATATTTGCTGGTGAAGAAAAAGATTCCATAGGCGCCGAGACCGAGGGCCCACCACCAGGCCTTCATGAAGTCGCTGAGGTCGATGAGCATCTGGGTCGGGGCCGGCAGCTTGGCGCCGAAGTCCGCGAACATGGCGGCGAACACCGGGATGACGAAGATCAGCAGCACGTTGACCAGGGCGACCGCCAGGCCGATGACCGCGATCGGGTAGGTCATGGCCGACTTCACCTTCTTGGTCAGCTTGACCGTGGATTCGAAGTAGCCGGCCACCTTGCCCAGGATCTCAGCCAGGCCGCCGGACGCCTCACCGGCCTCGACCATGGAAATGAAGAGATTGGGGAACGCCTTGGGAAACTTTTTCACCGCCGAGGAGAAGGAAGTGCCGGTGGAGATATCGTTGCGAACATCGCGGATCACGATGCGGAAAACCTGGTCCTCGGTTTGGTCCTGCAACGCCTCCAAGCAAGAGACGAGGGGCAGGCCGGCCTGCAGCAAGGACGCCAACTGGCTGGTAAAGAGGGAGAGCTCGGAGAGATCGAGCTTGTAGGACTTTGCTTTCTTCTCGAGGGCCTTCTGTTTGGCCAACGCTTGGGCCGCCTTGACGCTGGACTGGGGTTTGGATGCCGCTGAAGTCGCCATATGGCGACGAGATATGTGCATTCCCCCAGCGCGGGCAATCCCTTTTACTGTTCCGACGGCGTTGGATCCGCGAACAAAAGCTTGAATGGCCGCCCGGCGGGGACACGCTGCCCAACGATCATGCGGCTATAGTTTAATGGTAAAACTCCTGCCTTCCAAGCAGGTATCGTCGGTTCGATTCCGACTAGCCGCTCCAGCCTTCGCCGAGCGGAGCGAGGACGAAGGCTGCCGGCCGCCGGCCTTGCGCAGGACGCCATTTCACTCCCATGCGCACCCCGAGGGGTTACGGCTGGCAGGCCAGCCAAGGCTGCCGCCCGCAGTATTGGCGAAGGCAAGCTTTGCACTCACACAGCCGCTTGTGTTTCAGCTTTTTTTGACCGGCTTCAGAGCATGAAATAGTTTTCTTCCATCCCGAGGAACCGCCGGCTGGGCGGGGCATAGACCACGCGCCAGACATCCGCGTAACGGGTCCAGGGACCGGGCACGGGACCGTCGTAGACCAGCTTGAGCTCCGCCGTGGCCCGGGCCGGCGAACGCAGCCGCTCGAGAAACAGCTCATGGCCTTCATCGAGGGCGAAGAACAGGCTGCGGCGCTCGAGGGGATGCGCCGTGGCGGGCAGTTGGTCGCGGATCCGGCCGGCATGACTGAGGGCGAACCGGGCCACAACCTGCGCATGCCGCTCCATCTCGATCGCCGCCTTTCCGCAGGCGGTGTCGAAATCCATTGCCGCCCCGTGGCCGTAGGCGACAAAGCCGGCCTCGGTCCGCTTGAAGAGGATCACCGTGATCCCCGGGGCCGGCGAGCAGATGGTCGCCGCCCGCATGCCGGGCCAGCGGGTTTCGGACTCGCGGGCGGTCAGCCGCCCCTCCCACCAATTCAGCAGGTTGAACCGCTCGGCTGCCTCCATCAAGGCGACCTGCCGCGCCTGCCGGCGCCACAGACCCGGAAACGCCGCCAGCCCGTTGCTGGACGGGTCGACATCAAAGCCATATTTGTGGCGTTCGGGGCCTTGATGCATTTCCCAATGGGCCCAACGCTCCATCGCCTCGGAGATGGCCTTGAACCGCGCCACCATGGGCGACGCGTCGGTGCCGCTGCCGTTCGCCCGGCTGTAGAGCGAATTACCGTCCCGTTTGCCCGCCAGCTCGCCGATGAGATAGGCGTTGGCCAGGAAACGGCGCTCGCCCAGCACCTGGGTATCCGCGATTTCCAATCTCTCGATCGGACCGCCCGCGGTCACCAGCACATTCCGATAACGATATGCGGCCAGGCTAAGCACGACGGCTCAAGCGGGCTTATTGACCGGTCTCGGGCGTGAAGGCGCAGAACATGACGCAGCCTTCGCAAGGTTCGGCCGACACAAGGACCTTGTTCGAAATGCTGCCCTTGTGCATCGGATCAAATTTTTCCGCGGCGCCGGTGAGGCCGACATTGAGAAGCAGGCTCGAAGCGAGCCCGGTGAGGGTGTTGTTGATTGAGTTCATCGGCGGCAGTATCGCGAAAAAGGCCCGCACAACCGATGCGCAAAACCGCCTGAAATGGAGGCGATTCAGGTCGGTCACGCGTGTCACGACCTCACCTAAAGCAAGGTTTCAGAGAAAGTTGCTGCGGTGCCGCTGATTAAGCTATTTATCAATGATCCAGTGAGCACCGCCGTCCACAGCCCCCGAGCCATCTTGCTGGTCGTGTATTTCGGATTGGCGTGCCCTTCGTTGTTTGGTTCCTGGGTTAACAAGACAACCGGGCTGCCGTTGGTGGAGAATTTTTCCACCAAGGAATTCGGGCTAGGTGAGACCAAGTTGGTCGTCCTACAGGATATCTACGGACGACTGTTTGTCGGCGGACAAGGCTTGCAGGTGTTCGACGGGCAGTCGTGGCGAACCTATCCCGTGGGCGCCGGTTATTCGCTGATGTCCCTGGCATTCGGACAAGGTAACCGGCTATGGGCCGGGGCGGTCAACGAAGTCGGATACTTTGATGAGGAATCCGTGGGAACCTTCAAATATCATTCGCTCGCTTTCCGTCTTCCCAAAGAGCAACTGCCCGTGGGGGAAGTCTTCGGCTGCGCTCAGGTCGGACGCGTGGTTTATTTCGTCTGTCGGGATAAAATCCTGCGCTGGGATGGCGAAGCCTTCCAGGTCCATTCATTCGCGACCAAAAACCGTCTATATCCCATGAGTCTGGGTGATGAATTTTGGGTTCAACACGTGGAAACCGGGCTGTATCGGCTGACCGAGGAAGGGGCCCAGCTCGAACTCCCGGCGAACGCCCTGCCAATGGCCGGGATACTCGGACTGGTCAAAGATGATGGAGGTATCCTGGTTGCGAGCGGCTACGGACTATTCCGGCCGGGAACGCCGCCCCTCCGGATATCCGACGACCCGCTGACCCGGCACATTTCGGACAACCGGCTCTCATCCTTTGCCCCCCTGCCGGGCGGCAACTATGCTTTGGGCACGGTCAACGGCGGCTTGGTGATTGCCAGCAAGGATGGGCGACCCTTGCGAATTTTGGATACCAGCGACGGCTTGCCCGCCCGCTTTGCGTATTCGTTCCAAACTGACGCCAACGGTTATCTTTGGTGTGCCACACCGAGCGGGATAATGAACCTCGAGGGCTCCGGGCAGGTAAGTGTGTTCAATGCTCTCAACGGATTGAAAGGCAAGGTTGTCCAATTCATCCGACTGCCCGATTCCAGGTTGTTCGCCATCACGATGGAGGGAGTCTACCAATTATCCGAAACCCAGACAGATGGAGGGCATTTCCAACCATTGCCGCCGCTCACGGCCACCTACAAGCACCTGCTGCCGGTGTCCGGCGGCCTGGTGCTGATGCGCCATGGCGGGGTGGACTTTTATAATGGTTCGACGGTGCGGACAATTCTCCACCTCGACGGCAATGGCGTGTATTTCGCCATGGCCGCCCGGGCCGAACCCAAAACCCTGTTCATCCTTGAGAACAGAGGTTTATCCCGACTGGTGGAACAATCCGATGGGGCTTATGCCTACGAACATCTGATGAAGCTGCCAGACTTCGTGCAGTCGATGCATGAGGATGCCAACGGCCGGCTCTGGCTCGGCACCATCGGCGAAGGCGCGTTCATCTACGACCCGGTCGCCAAGCAGCTCTCCCTCCTCAAGCATCCCGAGACGGGGCACCCCATGTCAGGGCCGGTTTCCATCATCGGCACAACCCAGGGCATTTTGGTTTTTGCCAACGGCCAGGTGCTCAAGGCCGGGAACGACGGATCACACCTGAAGATCTTGAGTGGCACACCCACGATCAATCCGCTGGTGATAGTCCCGGCTCCCAACGGACAGGATCTGCTGGTCACCTTTCGGCACATCGCCCCCGCCGACGATTCCACGCAAGGCTTGGGCGTGCTGACCGTCGCAGCGTCAGGGCAGACCCAGTGGCGCGAATTGGACGTGCCGGCGCTAAACACGGTTGGATTCGTGAACACAATTGCATTCACCGAGGAAAACGGACGGCAGATTCTCTGGGTGGGCGGCAATAATGGCGCCCTGCGGCTGGATTACGGTGCACTTAACCCGGTGCAAAGCCCCTCCACGCCGTTCATCCGGCTGGATACGCAGAATGCGGGATTGGTTTCCGATGCGGACGGTTTTTCGTTCCATTTCAAAAGCCATCATCTGAATTTCCATGTCTTCACGGGCGACCATGTCCGAAGCAAGGACTGGCTGCTGCAGTCGCGCCTGGCCGGCAGCGAATGGTCGGCCCCGGCGGCGCGGCGCGCGTTTGAATTCAGCAACCTGTCCGAGGGTGACTACCGGTTCGAGGTCCGCACCGTCAACGCCGCCGGCCTGGCCAGCGAGCCCGCCGTGTTCGCCTTTCGCATTTTGCCGCCGTGGTATCGCTCCACCTGGGCCCTGCTCGGCTACGCCGCGGCGCTCGTCCTGACGGTCCTGGCCGTCATCCGCATCCGCGAGCGCCGGATCCGCGAGCGCAACGAGGAACTGGAGGGCCTCGTCACGGTCCGCACCGCCGAGCTGGTGAAGGCCAACGCCGCGAAGGACGAATTCCTCGCGGGCATCAGCCACGAGATCCGCAACCCGATGAACGGCGTCATCGGCATCGCCGACAATTTCCGCACCGAAAGCCTCGACCCGGAAAGCCGGCGCAAGTTCGGCCTGCTCCGCCAGTGCGCCACGCACCTGTCCTCGCTGCTGGAGGACATCCTGGACTTTTCCAAGGTGCAGGCCGGCGCCGTCGAGATTGAGGCCAGGGTTTTCAACCTGCCCGAGCTGATGGACTCGATCACCGCCATGACGGCCGCCGAGAGCGAGAAGCGCGGCATCCCCGTCGAGATCGCGGTCTCGCCCGCCGTGCCCGCGCTCCTGGTCGGCGATCCCAAGCGCATCCGGCAAATCCTGCTGAACTTCGTCAGCAACGCCCTGAAGTTCTCCGGGCGCGGCCAGGTGAGTGTCACCGTCTGGTGCAAGCACCTGCAGCCCGGCTCCACGGAGGTCATTTTCGCGGTATCCGACGAGGGGCCCGGCATCTCGCCGGAGGAACAGCAGCGGCTCTTCACCCGGTTTGAGCGCGGCGCCGCCGCCCAGCAGGGCCGCGTGCCCGGCACCGGCCTCGGCCTGGCCCTCTGCAAGGGCCTCGCGGAAAAAATGGGCGGCCGCATCTGGCTGGAAAGCGAACCAGGCCAGGGCTCGTGCTTCTCGTTCAGCGCGCCCTTTGCAATTGCCGAGCCCGAGGGCGCCCCGGCCGCCGCCGCCGCCCCCGCCGCTCCGGTCCAGCCGAAAGCGGCGCTGGTCGTGGATGACCAGGAATACAACCGCATCGTCCTGGCGGACCTGCTCGAGACCCTGGGCTTTGCCGTGCAGAGCGTCGGGGACGGCACCGCCGCGCTCGCGCTGGCCGAGCGCGAGGACTTCGACGCGGTTTTCCTCGATTTCAACCTGCCCGGCCTGAGCGGCGTGGACGTGGCCCGCGCCATCCGCGCCCTGCCCAACCGGTCTGCCGCGGCGGTCATCCTCGCGACCACCGCCTTCAGCACGCCGGAAAAACGCAGCCAGTGCCTGGCGGCCGGCATGAACGCCTTCATCGGCAAGCCGGTGACGATGGAGCGGCTGCGGAAAGCCCTGGCCGGCACCATGCCCGGCAGCGCGGTGCCGGTCCCCGCGGCGCCCCGTCCGGCCGTTGACGGGCTCGCCAACCTGCGCCTGCTCGCGCAAAGGAAACAGGCTTCCTTCGCCGAGGAACTGGCGCTCTACCTGTCCGAGCTCGACGTCGATTTCGACCAGCTCCAAGCCGCCGTCCGGGCGGAAGATTCCACCGGCACCGCCCGTTGCGCCCACTCGCTCTACGGCCGCTGCGCCTTCATCGCCGAGCGGACGCTCGAGCAGGCGCTGCGGGCGGTCGAGGCGGACGCCGCCACCGGTCACTGGGACGAGGTGCGCCGGCAGCTGGCCCCGCTGTCCGCCCAGGTGGCGGAGCTGCGCGCCCGGCTTACTTCTTCCGCCCCAACTGCTCCACCCGCGTGAGGCCGTTGACGATGGCGTAGTGGATCAGCTTCGGCGTCGTGTGGACGTCGAGCTTGGTCATGATGTCGCGGCGCCGCGACTGCACCGTGGCGGGGCTGATGTTCAGCACCGTGGCGATCTCCTCGTCGGTCTTGGATTCGCCGATCATCGAAAGGATGCGGGTCTCGTAGTCGGACAGCACACGGATAAACGCCTTGGGGTCGCGGCGGATGCTGGCGCTCGATTCGTTCACGATCGGGGTGTAATAGACACGGCCCGCGAGCACCGCGTGGATCGCCTCCGTCAGCACCTCCCGGCGCTGCTCGTTCTTGTCCACGAAGCCGTGCAGCCCGATCCGCTGCACCTGCAGCATCGTCCACGGGTCGCGGTGCGAGGAGATGGCGAGGATCTTCACCTCGGGCAGCTCGTCGAGGATGGTCTTCGCCAGCTCCAGCCCATCGCCATCGGGCAGCGAGATGTCCAGCAGCACCAGGTCCGAGCGCTGCGCGCGGATGGCGGCCAGCCCCTCCCGGCAGGTGCCGCAGAGCTGCACCACCTCGAGCCCGAGGTCCCGGCAGTGGAAGTTGAGGAATTCCGCCACCAACCGCTGGTCCTCCACCACAATCACGCGGCCGAGACTCGGTCGGTCTCCAATTCCATTTCCGGATTGTGGCTCCATGGTATTGGCTCGTCTCATTGCATCGGGGCGCGCAAAAGATATTTCAACGCATGGCGCCACCGGGGGATTTCTCTTCCCCGCGGCTTGCTTCATGTTGTTGTTTTTGGCCCGGATTGCTCACGATGAATATCATTTTGTTTCGCCCTCACGAAGTCGAGCTTCCCCTGTCCCGACACGATCCCCGCGCGCGACATATCCTCGATATCTTGCGCCGGCGGCCGGGCGATACTTTTGATGCCGGGTTGATCAACGGCCCGCGGGGCCGCGGCACCCTCGTCTCCGTCGAGAACGAATTACTTTTAATCACGTTTGTGTGGGGTGAATTCCCTCCTCCGCCCTGTCCGCTTACGTTGGTGATCGGCCTGCCCCGCCCGCAAACCGCCCGCGATATTTTGCGCGACGCGACCACGCTGGGGGTCGCGGCACTGCATTTTGTTTGCACCGACAAGGGCGAACCCAGCTACGCCCGCAGCAAGCTCTGGCAGGACGGCGAATGGGAACGCCACGTCATCACCGGGGCAGAGCAGGCCTTTTGCACCCGGGTGCCCGAGGTCACGCACGGGCTTGCACTCGCTGAAATTCTCGCCGGCCTTCCGGCTGGTTCCACCCGGATTGCGCTCGACAACTACGAAGCCCCGGTGGCCCTCGGCACTGGTCCTTTGACCGGCAGCACCTCAGCCGTGCTGGCGCTCGGGGCCGAGCGCGGCTGGTCGGAGGTCGAGCGCGAACGGCTGCGGTCGGCGGGCTTTGCCTTCGCCCACCTCGGCCCGCGCGTGCTGCGCACCGAGACGGCGTGCATCGCGGCGATCACCCTGCTCAAGGCGCGGCTCGGCTGGACCTGAAGATGCAGGCGGTCGGCTGCCGGCCGCCCTTGCCGAGGCGCTTCACGCACGTCCAGTCGGGCGGAGCCAGTTCGATCTCGCCCGGCATCTCGAACACGACGAGCGGATCAACTCGTTCCTTGAGGAGCTCCGTGAGCCGCACAAAAAGCTTCGGCCCGACCTCACGGATGATCTCGTAGGGCGGATCGATAAATACGAGGTCCGGCACCGCGGTGAGCACCACACTCGTGGCGTCGGCCGTGACAATCTGCACGCCCCCGATGTCGCGCCCGAGGCTCTTGCAGACGGCCGCGAGATTCTGGCGGATGAATGCGGCGGTGCGGTCATCCCGCTCCACAAACACCCCGCCCGCGGCGCCGCGACTGAGCGCTTCAAGCCCGTAGGCGCCGCTGCCGGCGAAAAGATCCAGAAACTGCGTGCCGGGCACGCGCGCCGCCAGACTGGAGAAAACGGCCTGCCGCAGCGCGTCCGTCGCCGGTCGGACCGCATCGCCCTTGGGCAGCGCCAGCGGGATGCCGCGCGCCTGTCCGCCGGTTATACGCATGGCGACCTCCGGATGCAGACCGGCCATTGGCCCGGCCCGCCTGCAAACCCGGCATCTAATTTGGGAACACTTGGTGCTCTAAGCGGTTGTAACATAGCATTTGCACGGCGACCAGAGGCGGCTAATCTCCACCCCTGTCGTTGTGAGGCTGGCCACCTAACTGGCTTCCACCACGTGCGAAGGCAATGCCTTACCTAGTTCACCAAGCATGTTTTCCCGACCCACAGTCTGGCTGATTCTCGCTGCGCTCGTCGCAGCGACACCCCTGTGCGCGGAGGAGCAGAACGCCTGGCCGCTGTCCGTGCGCCAGACCCGGCCGGACGGCACGCTCGAGTCGGGCCAGTATGTCGGCCCCCTTTTCTTCACCAAGAACACCCCGACCGGAGCCCTGCAGGGTTTCCGGCCTTTTCTGCTCCAGGCCCGGGCGGAGGATAAGGAGAGCGACTATTTTCTCTATCCCCTCTTCACCTGGGAAAGGCAGCCCGGGTTCAGCTCCTTCAGTTTCTTTCAGCTGATCAACCGCCGCCGGACCGCGGAGACAGGCCAGCCGGAGGTGCGCGGCTTCGACGTCTGGCCGTTCTATTTTTCCAAGGAGACCGGCGACCCCGCATCGACCTATCACGCCCTCCTGCCGGTCGCCGGCACGATCAAGCAGCGTTTCGGCAAGGACCGCCTGACCTGGTATGCCTTCCCGCTGTATTTCAACACCGACAAGGCCGGCATGGAGATCACCTCCGCGCCGTGGCCGTTCCTGCGCTTCATCGACGGGGCGGGCCACCACGGCTTCGAGTTCTGGCCGCTCTTCGGGCACCGGGCCCGGGCCGATGACTACGACAAGCGGTTCTGGCTCTGGCCGCTGTTCTACAAGCAGTCGACCCAACTCGGCGAACCGCAGCCCACGGTTCGGATTGGCGCCCTGCCCTTCTACACCCGCGACACCGGCCCGGGCTTCGTCAGCGAAAACTACGTCTGGCCCTTCTTCGGCTACACGCACCGGACCGAGCCGGTCCGCTACGACGAGCAACGCTACCTCTGGCCCTTTCTCGTCCAAGGCCGCGGTGCGCAGCGCACCGTCAACCGCTGGGCGCCGTTCTACACGCACTCCACCTACAAGGGCTACGACAAGACCTGGATCGTCTGGCCCCTCTACCGCCACGGGGAGTGGCAGGACGCGGGCATTGCCCAGGAAAGGAGCCAACTGCTCTTCTTTCTCTACTGGTCGCAAACCCAGCGCAGCCTCACCAATCCCGCCGCGGCGCCGGCGCACAAGACCCATGTCTGGCCGCTGCTCAGCGTATGGAACAACGGTGCCGGCCGCCGGCAGGTGCAGTTCCTCAGTCCGCTCGAGGTCTTCTTCCCGACCAACGAGCCCATCCGCCAGCTCTACACCCCGTTCTTCGCGCTCTACCGCTATGACCGGCAGAGCGACACGGCCTCGCGCCACTCGCTGCTCTGGAACGCCATCACCTGGCGGCGCAGCGCCACCGACCGGGAATTCCACCTCGGCCCGCTGTTCAGCGTGAACTCCGGCGTGGAGGCCAAGCGCATCGCGCTCCTCCGCGGCGTGCTCGGTTGGCAACGCCGGCCCGGCGAGGCCCGCGGCCGGTTCTTCCTGTTCGATTTTGCCCGGAAACCAGCTACCAAGGCTACCGCCATCCCGTCGCCATGAACCACCTGACCGCCATTTTCGGCCACATCGGGGGCACCCTGCTCCTGCTCGTGAGCTCCGTGAAATTCATCGGGACGCTGCCGCGCCAGCGGGCGCGCTTCATCGAGCAGTGCTACCTCATCGGCTACACCTCCCTGCCCATCGTCACCATCCTGAGCTTCTTCATCGGCAGCGTGCTCGCGCTGCAGAGCGGCTACAGCATGGAGAACTTCGGCGCCAAGCAGTTCATCGGCACCCTCGTCGGCCTCACCATGGCCCGCGAGCTCGGCCCGGTCATGGTGGCCATCCTCATCGCCGGCCGCGTCGGTTCGGCCGTCACCGCCGAGCTGGCCTCGATGAAGGTCTACCAGGAGATCGACGCCCTCACGACCATGAACATCCCGCCCGAGCGGATGCTCGTGCTGCCGCGCCTGGCCGCGATTCTGGTCATGATGCCCGTGCTCGCGATCATCGCCAACCTCTGCGGCTGGTATGGCGGCGCCCTCGTCTGCCAATACACCCATTCCATCTCCGTCGATTCCGAATCCTACTTCATCGCCCTGAAAACCTACATGAAGCCGAAGGACATCATCGACGGCCTGGTCAAGGCCGAGGTCTTCGGTTTCGTGATCATCCTTGTCTGCTGCTACATCGGGCTCAACACCCGCGGCGGCCCGCGCGAGATCGGCGCCTCCGTAACCAAGGCCGTCGTCGCCTCGCTCATCCTCATCCTGGTGCTCGACTACTTCGTCACCAAAGCCCTCCTCTTCGCATGACCGCCCCCGCCGCTTCCTCTTATACCGCCTCCCCCTTCGTCGGCCGGACGTTTGGCGTCACCGTGGCCGGGCTGAACAAGAACTTCGGCCGGACCGCGGTGTTGAAGGACATCAACCTCGAGGTGAAGCCCGGGGAGATCTTCTGCATCATGGGCCCCAGCGGCTCCGGCAAGACCGTCCTGCTCAAGCATATCGCCGGGCTCGAGCACGCCACCAGCGGCGAGGTCCGGATCGGCGAGTTCGACGCGGCCGACCCCGAGACTCGCAACAAGGTCCACCTCGCCCTCGTCTTCCAGGCCGGCGCGCTCTTCAACTCGCTTTCCGTCTACGACAACCTCGCGCTCTATCCCCGCGAACACCGCCAGTGCAACGAGGCCGGCATCCGCGAGCGCGTGCTGCACGCCCTTTCGATCCTTTCGCTGGAAAAAGCCGCCAACAAGTTCCCCTCCGACCTCTCCGGCGGCATGAAGAAGCGCGTCGCCATCGCCCGCGCCCTCGTGATGGAGCCCCAGCTGCTCCTCTACGACGAGCCCACCTCCGAGCTGGACCCGGTGATGTCGGCCACCCTCACCGAGATCATCGCCACGCTCCGCGAGCAGACCGCCGTCACCAGCATCGTGGTGACCCACGACCGCGACCTCGCCTTCAATATCGCGGACCGTGTCGCCTTCATGATGGACGGACGCATCCAGGGTGTCGGCCCGCGCGCTGACTTCAAGACGCCCGCCGACCCCGTCATCGCCAACTTTCTCAACCCGGTCATCGACCTCAAGAATCCTCGCTTCAAACAACTGGAGTAACCGCCATGAACAACACATCACAAACCATCCGCGTGGGCCTCTTTTTCCTGCTCGGCCTCGCGCTTGCCTGGATCACGTTCGAGTCGCTCAACGGCGGCCACCTCTTCAAGCCGCGGGGCTACACCCTCGTGGCCGGCTTCGCCAACCTGAAGGGCCTCAAGACCGGTGACGAGGTGCGCATGGCCGGCGTCAAGGTCGGCGCGGTCCAGCTCACCCGCCTCGCGCCCAACCGGGTCGAGGCCCTCCTCACCATCGAGCCCGGCGTGCAGATCCCGGCCGACGCGGTCGCCAGCGTCGAGCAGTCCAGCCTGCTCGGCAGCAATTACCTCGGGGTGACCTTCGGCACCCCCGGCGGGCCGCTCCTCAAGGACGGCGAGGAGATCAAGACCAAGCCGACCGTCGACATGAGTGAGGTCATCAGCCAGCTCGGCACGCTCGGCTCCAAGCTCGAGCAGGTCATCGGCGAGATCGGCAAGTCCATGGGCACCGGCGGCGAAGGCGGCGGCATCTTCTCGCGCATCGACAAGCTCGTCACCGACAACGGCCCCAAGCTCACCGAGAGCATCAGCAACCTGCAGGACATCACGGCCAAGATCAAAAACGGCGAGGGCTCGATGGGCAAACTCATCAACGACCCGAAGCTGCACGACGAGCTGCTCGCCGGCGTGAGCGAGATCAAGCTCGCCGCGGCCGACGCCCGCAGCTTCATGAGCGACACCAAGGGCATCGTGGCCGACGTCAAGAGCGGCAAGGGCACGCTCGGCGTGCTGCTCTACGACGACGCCACCGCCACCAGCATCAAGGTCAAGGCCAAGAACCTCCGCGAGCTGTCCGACAAGATCAACGGCGGCCAGGGCACGCTGGGCAAACTGCTCGCCGACGACACCATGTATCGCGACCTGCAGGGCGTGATGAAGAAGGCCGACCGCGCCCTCGACGGCATGGGCGATTCCGGCCCGATCACCGCGGTCGGCGTCGTGGCCGGCGCGTTGTTCTGATGATGGTTTCTGTCCGGTAGGGCGAATCGTCCCGATGAGCCGTCGACTCCGGCTCGTCCGGAAGACTCGCCCTACCCTCCCCAATGACACTTGTTCTCCAGCTCCTTCCGGGCGAATTCGCCGTCTGCCGGCTGGCGCCCGCCGCGCCGGTCCCGGCCTGGGCCGGCTCCCCGGTCTTCAGCTCCGTCACCCGCACAGGCGACGAGCTTTCGATCGTTTGCCCCGCCGCCCAAGTGCCGGTGGACGTGAAGCACGAGGCCGGCTGGCGGGTGCTGAAAATCCAAGGCCCCTTCGCCTTCACGGAGACCGGCATCCTCGCATCCGTGCTGGCGCCGCTGGCCGCCGCGAAAATCGGCATCCTCGCCACGGCGACTTTCGATACCGACTACGTGATGGTGAAGGCGGAGCGGCTTGAAGACGCCCTGCACACCCTCGCGGCCGCCGGCCACATGGTGCGCCGCGGCTAGGCCGAATATTTCATGGAGCCACGGCGACCTCGCCGTCGTTCGCGCGCCAACCGCAGCGGGGTCGCTGCGGCTCCAGTAAGCAGAGTGCCGCCAGTTTTCATTCTGCGTGTGAATTAAGCGGGCTAAGCCTCAGGGTTGGGGCTTGCGGCGGTAAAGCCCGTCGAAGGCGGTGGTCCAGGTCTTGCCGTCATCCTTGGACTGCTCCCAGTGCTGGCGCACGGTGCCGTCGGCGTTGGGCGTCCAGGTGATCTTTTCCTGGAGATGACGTCCGCGCACGTCATGCGCGCCGGTGAGCACCATGCCACCGTCCACGAGGCCGCCGCTGAGCTCGAGCACGCCGCCGTCACTGCCCACCCAGAATTGCTGCCACTGCTTCCGCGCGGGATTGGAGGCATTCAGGCTCTGTCCGGAGAAACCCTTCGCGCCGGTCCAGTTTTCGAGCAGGCCGGCGTGGCCGGCAATGGGCTCGATCCGGTTGGCGCCCGCCGGCTGTCCGTCCGGCGTGGTCACATTCCATTCACCGATCCAGAAATCAAACTGGCAGGACTCGGGGGGCAAGGGCGGGGGCATGGCCGGTTGCGCGGCGGCGGAGGTTAAGAGAAGAGCAAGGCAGACCAAGGTGCGGCCGTATTTCATGGATCATGTCTGGCCGCCAACTCCCGGGCCTCAATCCCACTGTGATGGGGGGACAATTTTCCCGGCCCAAGCGGTCCGGGGTTGCGGTCAGGAAACAAAAAGCCCCGGTGGCTTGCGGCCAACCGGGGCGGAAGCTTTTCATTCCGTCGTTCGCTTAGAATTTGTATTCGGCGGAGATGAGGAACGTGCGGCCGACCGGGTCGTAGGCGCCCGTGTCCACCGAATCGTTCGGGAACGTGTCCGGGAGCTGCGGCGGCATCTCGTTGCCCAGGTTCTTGACGACGAGCGACACGTGCAGGCCGTTCAGGATCTTCAGGCGGGAATGCTCGAAGCGGTAGCCCACGCCGAGGTCGAAGGTGGCATACTGTTCAGCCGCCGTCTTGCCGGATTGCTCGTCCGGGGCCTTGACCTTCGGGATGTAGCGGGCGCTGGTGAAAACGTCCCAGTTGCCGCGTTTCCAGGCTCCCTGGACATAAGCGGTGTAACGCGGGATCGTGCCTCCGGTGACCGTCGCACGGCCGCCCAGTTCCTCGCCGCTGAACTCATAGCCGAGCCAGTAGGCGACGTTGGCCGACACGTCGATCAGCCCGAGGGAACCGACCTCCCACTTGTAACGGGTGGTGAAGTCGATGCCCGAGGCGCTCTGGGAGGCGATGTTCACGAGCGGACGCTCCAGATAGATGGCGTCGATGTTGCCGGCCACCTGGCCGGCCGCGGTGATGGGCGCACCGTCCGCCCGGAAGCCGTCGATGCGGGCATCATAGACGGATTTGCCGTTGAGCGGATTGATGAAGTTGCCGACGGTATTGTTCGGGCCGGCGTTTTGCGCCAGATAAGGCGAGGCCGCCCCGTTGTCCTCGAGGTCCTGCAGGATATCCTGCGAGGCGATGACGCCGACGATATCCTTCTCCTTGATGTCCCAATAGGTGAGTTCCGCCGAAAACCCCTTGAGGGCCTTCGGGGACCAGACCACGCCGAAGGTCAGGGCCTTCGAGTGGGCGGGCTTCAAAGAGGGATTGTTGCCCCCGCGGATCTGCGCTTGCCCGATCACGTAGTTGCCGGGTGCATCGGTCGCCCCATGCGGCAGCAGGTTGACCTCGGGCGTAAAGCCGACGTCGCTGGGCCCGACAAGCTGGTAGAGCGTGGGGGCGTTGAAGGATTTGCCCCAGGTGCCGCGGATGGCGAACTCGTCGTTGAACGGCAGCCAGCGGAACGTGATCTTCGGCACGAGCGGATCGTCGGTGTCGCTGTATTTCTCGTAGCGGGCCGCGACGTCCAGGTCGAACGTGTGCGCCCAGCCCAGATTCTGCTTGGGGGCAGCGAGCGGAATAAGGGCCTCGATGAAGCCGGCCTGCACGTCGCGGGTGGCCTTGAACGGATTGACCGAGGTCGCCCCGGTCCAACCGATGTTGCCGTATTCATCCGGCACGGAGTTCAGGTCGGCCGTGCCCTCGAGCGTGTCGCGCCGGACCTCGGAGCCGAGCACGACGGTCACGTCGCCGCTGTCGAGCGCGAAGGCCTTGTAGACCAGGCGGCCGTCCCAGCTGCGCAGGCCGCTGGTGAAATTGTTATAGCCCGTGCCCACGAAATTGGCCGCGGCGACGGCGGCCGGGGGGATGCTGGCCTGGAAGATGTTGATCGCCCCGTCGCCGAGGGGGGAGATGCCGGCGGCGGCCAGGAGCTTGGCGGAGTCGATGACGCCGGGATTGCGGTAGGCCAGGTCCGAGGTGTTCAGGTTGACGGCCGTCTCAAAGGTGAGGCGGTCGTTGATCTTGCCGCGGAAACCGGCGACCAGGCGCATGAACATGGTGTCATACTCGTAGACGCGCGGGTTGTTCACGAAGCGGTTGCGCACGCGCAGGGTGTTGGCGAACGGGTTGTCCGGCAGCGTGCCGTTGACGTTGAACGTGGAGACCGCCCCGATCGGCTGCGCGTTGATCTGCGACTTTGTCTTGATCTGGGAGGCCAGCAGGTCGCCGAAGAACTCCACCTGGTCGGAGATTTTATGGTCGAAGGTCACCATCGCGCCCATCGAGTCGCGCTCCTGGAGGATGGTCACATAGTTGGCCAAATTGAAGGCGACTTGCGCCGCCTCCGCCGAGGTGCCACTGCCCAATTCACCGGAACCGAAGCCGATGACGCCGGCGCCGGCCGTGGTGGCCTTGCCCCAGTAGACCGCCGTGCTCCCGACCGGCCCGAAGTAGGCCTTGCCGTCGGGTGCGGTCGGGATCGCCGCGAGGGCGGAGGTCGCCGTGGTGGGGCTGACGAAGGTGATCGTGGGCTTGACCGCGCCGACCGGCGGGGCCGGGTAGGCGGGATTCAGCACGAAATAATTGGCGCCGAAGTTGATGACGCCGCCATAGCTGGCGGTGCCATACTGGGGGTTCGAATACCCGCGTTCGAACTGATACATGGGATCCTCGTGGGCCCAGCCGCCGGCGATGGTGATGTTCGTCTTGCCGCTGCTGGCGCCGGTGACGAAGTTGCCGCCGAACCTCGCCGTCTTGCCCGGCTGGTCGGAGAACTCATAATGTCCGCCCACGGCCGAGCCGCTGTAGTCGCTCTTGGACTTGATGTTGATCACGCCCGAGGTCGCGTCGGAACCGTAGGTCGCCGAGGCGCCGTCGAGCAACACCTCGATCGAGTCGATGGCGGCGAGGGGAATGATGTTGAGGTCCACGAACTGGTTGCCGCCCGTGCCGGTGATCGGGGAGGCCGCGGCACGGCGACCGTTGATCAGCGACAGGGTGGTCAGGTTGCGGAGCGACGCCTGGGAACCGCCGCCGGTGGAGCCGGAGCCGGTGTTGGCGTTGTTGGAGCCGATGTTCGTGTTGCCCTGGAACTGCGGGATGGCCTTTTTCAGGACTTCCAGCGCGTTGGTGGTGATGCCGGTCCGCACGATGTCGTCGTTGGTGACGACCGACACGGGCTGGGCGATGGCATCCGCCGCCATGGGAATATAGGAACCGGTGACGACGAACTTCTCGAGTTTCATGGCTTCGTCATTCTGGCCGGCCGGTAGGGAGGTCTGGGCAAACGCGGCGGTGGCCGCGGATACAGTCAGGGAGAGCGCGAGCAGTCGCGTCAGCCCCCGGTTGCGGGGAGTGCGTGTTGAGTTCATTCGTTTGCTTGTGTGTGTTGGAAGCCGGGGCAGTGACCCTGCCCCGCTTATGACACCGATTAGTCGCGCTATTGCGCACCGGCTCAATGGCCGTGCGACCAGCCTGCAAGCGGGCGATTCCAGCCGCAGTCCCCGTGGGCCAAGTCACCATCCGGCCGCCCTGAAGCATGGACTGTCCCGGCCGGCGACCGGTGCTGATTCCGGTCGCGATCTGGTCGCATCGCACCGGACAGGCCGGGGGACAGGCGGGCATGAAAAAGGCGCGCCCCGTCGGGCGCGCCTTGGCGAGAGCATTTTCAGCGGTCACCAATCCTTCGAGAGGCGAACGTAGACGAACGCCGGTTCCACCCAGTTGGTGTTTTCGTTGACCAGCTTGCTGTCGGAGAGATCGATCGGCGGCACATCGTTCAGGACATTGCGCACGCCCACGGTGATCGTGCTGCGCTTCCAGCCCTTGAACGCCACCTGCGGACTGAGGATCCACTGGCCCTTGATGCGGGCGACCTGGAAGTTGTCATTGTAGGGCCCGATGTAGTTCGCATACAGCGCGGCCGACCAGTCGCCCTTGTTCCAGGCGAGCGTGGCGCTGCCGCGGAACTGCGGGAAGCTGTATTCGCCATCGAGGTCGATCAGGTTGCCCTGGGCGTCCGTGATGTCCTGGTTGTCAACATAGGTGGCGGAGAAGTCGGCGCGAAACTGTCCCCACCGGTTGCGCGGCAGCACCCAGCGGACGTTGAAGTCGTAGCCCTCGTAATTGCCCTCGCTCAGGTTCTGCCAGGTCGTGAGCACGCCGCTGATGGTGCCGACGGTCTCGCCCGGCGTCGGGGTGTTGCGCACCACGAGATGGGCGAAGCCCGGATTGGCCAGGATCTGCGCGGCGGTCAGGCGGTTGATCAGGTTCGACTGCTCGAACTTGAAGAAATCCGTGCTGAGGGAGAGCTCGCGGAAGATACTGTCCTTCTGCCGGGCGAAGGGCTGCAGGACGAGGCCGCCGTAGATCACCTTGGTTTCTTCGGGCTGCAGGTTGACATTGCCGCCGCCAAACTGGCGGATCTGCGTGCGCGGATCGTTCGGCCGGAGCGGATCCGCGAGGGTGTTGGACGTGAAGCTCGTGCTCACGCTCGTGTAGAGGAACGACAGGTTGGGTGCGAGGAACGACTCGCCGTAGGAGCCGCGGATCAGCACCTCCGGGATCGGCCGGAAGATCGCGGCGAATTTCGGCTTGGTGGTGGTCCCGAAGTCGCTGTAATCCTCGTGGCGGGCGGCGATCTGAAACTCCAGGGAAACATTCCCCTGCTTGTAAGCCGGGATGGCGAGCTCCGCGTAATAGGACTTGAGCCGGCGGTCGCCAAACGTGTCCGAACCGGCGCCGCCCCCGACGAGCTGGCTGTCGCGGTTCAGTTGCGTGCCCACGTTCTCCATGCGCTCCGTGCGCAGTTCCGCGCCCACCGCCAGGCTCAGCTCGCCGGCCGGCAGGGTGAAGAGCGGGCCGGAGGCGCTCAGGTCGGCGGACCGCACCTCGAACTCATCGTGGTTGGGATTCGTGATGCGGAGGTAGTTGATGATGTCCGGATCGTTCGGCCCGAACGGATTGGCATACTTGACCACGCCGTTCAACAGCACCCCGTTGAAGGCGTTCTGCACGAGCCGGTCGGAGCTGGAGTTGCGATCGAGCTGGTCGATGGTGTTCTTGGAGAAAAGGAGCGCTCCCGTCCACGTCCACTCGGAGCCGGGGATCTTGCCGTCGAAACCCGCGACCATGCGCGGCGAGTCCGACGTGGTGTCCTTGATGCGGCGGCCCAGCTCGGACATGCGCCAGCGGAGATCGACGATGTTCTGGCCAAAAGGATTGTAGGGATTGTGCGCCGGAAACAAGCCGGTGCCGCCCGGTGCGTCACCGATCTCCTGCGAAGAGCTGTAGGGCGTAGCGGCCGCGTCGATGTCGATCTCCGACCGGCGGAAGGAAAGATCGATGAACCCGGTGAGGTTCTCGTTGTAGTCATAGGTCGCCCGCGTATAAAAGCCGAAGGCGCGTTCCGTCGGGGTGAAGCCGACATCCTCCTGAAAGTTGTAGAGCGGGGTGATGTTCACGGCGTTGGCCAGGGCCGGATTGGTCTGGGGGGTGCGGAAGGACGCCCGGCCGTTGGCAAACTGCGGCAAACCCACCAGGCCGCGCACGCCGGCGATGGGCGTCGACGTGCTCCGCTGGTCGAAACCGCCGTAAGGCGTTCCGTCCGACTCGTCGGTGTAGTCGAGATCGCTGCCGCTGATGGCGGCCCGATCCCGGTAATCAAAGGTCGTGATCAGCGAGAGCTTGCCCGCCTGGGTGCCGAGGATGAGGAAGATTGATTTCTCCGCCGAGTCCGTGTTCAGCGTGTTGCCAAACGACATCTCCGTGGTGGCGCCGGTGTAGTTCCGCTTCAGGTTGACGTTGATCACGCCGGCCACGGCATCGGAACCATAGATGGCCGAGGCTCCGTCCTTGAGCACCTCGATGGAGTCGAGGGCGGCCGTCGGGATGCTGTTGAAATCGAACACCGTCTGGAAACCGTTGAAACCGGACGAGGCGTAGGGGGCGGCGCGACGGCCGTTGATGAGCACCAGGGTGTTGTTGTTGCCCAGTCCGCGCAGGTTGAAGGAACTGAGGCCGGGGGTGAAACTGGTGCCGGCATCCGTGGAGACCAGCGACTGACCGCTGATTGAAGGCATGGCCCGCATCGCGTCACCCAGCGTGGTGAATCCGGTGGCCTTGAAATCGGCCTCGCTGATGCGCACGACGGGCTGGGGCGTTTCGGCGTCGATGCGCTTGATGCGGGAACCCGTGACGGAAAAGGTCTCGAGTTTCAGTTTCTCGGCGGCCGCCTCTTCCGAGGTCTGGGCCAATGCGGCGGTGGCCGCGAATACTGTCAGGGAGCGCGCGAGCAGTCGCGCCAGTCCCCGGATACGGGGAGTGCGGTTTGAGTTCATGCGTTGCTTGGGTGTTGGGAGCCGGGCCGGTAAATCCGCCCTGCTTATGGCCTCAAGTTGTCGCCCAATGCGCCGCGGGCTCAATGGCCGTGCGACCATGCTACAACCACGCGATTTCAGCCGCATGCGACGGCGACCGGAACGCCATCCGGCCGCGATGAAGCTCAAAAAAATCAGCCCAGCCTACAAATGCGCCTTGAGATCATGCACGAAGGTGCGGCTGACCTTCAGTTTGGCGCCATTCGTCAGCTCCACCGTGTATTCGCCATAAAGCGCGGGGCTGGCCTTCTTCATGTGCCGGAGGTTGACGATCGTCGAACGGTGGATGCGCACAAAATGCGCCGGGTCGAGCTTCTCCAGCATCCGGTGCAGCGACATGCGGACGAAGCGCGACTTGTCGGTCGAGTGCAACCGCACGTAGTCGCCGTCCGACTCGATCCACAGGATGTCCCCGGGGGCCATCACGTGGATCTCGCCGTCGCAGCGGATGAAGAGGCGGCCGTCGCCCTCGCGCGGCTTGGGGGCGGCCTCCGCATCGGCGCGCAGGCGCTGCATCGCCGCCATGACCTCGTCGAGCCGCCGGGCCAACCCCTGGCGATCGTGGTCGCGCACCGCGGCCTTGGCCCGGCTCAGCGCCTCGGCGAAGCGGGCGCGGTGGAAGGGCTTGAGCACATAATCCACCGCCTGCACCTCGAAGGCCCGCAGCGCGAAATGATCATAGGCGGTGACGAACACGACGTGGGGCAGCAGCTTGGCGGGAATTTTTCCCAGCACATCGAAGCCGGTCAGGCCGGGCATCTGCACGTCGAGAAAGAGGAGGTCGGGCTGGAGCTGCTTGATGGCTTCGACCGCCTGGGCACCGGTGCCACACTGGGCGACGATCTGGATCTCGGGGTCGGACTTGAGCAGGGCCTCGACGTTTTCGCGGGCGAGCACCTCGTCGTCGACGATGAGGGTGCGAATGGTGGCAGTTGTGGTGTTCATGGGGAAACGGTCTGGAAAGGCAGGATGATCTCGGCGCGCACGCCGTGCGGGGCTTGGTCGCGCAGCCGGAGGCGGGCGTCGTCGCCATAAAGCATCTGCAACCGGGTGACCGTGCTCTGCACGCCGATGCCACGGGCGAGCTCGGCGTCATCCTTCGGCAGCGGCGGCCCGTCGTTGTAGACGGTCAGGAGCAGGCGCGTGCCGTCGCGGGCCGCGCTGATGCGCAGGACGCGGGCGGCGGGATCCTTGGAAATGCCATGCTTCATGGCATTCTCCACCAGCGGCTGCAGGATCAGGCCCGGCACCTGGGCGGCCAGGCACTGCGGCGCGATGTCGAACTCGACCCGCAGGCGGTCCTGGAAGCGGATGCTCTCGATGTCGAGATAGCGGTGGAGGAATTCCAGCTCGTGCTCGAGGGTCACGCGGGCCTCCTGCTTGTGGTCGAGCGAGCGGCGCAGCAGCTCCCCCAGCCCGGCGACCACATCCTCGGCCTCGCGGGTGCGATGGTTGCGGATCAGGCTGGTGATGGAGTTGAGCGTGTTGAACAGGAAATGCGGATGCAGCTGCATCTTCAGGGCGTCGAGGCTGGCGCGCACCAGCCGGGTCTCGAGCTGGGCATTGGCGACCCGCAAGGCGCCGGTCAGCCGCTGGCCGGCCCGCCACTCCCGATAAAAGCTGAAGGCATACAGGGCGAAGATCAGGAGCAGATAGACGAGGGCCGGCGTATAGTTCCAGCCTCCCAGCCAGCGTAGATCCTGCACCATCACGGGCAGGTAGCCGGCCGGCAGGTGGTTCGCCAGCAGCATCCGGCCACCGGCCAGAATGATGAACAGGCCGGTGATGAGCACCGCCGTGAGCCCGTGTAAGATGACCGCCCAGGGCCAGCGTCGGTCCACCAACGACAGATTTTTCTGCAGCCACAGGCCGGCCGGAACCAGCACCCACCAGAGGGCCGACAGCGGCCAGCTGTTCAGCTTGGTGTCGCGAAAACTGGCCTGGGGCTCGCCGGCCAGCCAGGGCCAGGCATCCCCCAGCAGGACCGCGCCCAAGCCGATGGTGCCCGCCAGCCAGACCGAAAGCCAGATCCGCCCGTCGCGCCACCAAAGGACCGGGTCGATGCTGTCGCCGTTGGTCATAGCCGGGGGCCCGGATTGGAGTTCATCGTCGCGGTCGTTTCCAGCCGGAGTCGTTTGAGCGACTGGCGGGCCAGCGGGTCGGCATACCAACCCTGCACCTCGGCGGCCAGCAGGGCTTGTCTTTGCTCGAACATCATCGGCACCGCCGGCACGGCCTCCATGGCCAGCCTCTCCGCCTTTTCCAGCAGACTGAGCCGCTCGGCCCCGGTCTTGCGGTTGGCTTCGTTCATGAGCCGGGCAAACTCCTTGTCGCTCCACTTGGTCTCGCTGTATTCGGCCGGCCAGAGGAAACCGCTCAGCAGGTCGCCGGCATCCGGGACGGTGGCGATCAGGTTGCCATAGAGCACATCGTATTCGCCGATGGGGGTCATGCGTTGGGCCCGCACGGAGGCCGGTTCGTAGATGATATGGGTGCGCACCCCGAGTTCCCGATACCAGCGTTCGGTCCAGTCGGGGGGATAGGGATCCGGCTTCATCCAGAGCGGCAGCGACATTTCCAAGATCGGAAACCCCCGGCCAGCCGGGTATCCCGCGTCCGCCAGCAGACGCCGCGCCTCCTCGCCATCCTCCCGCAACAGCACCAATCCGGTGCGACCGGGCATGTCCGGCACCCAAGACCAGGCCGGCGTCATCCGGCCGGGATTGAACCTGGCAATGGGACCCGCGCGGTCCAGCGCCAGCGCCAGCGCCTGGCGCACCCGGACATCCCGCAAGGGTCCGCGGTTCACGTTGAAAGCGATCGAATTCACCGCCAGCACCAACTCGGTCTCTTTGCGAACCGCACGGTTGGTGGGCGACGGCCGGTCCTCCCCTAGCGCAGGCGAGACCACGTCCACCACCCCCGCCGCCAGCAGCAATGGCGCCACCGACGTGTTCGCCCGGATGAAACGAACGCCCGCGAGCCGGACTTCGGCGCGGCCATGATAATACGGGGAGGCCTGCAGGCGGTAGCCCGTGGCATTGGCTTCGCGCAGGCAGAACGGGCCGTTGGTCACCAGGCTCCCCGGATCGTCGACATAGGCGTTGCCGGCCAGGGCCTGCGCGCCGTCACGATGCAAGGGGGCCAGCAACGGGTCGGCCAGTTCCGCCACCAAGGTGGACCGGACCTGGGCCAGCTCCAACCGCAGGGTGAGCAGGTCGATCGCCTTCACCCCGATTTGCTCGGGATCCGTCATGGTCTGCCGGTGGAAGGCCTCGGCGTTCTTGAGCGCGAACAGCGTCTGGGCCACATCCATGCGCTGGCGCAACAACCGCCGCCAGCCGCGCTCGAAGTCCTGCGCTGTCACCGCGTCCCCGTTGCTCCAGCGCGCGTCGGCCCGCAGCTTCAGGGTCAGCGCCAAGCGGTCCGGTGACCACGACCAGCTCTCCGCCGCTGCCGGCCGCGGCTCGCCCGTGGCCGGATCGCATTCCACCAAGGGCTCCCACAGGCAGAGGATGAAATGATTGTGCGCCGAGACCGGAAAGGTCCGCTGATGCGGGTCGGGCAGCAGTTTCTGGGCATAGGCGACCCGCAGCACGTCGGCCTCCTCCGGAGGACGCGGCAAGACCGGTAGCGACTGTCTCGGCCCCAGAAAAATCATCGCCATCAACCCGCCCAGCGACAGCAAAGCCAGGCTGATCCACCAATGGAGGCGGGGGGTCGTAGTCATGGTGTTACGCCGGTAGTAATCCCGGTTCCCGAGCCAAGGCAATGCGCCGTTGCACCACAACCCGGGTGCGCTCCGGCTCCACGCCGGCGCGACGAAGCGCCAAAAACGAGCGCCCAGACCCACCGTGGCGGTGTGACTGGGCGCGAACTTTCGCCGATCCGGCGCGGGGACTTAGGTTTTCGGGCCGCCCTGGGCGTAGTAGCGCGCGCGGAGGCGCAGGCCGTTCAGCCGGATGAAGCCGGTCGAGTCGCTCTGGTTATACCAGCTCTTCACGCCTTCCATCGACGCGATCTTCATGTCGTAGAGCGAATACTTCGACTTGCGGCCGCAGGTGATGATGTTGCCCTTGTAAAGCTTCAGCCGGACGGTGCCGGCGACGTGCTTCTGCGACTCGTCGATGAGGGCCTGCAGCGCCTCGCGTTCGGGGGCGAACCAGAACCCGTAATAGACCAGCTCGGCGTATTTCGGGATCAGCGAGTCGCGCAGGTGCATGACCTCGCGGTCCATGGTCAGCGACTCCACCTGGCGGTGCGCCTGCATGAGGATGGTGCCGCCGGGGGTCTCGTAGACGCCGCGCGACTTCATGCCGACGAAGCGGTTCTCGACGAGGTCCACGCGACCGATGCCGTGCTTGCCGCCGAGTTTGTTCAGCGCCTTCAGCACGCCGGCGGGAGAAAGCTTCTGGCCGTTCACCGCCACGCAGTTGCCCTGCACGAAATCGAGCTCGACGTATTCGGCCTTGTTGGGCGCGTCCTCGGGCGAGACGGAAAGCTTGAACATGCCCTTGTTCGCCTGGGTGGTCGGATCGAACCACGGATCCTCCAGGATGCCGGCCTCATAGGAGATGTGCAGGAGATTCCGGTCCATCGAATACGGCTTCTTGAGCGAGGCCTCGACGGGGATGCGGTGCGCGCGGCAATACTCGATCATCTCGGCGCGGCCGGGAAATTCCTCGCGGAACTTGTCGATCTTCCACGGGGCGACGATCGAGAGGCCGGGCGCGAGGGCCATGTAGGTCAGCTCGAAGCGGCACTGGTCGTTGCCCTTGCCGGTGGCGCCATGGGCGACCGTGTCGGCTTTTTCCTTCCGGGCGATGTCGATCTGCGCCTTGGCGATGAGCGGCCGGGCGATCGAGGTGCCAAGATAATACTGGCCCTCGTAAATGGCATTGGCCCGGATCATCGGGTAGATGAAGTCGCGGGCGAATTCCTCGACCAGATCGAGGGTGTAATGCTTCGAGGCCCCGGTCTTTTTGGCCTTGGCGGGCAACCCTTTAAGCTCCTCCTCCTGACCGATATCCGCGGCGAAGGTGACGATCTCGGCGTCGTAAGTTTCCTTGAGCCATTTAAGTATGACGGAGGTGTCCAGACCTCCTGAGTAGGCGAGCACGATCTTCATGGTGAGGCGGAAGTGTTGATATTCGCGGTATCCGCGCAAAGTAAAAAACGGGTATTTACGTCCTAATTCCTCCTCGGGAATTGCCTTTTGCCCCGTGGTTGCGAACATCCGGGCATACGCATGAGGCGCACCCAACAGCGGTTCGGTCCCTCTACCACGCCGGGATTCACCCTCGTGGAAATCATGATCGTCGTGGTCATCATCGGCCTGCTGGCCGCGCTCGCCATCCCGGCTTTTCAACGAGTGCGCATGGCTTCGGAAAACAGCCGCATCGCGAATGATTACCGGATCTTCGCCCAGGCGTTCGAAATCTACAACACGCAGAACGGCGGTTGGCCGGCCAATGTCGGCCCCGGGGTCATCCCGCCGGGCATGGCGGGTGATTTCAAGGCCGACGTCTGGCAGAAGGCGACCGCCGTCGGCGGCCGTTGGAACTGGGACAAGGGCCTCAACGGCTTCACCGCCTGCATCTCCATTTCCACCTTCACCTGCCCGGATTCGCAACTGATCGCGATCGACGCGAAGCTGGACGACGGCGATCTCAACACCGGGAATTTCCGGAAAACCCAGCCGACCCGGGTGAGCCTGATTTTAGAGGAATAGGCGGGCTCAGGCGCGATGGCGGGCGAGCATGGCGAGGATGGCCTTCTGGACGTGCAGGCGGTTTTCCGCCTCGTCGAAGATCACGCACCGCGGATGGTCGAGCACCGCCTGCGTCACTTCCTCGCCGGCATGGGCCGGCAGGCAGTGCATGAAAAGCGCATCCGGTTCCGCCGCGGCAAAAAGCTTGGCCGTCACCTGGAAAGGCAGGAGCCGCTGGCGCCGCTCCGCCGCCTCGCTCTCCTGCCCCATGCTGGTCCACACATCCGTGTAGACGAGGTCGGCGCCGGCGACCGCCTCATAGGGGTCGCTGGTGAAATGGAAACTGCCGCCCGCCTGCGCCGCCAGCGCACGGATCTCCGGGCCGGGTGCGGCACCGGCCGGCCCCCCCAGGGAAACCTTCAGGCCGAACAGGGCCGAGCCCAAAATCCAGGAGTTCGCCATGTTGAAGCCGGTGTCGCCGAGGAACGCCACCTTGCGCCCCGCAAGCGAGGCCAGCAGGTCGCCCGACGGTCCGGCCCACCGCTCCGCGGCGGTGAAAACGTCCGTGTAGATCTGGCAGGGATGGAGAAAATCGGTCAGCGCATTCACCACCGGCAGGCCGCCGTGCGCCGCCAGTTCCTCCACGTCGGCTTGCGCGTAGGTGCGGACCACAAGGCCGTGCACAAAGCGCGCCAGCACCTTGGCCGTGTCCGCGATGGTCTCGCCGCGACCGATCTGGATGTCGTTGGTGTTGAGAAAAAGCGGATTGCCCCCGAGCTCGTGGATGCCGACCTCGAACGACACGCGGGTGCGCGTGCTCGATTTCGCGAAGATCATCGCCCAAGTCTGGCCGGCGAGCGGTTGTTCGTGCCCGCCGCGCCGCTGCTTGAAGTGCCGCGCCAGCGCCAGGATTTCCGCCGCCTCGGCGCGGGAAAAATCGGTCTCCTTGAGAAAATGCCTCATGATGCGGCGGATTGATTTTTCCTGGCCAGAACCGACCGGATGATGGCCGTGGCCCGGTCGAGGTGCTCCTGGGTGGCGATCAATGGCGGCAGCAGGCGGATGGTGTTGGTCCCGGCGGACGGCGCCAGCAGGCCCGCCTCCCGCAAGGCCGTGATATAGGCCGGAGGTTCGCCGTGCATCAGGAGCCCGAGCATGTAGCCCCGGCCCGTGACCGCCTTCACCTGTTGCGGGAAATCCGTGACGAGCCGGTCCAGCTCGGCTTTCCACGCCGCGCCGTTGGCCTGCACCTTCTGGAGGATGTTGTCCCGCTCGAAGACATCGAGCACCGCCAGCGCCGCCGCGCACGCCAGCGGCGTGCCGCCGAAGGTCGAGCCGTGCGAGCCAGGCGTGAAGAGTTCGGCGTGCTTCTCGGCCGCCCAGATCGCGCCCATGGGATAGCCCCCGCCGAGGCCCTTGGCCATGCCGATGGCGTCGGCCCGCACGCCCGAGTGCTGGAACGCATAAAAGGTCCCCGTGCGGCCAAGGCCGCACTGCACCTCGTCGAGCATGAGCAGGAGGTTGTGCTGGTCACACAACTGCCGCAGCCCCCAGAGGAATTCATCGGTGCAGGGCGTGATGCCGCCCTCGCCCTGGATGGTTTCCAGGAAAATCGCCGCGGTGTCCTCATCCACGAGGTCGGCAAAGCTCTGCAGGTTGTTCAGTTCGCCGAAAGCGAAGCCGGGCAGCATCGGCCGGAAACCCTTCTGGATCTTCTCCTGCGGCGTGGCGCTCATGCCGCCGAAAGTGCGGCCGTGAAACGCGTTTTTCGCGCAGATGATCTTGAAGCACTTGCCTTCCGCCCCGGCCTTGCGGACGCCGTGCAGCCGGGCGAGCTTGATGAGGCCCTCGTTGGCCTCGGTGCCGCTGTTGCAGAAGAAGACCCGGCCCGGGCCGGCCCGCTGCACGAGGCGGCGCGCCAGCTCGCCCTGGTTCGGATTGCGGAAGAGATTGCTGCAGTGGATCAGCTCTCCGGCCTGCCGGCGGATGGCCTCGACCCACACCGGATGGCAGTGTCCGAGCGCCGCCACGGCCACGCCGGACGTGAAGTCAAGATACTCCCGGCCGGTGTCGTCCCACACCGAGACGCCCTGCCCGCGCACGATCGTGAGCGGCGGACGGCCGTAGTTCTTCATGACATAGGCGTCGTAAAGCTCGGCGGTGTTGGTGCGGACGATGGAGGGCTGGCTCATGTGAAATGAAGGCGGGAGTCTACGAGTCGTGACACCAAATGCACGCGCACAATGCGCCGGGCACCGGTTCAGCCGTGCACGATTTCAGTGCCTACACCTGTGTCGGTAAAAATCTCCAGCAGCAGGCTGTGCGGCATCCGGCCGTCGATGAAATGCACCCGCTGCACGCCTTCCTCGAGGGCGCGGACGGCGCTCTGCACCTTGGGGCGCATGCCCTTGTCGATAATACCCTTCTTCTTCAAGCCGTCGACCTCGCTCACCTTGACGGTGGAGATCAGCGTGTCGGGATTCTTGAAATCGGCGAGCAGGCCGGGCACGTCGCTCATGTAGACGAGCCGGCGGGCGCGCAGGGCGCTGGCCACGCGGCCGGCCACGAGATCCGCGTTCACGTTGTAGGGTTTGCCGTCGAGGCCCTCGGCCACCGGCGAGATCACGGGCATGTAGCCGTCGGCGATCTCCTTCTTGATCATCTTGACCTTCACCTCGGTGACATCGCCGACGAAGCCGAGGTCGATCGGCTGGCCGTCGTCGTCCACGGTGAGTTTCTCGCAGACGATCACGCTGTCGCCAGGCATGCCCTTCGGGTTGGCGCGGACCGCCGTGAGCGTGTCGCACACGTCCTTGTTCACGACCTCGTCGAGCGTCTTCTTGACGATGGCGATGGTCGCCTCGTCGGTGACGCGCAGGCCGTTGATGAAATTCGGCTTCAGGCCGGCCCCGTCCATCGCGCGGCTGATGGCCTTGCCGCCGCCGTGCACAACGACGACATTGATGCCGACGGCCGCAAGGAAAGCGATGTCCGTGGCCACCCGGCGGCGCATGGTCGGGTCAGGATCATCCATGAAGCTGCCGCCGTATTTGACGACGAAGGTCGAGCCGCGGAAATCATGGATGTAAGGCAGCGCCTCGTGCAACACGCGCGCCTTGGCGATGATCTCGGTGACGTCCATGGCGGGGTTCAGAGATTCTCGTGCACGACCTTCGCCGGCGGAAAGCCGTTGAACCAGGTCGCGGAGGCGTGGCTGTAGGCGCCGATGTTGACGCTGTAGACGAGGTCGCCGCGCTGGAGGTCGGGCAGGTTCTCGGCCATTGAGACGACGTCGAGCGCGTCGCAGGTGGGGCCGAAGACGGAACAGATGCTGGTCGGGCCCTTCTTGAACGAGTGGATCGGATACTTGCAGTGGTCGAAGATGATGCCTGAGTAGGTGTGGTAGACGCCGTCGTTGATGTAGAAGCTCGTCTTGCCCTCGCGCACGACCTTGCCGATGACCGACGAGATGCTGGTGCCGCACACGGCGGCGAGAAAACGTCCGGGCTCGGCGAGCACCTGGATGTTTTTCGGGAAAAGGCGGTCGAGCTCGGTGTTGATCACCTTGGCCAGCTCGGGGAACGGCCGCACCGAGGAGTCATACGGCGCCGGGAAACCGCCGCCGATGTCGAGCAGGTTCATCTTCGTGTAACCGCGGTCCTTGGCCTCCTGGAAGATGTTGGCGGTGAGGCTGAGCGCCTGGACGTAGTTCTCGAAGTTGGTCGTCTGGCTGCCGACGTGGAAGCTGATGCCCTCGACGGTCAGGCCGAGCCGGTCGGCCTCGAGGATGAGGTCCACCGCCTCGCCCGGCAGGGCGCCGAACTTGGACGAGAGCTCCACCATCGCGCCGGTGTTCGGCACCTTGAGGCGCAGCGCGAGGCCGGCGTCCGGCGCGTGCTGCTTGATCTTGTGGATCTCCTCGAGGTTGTCGAAGGTGACGAGCGGCTTGTATTTGTTCAGCTGCTCGAGCGTGTCCGTCGGCTTGGTCGGGTTAGCGTAGATGATCTTGTCCCAGATCCACTGCTGGCGCTGCTTCGCCGGCATCTGCTTGATGTTGTCGTAGACGATCTTGAACTCCGGCATCGAGGCGACGTCGAAGCTCGCGCCCTCCTTGAAGAGGGTGCGCACGATCAGCGGATCGGGGTTGGCCTTGACCGCGTAGTAGACCTGGATGCGCGGCAGGTGCCGGCGGAATTCCCGGTAGGCCTTCCGCAGGGCGTCATGGTCGATGACGAACAGCGGGGTGCCGTGTTGCTGGGCGAGTTGCTGGAGGCGGGTCTTCGTGATCATGGGCGGCGCGTCACCCGGCGTCCGTCACCAGGAAGTTCTTGAACTGCCACGGATCCTTCCGGTCGAGGTCGGGCTTGTGGTAACCGTCGAAGGTCGTGTCGCGGCTCTGCAGCGGGGTCCAGTCCGAGGGCGTGGAGATCCACTTGCCGAGGTAGGGCTTCGCGATCTTGAGGATGTAATCATGCGGCAGCTCGTCGGCGACGACGACCCCCTGCTCGGGATTTTCGATCATCCACATCGACGCGGCGACGACGGAAATGGCGACCTGCATGGTGGTGGCGTTCTGGTGCGGGACCAGGCGGCGGGATTCCTCGATGCTGAGATCGGAGCCGACCCACCACGAGTTGTAGTCGTGGCCCATGATCAGCGCGCCGAGGATGTCGGAACCCTTGGTGATCTCGTCGTTCATGATGCGCTGGTTCTCGACGAGGCGGTAGTTGTAGCCACGCATCTCGTTGAGCGAGGCGATGGCCTCGTCGCAGGGGCAATAGGCGTAATGCATCGTCGGGCGGTAGACGGCCTTGCCGTTCTTCCAGACCGTGAGCTTGTCGGAGATGGTGAAGGCCTCGCCGTGGCGGACGACCATGCCGAGGATGTTGTAGTTGGGCACCCAGGTGCGGACCCAGGTGTTCATGCCCATGCGGGCGAGACAGATCTGGTTGCGCGGCCCTTCCGTGTGCTCGAAGGCGTGCGCCGGGAGCGTCTTCTCGTGCGTGCCCCAGCCCATTTCGGCGGTCGTGGTGCCTTCCTCGCGGAAGCCCTCGATGCTCCAGGTGTTCACGAACTCGTCCACTTCCTTCGGCTGGTTCGTGATCTGGGTGTCGCGCTCGGAGCAGTGGATGACCTTCACCCCCAAGGTGTGCGCGAGGTGGTTGAACTGGCGGGTCGCGATGAGGCCGGCGATCTTCTCGGCTTTCTTGCCCGCGGCCTTCCCGTCCTTGATGAGCTTGTGGCCGATGTCGATGAGGCCCTGCTTGACGAAATGGGAGATGAGGCCGGGGTTGGCGCCGTGCTCGATGACGGCGGACGGGCCCTTGGTCTGCCACTTGGCGGTCATCCGCCGCAGGTTCATGTGGCGGTAATAAAGCGTCTTCTTGGTCGGATGGGCGTTGGCGCCGTGCGCGTAGGGATCCCAGAGCTCGGTCGAGGTGTTGATATACTTCACGCCGTGGTCGTGGCACCACTGGAGGATCTCGCAGGCGTCGATGTTCCAGGCGAGGTCGATGAGCAGGTCGCCGGGGCCGACATGCTTCGCGAGCAACGCGCCCATGTTGGCCTCGGTCACGCGGTCGCGCACATAACGGACACCCTGCTTGATCCAAGGCGCGAGCTTGGCCTTGCGATCCGCAAAATCCATCACCGTGACATTCTTCGCCGGCACCTGGAGGTGCTTGAAGAGAATGGGCAGGGTGCATTCGGCCACGGCGCCGTAGCCGACGAACAGGATCTTGTTGGGGAATTTGAGCATGATTTGTGACGAGGTGTTGCGGAGATAACGACAGGCGCGCGCGCAAATGAAACGGCGTCCCGTCAAATTATTTGTGAGGAAATGTGGGGGCGATTCGCGGGCGACTGCAAGCGATTATTGAGTGACAAACCGGTGGCGGACGGAGCCCACAACAGATCGGTTGAGGTGGGTCGGGCTTTACGCCCGACATGAAGCCGCGACCTGTCGGGGATAAACCCCGACCTACAAAACTCCGCCCTCGCTTCACTCGCTCTTGTTGTAGTTCACGTAACCCTCGGTGAGGTCGCTCGCGAGCAGGCGGAACGTCGCCTTCCCGAGGTGGAGGTTCAGTGTGATGGTGAAGCGGCGGGCCTTCACGATCTCCTTCCACTTCGGCTTGAGCTCGGGATGCGGCTTGCCGGCGGTCATTGCCGGCGTGTCGTTGTAAAGGATGTCCAGCTTGGCCTCGACCAGCTTGGCGCCCGCGTAGCCGGCGGCGTCGGCCAGGCGGCCCCAGTTCGGGTCCTCGCCATACCAGGAGGATTTTACCAGCAGCGAGTTGCCGATGGCGCGGGCCACCTTCTCGGCGTCCTCGGCGGAAGCCGCGCCGTTGATCCGGAGCTCGACCACCTTGGTGATCTTCTCACCGTCGGAGACGATCTTCTCGGCCAGCGCCTCGCAGGCCTTCCAGACCGCCTCGGCGAACAGCACGCGCAGCTCGCGCGGACTCTTGTCGCCGACGCTGACGCCGGAGTGGCCGTTGGCCAGCATGAGCACAGTGTCGTTGGTGCTCATGTCGCCGTCCACGGTGATGCAGTTGAAGGTGCCGGCGACGGCCTCGGAGAGCGTCTTTTGGAGGAAGCTGCGCGGCACGGAGAAATCCGTCGCGAGGAACGCCAGCATGGTGGCCATGTTGGGCTGGATCATGCCCGCGCCCTTGGCGATGCCGGAGACGAAGTGCTTCTTGCCGTCGTAGGTGAAGCTCACCGTGACGGTCTTCGCCCGGGTGTCGGAGGTCAGGATGGCGTCGGCGGCCTGCTTGCCGTGCGCGGGGGTGCGGCCTTTCTCGCTGACCGCGCGCTCGAGGCCCTTGAGGAGCCGGGGCATCGGCATCGGCTGGCCGATGCGACCGGTCGAGCACACGAAGAACGAGGCAGGCTTGAAGTTGAGCGAGGCGGCGGCGCGCTGCGCGGTCAGCTGGGCGTCGCGCAGGCCGTCGGGGCCGGTGCAGGCGTTGGCGTTGCCGGAGTTGGCGATGATGCCGTGGAACGGCCCGCCCTCGGCGAGGTGCTTCTGGTCGAGCAGCACCGGGGCGGCCTTGACGGCGTTGGTCGTGAAGGTGCCGGCGGCGGTGCAGGGACGCAGGGAGAAGATCAACGCGAGGTCGAGGCGCTTGAGGTCGTGCTTCTCACGGATGTCGCAGGGCACGCCGGCGCATTCGAAGCCGGGCACATCGGTGAGGCCGGCGCTATCCAGGGTAACGGTGAGTTGGGTCATTGAGGGGAAAGGGTCCGGCGCGGCGCGCCGGACGGCATCAGGCGAGCCCGGCGGTCTCAGGGAAGCCGCACCAGAGGTTCATGATCTGGACGGCCTGGCCGCTGGCGCCCTTCATGAGGTTGTCGACCGCGGAGGTGATCACGAAGTTGCCCGTCCGGGCGTCGTGGACGGCGGAGATGTCCACCCGGTTGGTGCCGGTGACATGGGCGGTGTCGGGCGTCTCGCCGGTGGGCAAAATCGCGACGAAGGGCCGGCTGGCGTAGGTCGCGCGCCAGGCCGCGTAGAGCGACTCGATGGTGGCGCCTTTCGCCGCGGGCACGGTGATGGTGGTGGCGATGCCGCGGCGCATCGGCGCGAGGTGCGGGTTGAACTGCACGATGATTGGCGCGCCGGCGGCGAGGGAAAGCTGTTCCTCGATCTCGGAGATATGCCGGTGCTTCAGCAGGCCGTAGGCCTTGGCGCTCTCGGTGCGCTCGACGTAGAGATACATCTCGTCGAGTTTCTTGCCGGCGCCGCTGACGCCACTGAAGGAGTTCACGACAATGTGTTCGCGCGCGACAACGCCGGCCCGGAGCAGCGGCACAAGCGGCACGAGGGTGCTGGTCGGGTAGCAGCCGGGGGCGGCGGCGAGCTTGATCTCGGACTTCCACTTGGGATCCGTCAGCTCGGGCAGGACGAAGCGCGCCGAGGGCAGCAACCCGGGCGCGTGGTGCGCGCCGTAGTATTTCTCGTAGGTGGCGAGGTCGGCCACGCGGAAGTCGGCACTGAGGTCGATGACCTTGCGGCCGGCCGGCACGAGGGCCTGCGCGAAGTCGGCGGCGGCACCGTGCGGCAGGGCCAGGAACCACACGTCGATGTCCTTGCGCGCCGCGAGGGCGGCGGCGTCGGAGTCGATGAACCTGAGCTGCTCGGCCGCGGTCCCGCGCAGGGCCGGGATCAGGGAAGCGAGCGGCTTGCCCGCATGCTGGCGGGAGGTGACCGCGGTCAGTTTGACCTGCGGATGACCGAGGAGGAGCTTGACCAGAACTTCGCCGGAGTAACCCGACGCGCCGACGATGCCGACATTCATTTCAGGGAGCGGTAGAATTATGAATTCCCCGGGGGGAATCGAGAAGTTTCGTGAGGACAAAAAAGAAGCGGAGGCCGTGGGGCGCTCCGCTTCGGGTGAGTCGTGATCCAGTCCGGGCGATTAACGCTTGGAGAACTGGAAGCGCTTGCGGGCGCCGGGCTGGCCGGCCTTCTTGCGCTCTTTCTCGCGGGGGTCACGGGTGAGGTGACCGGCCTTCTTGAGGGTGACGCGGAGCTCGGGATTGAACTTGAGGAGGGCGCGGGCGATGCCGTGGGCCACGGCGCCGGACTGGGCGCTGATGCCGCTGCCGGCGACGTTCACGATGACGTCGAACTTCTCCCGGCTGTCGGCGGTGACGAGCGGGGCGACGGCGCGCTTCACGAAGTTGTCGTGGGTGAAATAGGACTCGAACTTGCGGTCGTTGACCGAAAGCTGGCCGGTGCCGGCGATAAGGCGGACGCGGGCGGTGGCGGACTTGCGGCGGCCAGTGCCGAGGAAGACGGAGGTTTCAGCGCTCATGGGTTACTTTAAAACAACAGGGTTCTGGGCCGCGTGATCGTGGGTGGCGCCCGGGAAGACGCGGAGTTTGGTCAGCATCTTGGCCGCCAGGCGGTTCCGCGGGAGCATACCTTTGACGGCCTGCATGATGATAAACTCGGGCTTCTTGCGGCGCACGTCGGTGAGCTTGCGATACTTCTCGCCGCCGACGAAGCCGGAGAACGACATGTATTCGGTGGTCTCTTCCTTCTTGCCGGTGAGGACGATCTTGCTCGCGTTGATGACGACGACGAAGTCGCCGGTGTCGACGTGGGGCGTGTAGGTGGGCTTGTGCCGGCCACGGAGGATGTTGGCGGCTTTAACAGCGAGACGGCCCAGCACCTGCCCTTCGGCATCGATCAGATGCCATTTGGCGGGCTGCTTGGTCTCATTCTTGGCCAGATAGGTTTTCATTTGCGGAAAGGGGCCAAAGGGAAGGTTTTCGGCATGCCCTGTCAACCCCGAACCCTTCACATTTCTGAAATCAGCCGCCGGAGCGGCTTAACCCCTCGAAAATCGAGGTTTACAGCGGTCACCGCAAGGGAAACTCCCCCGCCAAAGCAGGTTTTGACCGCGGGCGACGGCGATCCGGCGAAACACATTGAAATAGCCGGGCAATGATGTGTTGGTTTGGCTACCGTCGTCGGATAAATCTCCCGCCCCATGAACCGTCATCTTCACTGGATCACCCTCGCCGCCGGAATTCTTGGTTTTGCCGGGGTAGCGCTGGGGGCTTTCGGCGCCCACGCGCTCAAGGAGACCCTCACGGCCCGGGGCTCGGTCGCCACCTGGCAAACCGCCGTGCTTTACCACCTCATCCACGCGGTGGCCCTGCTCGCCTTGGTCGGAATTGCGGGCGGCTGGACCAATGTCCGCTGGATCGGCGTCTGCTGGAGCGTCGGCGTGGTCCTGTTTTCCGGATCGCTCTACTGGCTGTCCTTGGGCGGCCCAAAAATCCTCGGCCCCGTGACCCCGCTCGGCGGACTGGCCTTCCTCGCCGGCTGGCTGCTGGTGGCCTGGAACGCCTTCCGTCAATCCAGAGAATGAAGCTGCCGCCGCCCCTGCTCGCCGCCCTCTCCGCCCTGCGTTCCGCGGGCGGACGGCCGCTGCTGGTCGGCGGCTGCGTGCGCGACTGGCAGCTCGGGCTCGAGCCGAAGGATTTCGACATCGAGGTCTACGGGCTGGATTACGAAGCGCTGGGCCGGGCCCTGGGACCGTTCGGCCCCACCGACGTCGTCGGGCGCAGCTTCGGCGTGCTGAAGGTCCGGCTGGAGGGCGCCGAATACGATTTCAGCCTGCCCCGCCGCGAGTCCAAGACCGGCGCCGGCCACCGCGGCTTTGCCGTCGCGCCCGATCCGGCGCTGACCGAGGCCGAGGCGGCCGCCCGCCGGGACTTCACGATCAACGCGATGGCCTACGACCCGTTCGCCCACCGCGTGCTGGATTTCCATGACGGCGCCGGCGACCTGCAGAAAAGAATTTTGCGGCACACCGGCCCGGCCTTCACCGAGGATCCGCTGCGCGTGCTGCGGGCGTTCCAGTTTGCGGCGCGTTTCGACCTGACGCTCGCCCCGGAGACGGCCGCGCTCTGCCGCTCCATCAGCGACACCTACGCCGAGCTGGCCATTGAGCGCGTCTGGGGCGAATGGGACAAGTGGGCGACCAAGGCCGTCAAGCCCTCCGCCGGCCTCCTCGTGCTGAAGCAAAGCGGCTGGCTGCGGCATTTCCCGGAAGTGGCCGCGCTCGACGGCGTGCCGCAGGAGCCCGAATGGCACCCCGAGGGCGATGTGTTCGTCCACACCTGCCATTGCCTCGACGCCCTGGTCGGCCTGGCGACGTGGCGCGAAAGTCCGGCCGAGGCCCGGCGCCTCCTCTCCTTCAGCGTGCTGGCCCACGACTTTGGCAAACCCGGCACGACCAAGCAGGCGCTGCGGCGCGGCAAGCTGCGCTGGGTGAGCCCCGAGCACGAGGCGGCGGGCGGGCTGCCCGCGGAAACCTTCCTGCAGCGCATCGGGGCGCCGCTGGAACTGGTCAATTTTGTGCGGCCGCTCGTGATGAATCATCTCTTGCACCACCAGGGCGGCCTGGTCGTCCGCGACACCACCGTCCGCCGGCTGGCCCGCAAGATCGAGCCCGCCACCATCGACCAGCTCATCGCGGTGATGCAATCCGACCACCTCGGCCGGCCGCCGCTGGTGCCCAACGAGACCGTGGTGCGCCTCGGTCACCTCCGCGACGCCGCGCGCCGGCTCGCGCTCGAGCATGCCGCCCCAAAGCCCGTGGTGCAGGGCCGCCATCTCATCGCACTGGGCCTGGCGCCCGGGCCGCAGTTCAAACCGGTGCTTGATGCGGCGTTTGAATCGCAACTGGACGGCGCCTTCGCCGACGAGGACGGCGGCCTCGAGTGGATGCGAAACTATTTGCGGGCCCACCCCACGGTTTTAGCCTCAACCCAGCATCCCACGCATGAACCATCCCAACCAACTTGAGCAGCTGAAGCAGTTCACCAAGGTCGTGGCCGACACCGGTGACTTTGCCAGCATGAAGGAATACGCGCCGCAGGACGCGACGACCAACCCCAGCCTCATCCTCAAGGCCGCCGCGATGCCCGGCTACGCGCACCTGCTGGACCAGGCGGTCAAGGACGCCGGGGCGACGGCCACCACCGCGCAGGTCATCGACCGCCTGCTGGTCCTCTTCGGCGCCGAGATCCTCCAGATCGTGCCCGGCCGCGTCTCGACCGAAGTGGACGCGCGCCTGTCGTTCGACCGCGACGGCTCCATCGCCAAGGCCCGCGAGATCATCGGCCTTTACGAGAAAGCCGGCCTGCCGCGCGAGCGCATCCTCATCAAGCTCGCCGCCACCTGGGAGGGCATCAAGGCCGCCGAGTTGCTCCAGCGGGAAAAGATCAACTGCAACCTGACCCTGCTCTTTTCGTTCGCCCAGGCGGTCGCCTGCGCCGAGGCCAAGGTGCAGCTCATCTCCCCTTTCGTCGGCCGCATCCTCGACTGGTATAAGAAAAACACGGGCCAGGACTACGCCCCCGCCGAGGATCCGGGCGTGAAGTCGGTCACCGAGATCTACACCTATTACAAGAAATTCGGCCATGCCACCGAGGTCATGGGCGCGTCCTTCCGCAACAAGGGCGAGATCACCGAGCTCGCCGGCTGCGACCTGCTCACCATCAGCCCGCCGTTGCTCGGCGAGCTCAAGGCCGGGACCGAGCCGCTCGTCCGCAAGCTCGATCCGGTCAAGGCGCAGGCCGCGGACTTGCAGCCGGTGACCTTTGACGAAAAAAGCTTCCGCTTCGCGTTGAACGAGGACGCCATGGCCACGGAGAAAACCGCCGAGGGTATCCGCGTCTTCGCGGCCGACATCGTGAAGCTCGAGCAGCTCATCCGCCAGAAGCGCGGCTGAGCCATTTAGCATGCGCGTATTAGCATTCTGGTGGGGCGAATCCTCCGAATGAGCCGTCCCGCGCTTCAGCTCGTCGAGACGACTCGCCCTACCCGCAACAGCCAAAACATTGACCGACTCCTGCATGGCCATTCCCTCCCCCGTGAGAACCCCGATTCGCGCCTTCCAGTGGGATCTTGCGCGGCAGGTTGAGCGGCTGGATTTCCTCAAAGCGCTCCTGCCCCGGTATGCGGCATGGGGTTACGAGGAACTCTACCTGCACCTTGAGGACGCGGTGCACTACCCCAGCCTGCCGGGCATCGGCCGCGACGATGCCTACACCTATCAGGAATTGGGCGAGCTCGTGCTGGTCGCGGCGCAGAACGGCATCCGCGTCGTGCCGATCGTCAACCTGCTCGGGCACACCCAGTATCTGATCAAGCACCCGGAATGGCGCGACCTGAACGAGCTGCGCGACGAGCGCGGCCGGCCATTGGAAACCGGGCAGATCTGTCCGCTGCATCCACGCACCATGGAAATCGCGGACAAGCTGCTGCGCGACGTGGCGCCGTATTGCACCGCGGGCAAGATCCACGTCGGCCTCGATGAGTCGTTCCACCTGGGAAAATGCCCGCGCTGTCGCGAAGAGGTCGCCCGGCTTGGGCTGGGCGGGCATTTCGCCGGGCACGTGAACCGGCTGCACGCGCTGTGCACTTCGCTCAACCTGTCGATGGGCCTATGGGCGGACATGCTGTATTTCACGCCCGAGGCCATTCCCCTGCTGCCGCGCGGAATCACGGCCTACGACTGGTATTACTACCCGTTCAACCGCAAACCCCGCGTGGAGTTCTTCAATTTCGCCGAGCGCGACCTGCTGCCCGCGCTGCGGCAGCAAGGCATCGCCTATTACGGCTGCCCGATGAACGGCTCGTTCCGCCATGAGCCGCTGCCGGTGTTCGGCGACCGGCTGGCCAACATCCGCTCCTGGTGGCAACGCTGCACCGCGGTCAAGGCCGAGGGTTTTCTGGTCACTTCTTGGGAGCCGCAACGCCTCGCGCTGGAGACGACCACGCTCGTGGATGCGGCCGCGGCCAACCTCTGGCGGGAACCGGACGCGGATGACGCCACCGCGATGCTGGCCCGCGGACTTGAACGGGTTTTCCCCACCAAGAGCCCGCGCGACCTGGCGCGCACGCTGTTGGCGGCGGACGAATGCGCTTTCGCCGGATACGCCCGCTGGCAGATCAACGACCGCTGGGATGTCCTGGCCGGCAACGAGGGATTAAAAACCTACGAGCATGAGCGGAAGTTTTTCACGCGGCTCAGCCGGACGAAACTGCCGGCGCCGCTGGCCGCCAGCGTGGCGTTCCGGCTTTATCTGGCCGAGCGCGATGTCTTCGTACGGCAGGCGGCCCGGGATGTGTTCAAGCTAAGACGGATCATCACAAAGGGTAGGGCGAACCGTCCCGGTGAGCCGCGGCTCGGCGGGGAAGCCTCGCCCTACCTGAAGCAGATGCAAGCGACCGCAGCCAATTTTGCCCTCGCTCTAAAGGCGGGGCGCAAGGCGGCGCAGGCCCTGTGGCGGCAGAGCCGTGATCCGCAGGCTCTAGGCCCGAACGAAGCCGTGCTGGACGTCGACGAACGCCGGCTGGCCGACTGGCGGGCGTGGCTGAAGCGCGTCGCCCGAAAGCCGGAGCTGGTGTGGCAGGCGACGCCCGTGTGCGGCGCGTGGCAGCTGCAGTTCATGGTGCACAACTTCGCCCCGGCGGTGCAGAAGGTGATCGTCGAGCAGCAGGACGAAACCGGCGCCTGGCGCGAACTGGCCGGACGCTTCACCATCGAGTTCCGGGCCGCCGCGGCCCGGCCGCACAGCAAGTTGAAGCGGGAATTCACCGTGCCGGCGGATTCATCCGACGCGCAATTGCGCATCGCCGTGCGCGGCGTGGGCCAGGTGGCGGTCACGCACGCCGTCCTGACCAACGGAGTCGAAAGCCGGCGGTGCCGGACTTACGCGCAAAGAAAAATCCTCGGCCGGCGGGCCCCGGGCCGGGGCTTTCCGTCGTTTGACTGGACGGGAAACACCGGCGCGGTGATATTGCGTTTCGCCTAAGGCGCGGCCGTCGGCACGTGCTGCTTGAGGAAGGCATCGATCCGCTTGTAGAAGGCGATGCGCTTCTCCTCCATGCGGAACCCGTGGCCCTCGTCCTTCTCGATGATCAGCTCGTAGGGCACATTGGAACGCTTGAGGGCCCGCTCGATGTCATAAGCCTGGTCGATCGTGACCCGGGGGTCGTTTTTGCCGTAGGCCATCAGCAGGGGCACGCGGACGCGTTCGGCAAAATGCACCGGTGAAGTGTCATGAACACGCTTCCTGTCCGCGCTGTCCCCGGGATTGCCCAACCGGGTATGGCGCCAGTGCATCAGGTCCGCCGGCATCGCTTTGGGAATGAGATTATTGATGTCCACCACGCCGACGTAATTGATGCCCGCGCAATAGAGTTCCGGAGTGTAGACCAGCCCGGCCATCGTGGCATAGCCGCCATAGCTCGCGCCGGCGATGAGCACGCGCTTCGGATCGGCCAGTCCCTGATCCACGGCCCATTTCACGCCATCGGAAAGATCGTCCTGCATCTCCAACCCCCATTTCTTGAAGCCGGCCGCCTCGAACCATGCGCCGTAGCCACCGGAGCCGCGAAAATTGATCTGCAGGACGGCGTAGCCGCGATTGGCGTAGAACTGCACTTCCGGATCGTAGCCCCACATGTCGCGTGGACCGTAGGGGCCGCCATGCGGATGGATGATGAGCGGCAGGTTCTTCGCATCGCGCCCGACCGGGAGGGTCAGGTAACCGTGCAGCGTGAGGCCGTCGCGGGCCTTGAAGACGACCGGCTTCTTCGGCGCCATCTGCGCGGGGTCGATAGCCGGCTTGATGACGGCGAGTTCGCTGACCTGCTGGCGCTTCCGGTCATAGATATAAAAAACCCCGGGATCGCGGTCGCTATAGGAATAGAAAATGATCTTGGAGCCATCCTCGGCGAACTGCACGGGCTGGTGCACCGTGTCGGGCAGCGCCTTTTCCATGCGGCCGTGAATCGCCTTCATCTCCTCATCGAGCCAGTGGAAGCGGCGGCGGTCGGCCTCATACTGGATACCGACGACCTTGTCTTTGGATTCATCATAGATGATCGCATTCACATCGTCGGTGTGGATGTCGTAGGTGTCGTCGGCGAAGACCAGTTCGCCCATGGTTTTCGTGGCCGTGTCGTAGCGGTAGATCGCCCGGGTCTTGCGCCCGATGTCGGAAGAGACAAAGAGCGTTCGATTGTCGCCGTCGAAGGCGATGGGCGTCCAACCCTCGTGATCGAACGGGTAGGATGTGAGCTCCTGCCATTCCTCCAGGTTGGCGTCGCGATACAGCACCTTGTTGATTTTAGTCACGTTGTCGGAAACCATCGCCACCCGGACGACGTTTTTGTGGTCGATCACGTAGTCTTCCACATTGCCGGGTGCCCGGGCAATCGGCGGCGACAACTTGCCGGTCTTTAGATTCATGAGAGCTACGTCCCACCAGGTCCGGTAGGTGATACCGGCCAGCACGAGAAAATTCTTCGGATCATCGGGCAGTCTTTTCTTCAGGCGGACCGACCGGTCAAACGGCAGGGTCACTGCTTCCGAACCGTCCGGATTGACGGCATAGATCTGAAACTGCTCCTTCCCCTTGTCATCCACCCCGAAAAGGATGCGATTGTCACTGGCCCAAAAGGGCGAAGTCGCCTGCTGGTCCTTGAAGCTGCTCAGCAGGTTCTTGGCGCCCTTTTCCAGGTCGATGACCGCGAGGTTCTGCCGTCGCTCGTAGGGAACGAGGCAGAGGACTTTCTTGCCGTCCGGGGAGAACTCCAGGTTGGAGATCGTGGGGTTCTGGAACAGGGTCTCGACCGGGATCTCTGGGGGGACCGCCGGGGCGGCCGAAACCGTGAGCGCGAGCGCTCCGGCGGCGACAATTGTAGCGAGGGTGATTTTCATCAGTGTGTTGGAGAATGAATCAATGGGTCCGCGACCAAATAGTCAGCCGCAAAAAAACGGGCTCCCCGTGAGGGAAGCCCGTGGAAGTTTTCTGCTGGTCAGTTCGCTTAGAATTCCTTGCGGACGCGAACGTAGATGAAGCGGCCCATGGCGCCGGCGCCGTAGGTGTTCGGATCAAAGCTCGCCGTGTCGTAGCCGTTGAACGGCGGCAATTTGTCGAGGAGGTTGTTCACGCCGACGGTGAGCGTCGCGCCGAGGAAGCCACGGTAGCTGAAGGAACCCGAGAAAAGGGTGTAGGCACCCTCGTCCCAGCCCGCCGCCGTGTAGCCATCGTTGAAGTATTTGCCGATGTAGTCGGCCCCGAGCGAGGCGCCGTAAACCTTATAGCGCCAGCTCACGCTGGCCGTGCCGCGCCACTTCGGGTTGTTGTAGAGACCGACGTTGTCGAAGTAACCACCGCCCAAGCCGGAATCGGAACCGATCTCCAGGATGCGGGTGGCTTCGGCGTTGAAGATGTAGTCGCCGAAGCGGGTGTTGTTCAGGCGGTAGTTCACGCCGACATCAAAGCCGCGGTAGATCTGCAAGGCCGCAGGATTGTTCGAGGGCACGGAATCGATGCGGGTGATCGGGCCGTCGGCGCCGTCACGCACGATGGCGTTCGGGAACTGGATGCGACCCTGCTCGGAGAGCAGGAAGTTCGCGCTCGGGGTCACGATGACCTGGTTGATGCGGAACTTGAAGTAGTCGACGTTGATCGAGAAGTTCTTGATGCCGCCGATGTCTTCCACCACGACGCCGTAGTAATTGCTCTCGGCGGTCTCGGGCAGCAGGTTCGGATTGCCACCGGTGACGATGCGCTGTTGCTGCGGGGGATCCTGCAGCCGGAGCGGGTCCTGCAGCACGGTGGAGGAGAAGCCGATGGTCTGGGAGGCGTAGAGCAGGCCGAGCGCGGGCGCCTGGAAGGACTCGGAATACGAGCCACGGAGGAGCACGCTGGCGAACTTCGTCTTCGGGAGGGTGACCTTTGCGGCGATCTTGGGCTTGGTCGTGTTGCCGAAGTCGCTGTAGCGTTCATGGCGGACCGCACCCTGCAGTTCGAGGAACTTGGTGATGGGGGCGGTGACTTCCGCGTAGAACGAGGACACCTCGCGCCGGCCGGTGAGCGGGAGACCGCCGCCGGAGCCGAGGTAGGGGGCGGTGTCGGGATTGGTGACGAGTTCTTCCTTGCGATACTCAGCCCCGGCCGCGAAGCCGAGTTCACCGGCCGGCAGGTCATAGAGCGAGCCGGAGACGTTGGCGTCAAAGGTGGTGTTCTCCGCGCGGTTGGAAGCGGTGGAGGTGGTGAACAGGGCGTTGGCGAGGTTCGGGTTCGAGGACGGGCCGAACGGGTTGAAGAACGAACCGACGAACCCGGTGAGCGTGCCGTTCAAGGCCGACTGGAAGGTCGAGGCGCGGATGGCATTGCGCGAGATCGTGGTCACGCGGTTCATGCCGTAGGAGGCGGCGGCCTCCCAGTCCCACTTCTGCATGACCGTGCCCTTGAGGCCGACGATGGCGTTGGCGGCCAGCGACTCGGTGTCAAACTTGCGGACGGGGCCGAAGCTGGTGCGGGCCAGGAGCGTCGTCACGGCAATGCCGAACGGATTGTAGGGGCTGTTGGCCGGCAGGGAGAGACCTTCCGTCGGGAAGTTGATCACGCCCGGGGTGAACGCGTAGAACGTGAAGTTGTCGCTGTAGGTGAACTTGGCGAAGGCCTTCAGGTTCTCGTTGATGTCATGTTCAATCTCGGTGAAGGCGCTGTTGTAGAAGTAGGCCGGATAGCGCTGGTAGGTCTGCACGAAATCGTAGCGGTTCACGTTGGTGACCGCCGTGACGCGGCTGAAGTCGCCGAGCGTCGGGCTGGCGAGGAGGGTGCCGCCGTTGACCACGAGGGTGCCGCTGGCCGGCAGGCCGAGCTGGGTGCCGAGGGCGGCGTTGATCGTGATGTTCGCCGGGAAGTTCAGCGAAGAGTTCTGGTTGATGCCGCGGCCGCTGGCGCTGTAGTCGGTGCTCTTGATGTCGTAGTCGCGCAGGAAGTTCGAGTTCGAGCTCTTGAAGTCGAGCGCGGTCATGATGCGGGTCTTGCCGGTGCCGCTGCCGGCCACGAGGCTGACCTGCTGGGTGCCGGTGTCATGGCCCTGGGTGTTGCCGTAGTAACCGCTCAGGGACAGGCCGGAGTAGTTCTTCTTCAGCTTGATGTTGAGCACACCGGTGATGGCGTCGGAACCGTAGATGGCGGAGGCACCGTCCTTCAGGAACTCGACGCTGTCGATCGCGGCGGCCGGGAGGCTGTTGAAGTCAAACACGGAGCGGTTGCCGCTGTTCGTGAGCGCGTAGGGGACCGCCCGGCGGCCGTCAATCAGCGTCAGGAAGCGCTGTGAACCGAGACCGCGGACATTGGTCGTCGCGGCGCCGCGCAGGAAGCTGGCGGTCTGGTAGATCGAATTGGCCGCGCCGGTGTTGAACGGCAGGCTCTGGATGAAATCACCAATGTTGGTGTAACCCTTGGCCTCGATGTCCGCCGCGCTGTAAGCGACTACGGGGGCCGGGGTCTCGATGTCGCGGCGCATGATGCGCGAACCCGTGACCGAGAATTTCTCGAGCGTGACCGTATCGTCTTTCTTTTCGGTAGCAGCGGTGTCTTGCGCCACTGCGGTGCTGATCAGGCCGAGGCTCGCGACCAAGGAAAGCGCGGCCAGCCAATTCCTTACGGAATACATGTTCATAGTTTGGTTTGTGTTGTGTTGACTGACTGACCGCGGAAAAAACGCGGTCCTCTGACTAGGTTCGGCGACTAGACATGCCGGTGTGGGGAGTATCAAGCAAATAATCCGGCCGGCCAAATCCCGGCGGGCCAGCCTTTAGTGGCGGAATCCGTCGCCCCTCCCAAGAAAAAGGCGGCCCGGGTGACCGGGCCGCCTTGAAGCTGAAACAGGACGGGACGTGCTTAGAACTTGAAGCGGACGTCCATGAAGATCAACCGACCGATCGGATTATAGGTCGAGATGTCGCCATTGGACTCGGTGAACGTGCTGCCGGCCATCGGCATGGCTTCGTTGAGCACGTTGTTGGCGCCGATGCGGACGGTCGCGCCACTGAGCATCTTCCACTCCGAACCGAAGGTATACGAACCCGAGATATCGAAGGAGTGGTAGGCCTCGACTTGGGTGTCAAAGGCAACATCCGTTTCCGCCGGGTCGGCGCTGGCGTCATCCACCGAGGGAATATAGGTCCAGCCGAGGGTGCCGCGCCACTTGCCGCGGCTCCAGTTCACCGACGTGTAGGTCTGCCACTTGGCGATGGTGCCGTTGAAGTTCGTGGCATAGCCGGCCGTCTCGAACTCAGGCTCGCTCGGGAGGGTCTGGGCGATGTATTTGTCGTAGTAGGTGCCGGCGAGGCTCATGTCGAACTTGCCCAGAGCGTCCGAGTTCCAGGTGTAATCCACCTTCATGTCGATACCCGCCAGGTGCTGCTGGGCGATGTTGACCAGCGTGTCCGTGACGTAGATGTCGTCGATCGAACGGTTGCCGATCTGGCCGGCGGCCGTGATCTTGGCGCCGTTGACGAATTGCGAGGTGTCGCTGGCGGGCCCGATGCGGACGAAATTGGCATAGGCCGAGGCGGTGCCGAGCAGTTCCACGTCCTGCAGGATGGTCTCCGAACCGATGGTGGAGATCAGGTCGGTCTGCTTGATGTCGAAGTAGTCCAGCGTGAGGGACAGGCCCTTGACGGCCTTGGGCGACCAGACGAAGCCGAAGGTGTAGTTCTTCGAGCGGGAAGGCAGCAGGTTCGGGTTGGCGCCGGAACGGGCATTGGCCTGGCCGACGATACGCGCACCGCCACCCAGGCGGGCCAGGCTCAGGGAGTCGGTGAAGCCGATGCCACCGGGCCCGAACAGGTTGAACAACGTGGGTGCCGAGAAGGATTTCGAATAGGTCGCGCGCACGGCGAACTGGTCGTCCACCGGCAGCCAGCGGAGCGAGAACTTCGGCACGAGCGGGTCGTCAGTGTCGCTGTAGATTTCCTTGCGGGCGGCCATCTGGAGCTCGAGGAGGTGGGCGCCCGTCTTGTGGTCGTCGCCGCCGAAGATCGGAATGCGCACCTCGGCGAACGCCGACTTGATGTTGCGGCCGGAATTGAACGGATCGAGGGTCGTCGCCGAGTCCCAGCTGAAGGTGGCGGACTGACTGCCGCGGTCGGCCGTCTGGTTCAGCGTCTCCTCACGGTATTCCACGCCGGCGGCGAAACCGAGCGGGCCGGCGGGGAGGTCGAAGACCTCGCCCGTCACGCGGGCGTCGTAGGTCAGCAGGGTGGAGGTGGAGGTGCCGAGGGCCGTGCCGAACATGCCGGAGGACTCGACCGCGCCAGCCGCCTGCTGGCGGGCGAAGTAGTTGATCTGACCGGCGGCCACCACGGCGACACGGGTCGCGGTGTCGATCACGCCTTCGTTGCGGTATTGCTGCTTGATGATGTTCTTGTTGGCGCCGGTTTCCCAGGTGTAGCCGTTGCCGAAGGAACCGCGCAGACCGAGCACGCCGCGGAGGCTGTCCGTGTCGTAGTAGTATTGGCGGGGATGGTCGACGAAGCGGTTGCGCGCGCGCGCGGCCACGTCAAACGGGTTGAGCGGGTGGGTGGCCGGGGCGGTGGTGTTGGTCGGCTGGGCGTTCAGTTGGGAGAACGTGCCCGTCTGCGTGTAGAGCATGTCGCCGAACAGGGTCATCGAATCGTTCACCTTGTGCTCGAAATTCAGCGTGACGCTCTTGCGCTCGTTGCGGAGCAGCACCGTGACCGCATTGGCGAGATTGAACGAATACTTGCCGTCGGCGCCGTAGAGCGGGCCAAAGGTGAGGGCCGTCTGGTTGACCGGAATGTAGATGCCAGCAGCGACCAGGGCGGCAACCGACTGGTGCGTGCCGGTCGGGGGCGCATTGAGGCCGGGCTTCAGGACGTAGAACTGGCCGGCGATGTCGACGACACCAGCGAAGCTGGGGGTGCCGTAGGCCGGATTGCTGAAACTGCGCTCGAACTGCCAGAGCGGATCAGCGGAGGACCACTCGGCCGCCATCGTGATCGAGGTCTTCTCGGTGCCCGTGCCGCCGACGACGGAGAACTTGCGCTGGGCATACTTGCCCTGGTTATCGGTGAAGCCGTAGTAGCCATTCACCTCAAAGCCCTTGTAGTCATGCTTGAGGATGATGTTCACCACGCCGGAGACCGCGTCCGTGCCGTAGAGGGCGGAGGCGCCGTCCTGCAGGATCTCGATGCGCTCGATGGCGGAGACCGGGATCAGGTTGACGTCGACATACTGGAAGCCACCGGACGACAGGATCGGGGCATACGCCGCGCGCCGGCCGTTGATGAGCACCAGAGTCTGCGTGTTGCGGAAGGCCAGAGCCGAACCGCCACCCGTCGAACCGCTGGAAATATTGGCGTTCGAGTTGCCCAAGTTGCCGTTGCCGCTGAACTGCGGGGCGGCCTTGCGCAGGATCTCAAGCACGTTGGTGGTAACACCGGTGTCCTCGATGGCCTGGGCATTCAGGACCGTGACCGGGATGGCGGTGGAAATGCCGGCCATCGGGATGTAGGAACCCGTAACGACAAACTTGTCGAGTTTCAGCGCCTGAGCACTGGCTGCGGGCTGCTGGGCAAAAGCGGCGGAGGCCGCGAACAGTGAAAGCCCGACGCCAAGCAGCGCCAAAGGCTTCCGTAGACTTACGGAGCTATTGTTCATAGTTCTAGTGTGTGTTGTGTTAGTAAGAAACCACCAGCTGACCGGCTAATTTCTTGCGGCGGATGCTGCATTTTCAGCGCCGAGTATCAATGATTATTCTCGACGTTGTAAAAACCGGCCGGTTAGACGGCGACCTGATGGCCGGCCCAAGCGGAACTTTTAGTCCGTTTGACTCGGACCCTTTGTCCGCCAATCTGCGGGGCCATGCACCACCTGTGCCGTCCGGTTTCCTGCATCACCCGCATTCTTATTACTGCGCTCGCGCTGATTTGCGCCGGCAGTCTCCACGCAGCCAATCCCCCTGCCGTGCCGGTGGAAGCTTTCTTCGCCGAGCCGGATGTCCGCTCGCTCCAGGTCTCGCCCGACGGCCAATACCTGGCGTTCCTCACCACGCTCGGGACCGGCAAGGTGGGCATCGCGCTCATGCATCTCGACACTGGAAAGGTGGAGCCGCTCGTCGGCGCCAAGGACGAGAACATCGAGTTCTATTTCTGGAAAGGCAGCGAGTGGATCGTCTATGGCGGCGACCTCGGCGGCAACGAGTCGGCCGCCCTGCGTTCCATCAGCATCGGCAAACGCAAGGTCGTGGCGCTGGCCGAGTCGTTCCGCGAGCGCTACTCGGACCGCGCCAACGAGGCGGGTATCATCGACCAGCTCCGGTTCGATCCCTACCGTATCATGATCCAAGGCATCAAGAGCGTCGGCAGCTACAATTTCGGCGTGTGGCTGCTCGATGTCCGCACCGGCGAGCGACGCGCGGTCGGCAGCTATGATCCGAAGGACGACACGCAGGACCTCGCCGTGGACAACCACGGGGTGATCCGCGGCCGCAGCTATCTCTACGGGGACAAGGTCGTCTTCGAGGTGCGGCCTGAAGCGGACAGCGGCTTCGTCAAGGTCGCGGAATTTCCCGCCAACAACCCCCAGTGGCGGTTCGACCGTTTCACGGCGGACAACGAGAACCTCTATCTCATCAGCACCGCACAAACGGACACGGGGGCCCTGCACGCCCTGAACCTCCGCACCCGCCAGCTCGGCCCCGTGCTCTTCCACAATCCGGCGGGAGAGATCGAATCCGTGCTGACCTCCTGGGACCGCAGCAAATTCTACGGCGTCAGTTACGAGACCGACAAGTCTTACTACCACTTCGCCGACCCGGGCCGCACGGACCTGCAGCAGAAGATCGACGCCTCGCTGCCCGGCACCCACAACCGCATCACCAGCAGTTCCGCGGATGAGAAGATCATGGTGGTGTTCGCCGCCAGCGACCGCGATCCCGGCACCTACTATCTGCTCAACCTGCGCTCGCCGGCCCTGATGATGATCGGCAAGTTCAACCGGCGCATCAATCCCGCCAACATGCAGCCCATGGTGCCGGTCTCCTATCAGTCGCGCGACGGGCTGACCATCCACGGTTACCTCACCCGGCCGGCCGGCACGGAGGGCAAGGCCGGACCGTTGATCATCCATCCGCACGGCGGGCCGTTTGGCGTGCGCGACAGCTGGGATTTCAACCCCGAGGTGCAGCTGCTGGCCAACCGCGGCTACAGCGTGCTCCAGATCAACTATCGCGGTTCCGGCGGCTACGGCTACGGCTTCATGAAGGCCGGCCAGCGCGAGTGGGGCGGCAAGATGCAGGACGATCTGTCCGACGGCGTGCAGTGGGCGGTGGCGCAAGGCATCGCCGACCCCCAGCGCGTGGCGATCTACGGCGCCAGCTACGGTGGTTACGCCGCCCTTGCCGGCGTCACTTTCACCCCCGAGCTGTATTGCTGCGCCGTCAACTATGTCGGCGTCTCCGACCTCGGCCTTATCACCAGCTGGGCCCGCGGCCGCTTCGGCCGGGGCAACGACATGTTCTACCGCGAGTGGGTGGGCGATGACAAAACCTACAAGCACGACCGCTCGCCGGTGAATTTCGTCGAGCGCATCCGGGTGCCCACACTGCACGCCTACGGCTTCAACGATCCCCGGGTGGAGATCGAGAACTGGACCCGCCTGGAGGCCCGGCTCAAACAATTCAACAAACCTTACGAAGTCATCATTCAAGGCGACGAGGGGCACGGCTTCCGCAACGAGGCCGGCCGGATCGCCTATTACGCCCGGCTGGAGGCCTTTCTCGCGCAGCATCTGGCCGGCGGCAACCCGTCGACACGGCTTGCCCCGATGGAAATCCTGGAAATGCCCGCCAAGGAAAAATCCCACTGAGCGAGCCTGGCCCGGCGTTTGTTTCCCCCGGCGGAGTCGTTTGACTCCGCCGGTTTCGCGTCCGACCCTCGCGCCCTCCCCTTCCCCTTGGCCATGACGCTCAACCCGACCCACGATCCTGCGCGCCTCAGCTGGCTCGAGTCCGCCCATGCCGCAACGACGGATTTTCCGCTGCAGAATCTGCCCTATGGTGCGTTTCGCCGGGCAGTGGCTTCGCCCGCGCTCCTCGGTGTGGCGATCGGCGACCGCATCCTCGATCTCCACGCAGCCGCCGCCGCCGGCCTGCTGCCCGGCACCGTCGCCGCGGCCTGCCAGCAGCCCACGCTCAACGCGCTGATGGCCCTCGGCGCGCCCGCCTGGTCCGCCCTCCGCGCCCGCCTGAGTGCACTCCTTGGCGCCGATTCGTGTCCGGCCGGGGCGCTGCGCGACCGTGTCGCCGCGTGTCTCGTGCCCATGCGTGAGGTCACGATGCTCCTGCCCGCGGCGATCGGCGACTACACGGATTTCTACGCTTCCGTTTTTCACGCCACCAACGTCGGCGCGATGTTCCGGCCCGGCCAGCCGCTGCTGCCCAACTACAAGTGGGTGCCCATCGGCTATCACGGCCGGAGTTCGTCGATCATGGTCAGCGGCATGCTCGTCCGCCGGCCGCACGGCCAGACCCGGGCCGCGACGGAAGGATCGCCGGCCTTCGGTCCCAGCCAAAGCCTCGACTACGAACTCGAACTGGGGGCCTTTGTCGGCCCGGGCAACCAGCTGGGTGAACCCATCCCGCTGGCGTCGGCCGCCGACCAGCTTTTCGGCGTCGTGCTGCTCAACGACTGGTCGGCGCGCGACATCCAGTCGTGGGAATACCAGCCCCTCGGGCCGTTCCTCGCGAAAAATTTCGCCACCACGATTTCTCCGTGGGTGGTCACCCTGGAGGCACTTGCCCCGTTCCGCGTCCCGGTCTTTTCCCGGCCGGCGGCCGACCCGGCCCCCCTGCCCTATCTCAGCGACCCGGGCGACGCCACGCTCGGCGGCCTTGATCTCCACTTGGAGGCCTGGCTCCTCACGCCGCGGATGCGCGCGACCGGCGCACCGCCGCACCGGCTGTCCGCCGGCAATTTCCAAAAAATGTATTGGACGCTCGCGCAGCTGCTGACGCATCACGCCAGCAACGGCTGCAACCTGCGACCGGGCGATCTGCTCGGCAGCGGCACCGTCTCGGGCGAGACGAAGGATTCGCGCGGCTGCCTGCTCGAACTGACCGCGCGCGGCACCGAGCCAATCCATCTGCCCGACGGCGAGACCCGCGGCTTTTTGCAGGACGGGGACGAAATCATCCTGCGCGGTCACGCTGAGCGCGCCGGGGCGCGGCGCATCGGGCTCGGCGAATGCCGGGGCCTCGTGGTGCCGGCCGCGGATTGACGGCACCCCGCCTTCGCGGACCGGGCGTTCGTCGCTGCCGGCTCGCCTCTCGGCGGTCCCGAGACAAACTGCGTCCATGAACAAACGCATTGTCATCGGTCTGTTCCTCGCCGTCCTGTCCGCCTTGACCCCCGCGCAGGCCGCGCCCGACAAGGAAAAGCTCAAGGCCGAGGTCGCCGCCATGGAGGACGCTTTCTGCGCCATGGCCAAGGCGCAGGGCATCAATGCCGCCTTCGCGCATTTCGCGGCGCCCGATGTCGCGTTCATCGACACCGATCCGCGGAAATTCCGCGGCCCCGCCGCCGTGCAGGAGCGCATGGGGCCCGACCAGCCGGGCGTGTCACTCACGTGGTCAGCGTATTTCACCGACGTCTCGGACGACGGCACCCTCGGCTACAACTACGGCCGCTTTGAATCTCGCCGCCCCGGGCGCGACGGCCAGGAAGTCGTGCGCGGCGGCTGGTTCCTGAGCATCTGGAAACGCCAGCCCGACGGCGCCTGGAAATACGTCATGGACACCGGTGTCCCGGATCGTCCGGTCCCGCCCGCGCCCCCGGCCGCTCCGATCGCACCCCGGCCGCCGGGCAACTGATCAAGGCGCGGCTCCGCCGAGGCGCGCCTTGTATTTCCGCGCGAACTCCAGCGCCATGTCGGCGTCGCGGGCCAGCACGGTGAAATGTCCCATTTTCCGGCCCGGCCGCGGGTCGGTCTTGCCGTAAAGGTGCAGGCGCACGTTGGGCTGCGCGAGCAGCGCATCCCAGTTCGGTTCGCCCTGCGCCCACGCGTCGCCCAGGATGTTCACCATCACGACCGGCGACTGCAGGGTCACCGCGCCGAGCGGCAGGCCGCAGATGGCGCGCACCTGCTGCTCGAACTGCGAGGTCATGCAGGCGTCGAGCGTCCAGTGCCCGCTGTTGTGCGTGCGCGGGGCCAGTTCGTTGACCAGCACCTCGCCCGTTTTCGTGACGAAGAACTCCACGCCCATCACACCGACGAGGTTGATCTTCTCCGCGATGAGCCGGGCCAGCTTCTCGGCGGCGGCGGCCACCGCCGGCGCCACGCGCGCGGGCACGATGGAGAAATCCAGGATGTGGTTCGTGTGGATGTTCTCGGCGATGGGGAACACGCGCACGGCCGCGCTCGGCGAGCGCGCCACGACCGCCGACACCTCGCAGGCAAAATCCACGAACTGCTCGATGACGACCGGCTGCCCGGCAAATTTCTGCACCGCCGCCGCAATGTCGGCCTCGGTCATCACCTTCAGCTGGCCCTTGCCGTCGTAGCCGAAGTCCGCCGTCTTCACCACGCAGGGCACGCCCACCTCGCGGATGCCGGCGGCCACGTCCGTGCCCTCGGCGAACTTCGCGTGCGGAAACTGATGGTCGCGCAGCCAGCGCTTCTCGCGCGAGCGGTTCTGCGCCGTCCAGAGCACGTTCCAATGCGGCCGCAGCACCGCGAGCGACTCGATGGCCTGCAGCGAGGCGGCCGGCACGTTCTCGAACTCGAACGTGATGACATCGCAGCCCCGGGCAAAATCCGTCAGCGCTGCCAGGTCCTCGTAGGGCGCGTTGACCTCGCGGTAGGCCGCGGCGCCGGCCGGACAATCCTCCTGCGGCTCATAGATCTGGACCCGGTAGCCGAGCCGGTTCGCGGCCTGCGCGAGCATGCGGCCGAGCTGGCCGCCGCCGAGCACGCCGATGGTTTTCCCGGGATGAATCGCCAGGCCGGTGCTCACGGCAGCTTGGCCTTCAGGACTTTCGCCGTCTGCGCCGTGCGGAACTTCCGCCAGGCGCGTCGCGTCCCGGCGTCGCTCTGCGCGAGCAGGGAGGCGGCGAAAAGCGCGGCGTTGATCGCCCCCGGCTTGCCGATGGCGAAGGTGGCGACGGGCACGCCGCCGGGCATCTGCGCGATGGACAGGAGGGAATCGAGGCCATGAAGGGACTTGGATTCCACCGGCACGCCGAGCACGGGCAGCGTGGAGAGGGCGGCCATCATGCCCGGCAGGTGCGCCGCGCCGCCGGCGCCGCCGATGATGACCTTGAGGCCGCGTTTCTCGGCCGACTCGGCATAACGGACCATGAGCTTGGGCGTGCGGTGGGCGCTGACGACGCGCTTCTCGAACGGCACGCCGAGGGTGGTCAGCGTGGCGGCGGTGTGCTGCATCGTTTCCCAGTCCGATGCGCTGCCCATGATGATTCCGACGAGTGGCTTCATTGGTGAGCAGTAAGCAGTGAGCCGGGTGCGGTTCAACCTCAACTTCTGACACAAAAAAGGCCGGCCTAAGCCGTATCCATGCAGTAGGAGTGTGATTTCGAGAGGATTATCCCGGATATT
>JAQSDJ010000325.1 GCA_029945855.1 Lacunisphaera sp.
GACCGGGCCGGCCATCGTGTTGTCGACCAAGATAAGCACCGGGCGCCCGTCGGCCGTCCGGTGCTGCACCGCTAGCGCCTTCAACGCGGCGATGTCGGTCAGCTGATTGTTCGGGTTGGCCGGGCTTTCGATGAAAATGGAGCGCGTCGCCGGCCCGATGATTTTGGCCGCCTCGGCCGGGGCGCCGATCCCGGCATGGATGAAGCGGCACTTGATGCCGAACTTCGCCAGGAACCCGCGCATGAAAGTCTCCGTGCCACCGTAGAGCGGGGCGGACACGATGATCTCGTCGCCCGGCAGGTGCGTCGCCAGCAGGGCCGTGCTGATCGCCGCCATGCCGCTGGCGAAGCTGCACGCGCCGCGCATGCCTTCCCAGAGCGCCATGCGGTCCTCGAAGATCTCGAGGTTGGGATTGTTGAACCGCGAGTAGATCAGGCCGGCCTGGTGCTTGCCGGTGGGCGCGCCGCCCTCCCCACGCATCCAGGCGAAGAATTTCTTGCCGTCCTCCGCCTTGCGGAAGGCGAACGTCGAGGTGAGGAAGACCGGGGGCTTGACCGCCCCTTCGCTCAGGAAGGGGTCGAAACCATGGCTCAGGGCGAGTGTTTCCGGGTGGAGGCGGGCGATTTCGTCGGGGGTGAGTTTAGGCATGCGGGACCATTTATGACACGGCGCCCGAAGGCAAGGCGCCGCTGCGCCCGGCCGGCGACCCAGCCTCCTTTTCCTTCGCCCCGGGCCGGAAAGCCGGTCAACTGACCACCCGCATGCTCCGTCTGATCCTCCCGCCCAACCTCGCTGCCGCCGCCCCGCGCGACGCCATCGCCCTGCGGGTGGAACTCGACCTTTTGCCGGGCGACCGGCCCGGACAAACACCGGCCGGCCAGCAGGCCGGAACGGTGCTTCCTGCGTCCCTGGTCCCGGCCCTCGCGATCCTGCAGCGCCTCGGCGTGCCGCCCCAGCCCGTTTCCCTGATCCAATTGAAGCGCGCCCAGTTGCGCGAGCTGGTGCAGGCGCTCATCGGCGAAAAAGTCTTCTTCCGCACCGACCGGCCGGCTGCCCCCCTCCCTTGGAACGGCCTCGAGTTGCCGGGCGTATCGGAGCATTTGGCCGAACCTATAGGCCTTATAAACCCTATAGGTCCTATCAAGAAAGCCCCCCCGCGCCGCCCCCCGCCTCCTCCCGCGGACGACGATCTCACCCCGCTCACCGTCGACGGCTCCGAACATTTCCTCGCCATCACCCTGCCCTCGCGCGAGTCGATGGTCTACGACGCCGCGCTGGAATTCCTCCGCGCGCAGCGCTTCGCCCTCGATCCCCTGACGCGCAAGTGGTGGCTGCGCGACCGCCACAAGGTGCTCAACCTCCTCGCCACGCACGGCGCCCTGCTGCGCGACAACCTCCACGCCGAGTTCACGGTCAACTTCGAGCGCAACACCGCCCACCTCAAGCCCGCCGAGATCGCCGCCGAGATCAAGGAGGAGTCCGACGGCTACGACGTCACCCTCGGCCTCAAGGCCGGCGGCGCCACCGACGCCGCCATCCGCCACGCCGTCTCCATCGGCCGCGGCTACATCGAGGACGGCAAGGACATCTACCTCGTCGACACGACGCGTCTGGAAAAACTCGAGGCCGCCCACCGCGCCCTCGCCGGTGAACCTGCGGCCGCCGCCCAGGGCCGGCACCGCATCCCCAAGGCCCGCGTCGCCGAGGTGACCGCCCTCCTCGAGGAGGTCGCCCCGCACTTCCAGGCGCCGGAGACGTGGCACACGCGCAGCGCCGCGCTGAAGAACCTTTCCATTTTGCCGCCGGCGCCCGTGCCCCCGACGTTCACCGCCGTGCTGCGGCCCTACCAGCAGATCGGCGTGGCCTGGCTGTGGCACCTCTACGGCCAGGAACTCGGCGGCATCCTCGCCGACGAGATGGGCCTCGGCAAGACCCCGCAGGCCCTCGCGCTCCTCGCCACCGCCACGGCCCACCGCGCGTTGGCCTCGATTTCGCGCAGCGAGAATCGTGGACCAACACCGGCCGGCCAGCAGGCCGGAACGGTGCATCTGGTCGTCGTGCCCGCCTCGCTCATGGAAAACTGGCGGCGCGAGGCCGCGCGCTTCGCCCCGGCGCTGCGTGTGTTCGTGCACCACGGCAGCGCCCGGCTCGCCGCGCAGGACTTCGCCGCGCACGACCTCGTGCTCACCTCCTACGGCACGCTGGCACGCGACGTGGACCTGTTCGAGTCCGTCGAGTTCGACGTCATCCTCGCCGACGAGGCGCAGCACCTGAAGAACCGCCGCACGCAGGCCGCGCAGTCGCTGCGCGTGCTGCACGGCCGCGGCCGCTTTTTGCTCACCGGCACGCCGCTGGAAAACTCGCTCGACGACCTCCGCTCGCTCTTCGAATTCCTCATGCCCGGCTTCGTGCCGCGACCGCCGGCCGGCCTGAAGCGTGACGAGCGCTCCTGGCACGACGACCGCCTGCGTGCCCAGACCGCGCCCTACATCCTCCGCCGCACCAAGGCCGCGGTCGCCCCCGAGCTGCCGGCCAAGATCGAGCAGGTCGTGTATTGCGAGCCGACCCCCGCGCAGGCCGCGCTCTACCGCACCATGCAGGAGGACACCGAGCGCGCGCTCTTCGACCTCGCCGCCCAGGGCGCCTCCGAAGGGCGCATCCATCTCGCCACGCTCACCCAATTGTTGCGCCTCCGCCAGATCTGTTGCGACCCTCGGCTGGTCGATCCGGTCAAGGGCCCGGCCGCCGGCTCCGCGAAACTGGATGCCTTTCGCGAACTGCTCGCCGAGTCGGTCGACGAGGGCCACCGCATGCTCGTGTTCTCGCAGTTCACCTCGCTGCTCGCGCTGCTGCGCGAGGAACTCGACGCGGAGGGCGTGGCGTATTGCTACCTCGACGGCTCGATGACGGCCAAGGCCCGCCAGGCCGCGGTGGACAAGTTCCAGGACGACGAAAGCGTCCCCGTCTTCCTCATCTCGCTCAAGGCCGGCGGCACCGGCCTCAACCTCACGGGCGCGGACACTGTCGTGCATTACGACCCGTGGTGGAATCCCGCCGCCGAGGCCCAGGCCACCGACCGCACGCACCGCATCGGCCAGACGAAGGTCGTCACCAGCTACCGGCTGATCTGCTCCGGCACTGTCGAGGAAAAGGTCATGGCGTTGCAGGACACGAAGCGCGCGCTGCTGGCCGGAGTGTTCGAGGCCAGCGACGCCGCGGCGGCGAAGCTCAGCCTCGCCGATCTCCGCGACCTGCTGAAGTGAGCCGCGGCCCGGATGCGGCCGGCAAAGCGGCCGCATGCGTAGGAATGCGTATAGGTGAAAAGGCGGCGGGCCCTTATGCTGCGCGCGCACTGCCCACCTCCCTCACCTCGCCATGAAATACCGCCCGCTCCTCGCCCTGCTCATCCTTACCCTGCCCGTCATCGCCCGCGCTGATGGCGTCGCTGATCTCGCCCGTGCCCAGATCCTCTTCGCCCGCGTGATGAACGGCATTCAGCAATATCAAAAGGTTGCGGCCACCGCCAATTCCTTGTCCGCCCCCGCCGCGACCCCCGCGATCCCGGCGCCGCTGACGGACAAGTCCGGCAAATATTTCCTGCCCTACACGGCGGACGGCCAGCTGGCCGAGTGGGCGAACAAGGCGCTCTCCGCGCAGGTCGGCGCCGCCGTCGGGGCCAAGGCCGGCGAGAAGGCCGGGCAGATGGCCGCATCCAAGATCCCCCTCGCGGGCGGCCTGCTGGCCATGGGCGCGAAGAAAAAGGGCAAGGAGCTCGGCGCCCTCGCGGCCGTCGGCGGCAAGGATTTCGTCAAGCAAAGCTCCGCGCTGTCCTTCAACAATATCAACGACTACGCCGCCTACCTGCACGTCAACCATGCCGGCGATCCCGGCTACATCAAGGCGCTGGCGGCCGCGATGGCGATCTACCCCGATCTCGAGAAGAGCTATGAGGCCGCCGTCAAGGGCGCCTATTCGCCCGGCCACTGAGTGGTTGGAGCGGAGCTGCGGTCGGGTGGGTGGCTGCCCGCGGGAGGGGGCATCGCCGGAACAGACGAAAAGGTGGCACCCAAGGGCATGGCTGCAACGTCGGCCGCGCGCCGCCGCCCCCACTAGGGCCAAATGGTAGTAGTGATTCGATCTGCTGGATTCCGCCCCGATGGGGCGGCGAATCACTTCTTTATCGCGTTCGGCAGCATCATTGTGTTGGGTTTTCGCAAGCCAATGGTCTCACGCCACGGCCTTCCCCTTACCGCTTGTCAGACGGCCCGCTAATATTTATGAACCTTATTGGCTCCCGCCATGCCGGTCGCCATCCTTGTGCCAGCGCCACTCTGCATCCGACATCTCCCCTCACCGGCAGCCAGTCCGGCGGCATTTACCTGCCTTGGGGTTGAATCACTACTTGCCAGCTGGATATTTCTTCCCACTAATTCCCTGCGCATGTCTTCACCAGAACCTCACCGCCAGAAACCGCACCGGCACCCCCGGTTTGGTTCCGTCCGCGGGTTCACCTTGGTGGAAATTCTGGTCGTTGTGGTGATCATCAGCCTGCTCGCCATGGTGGCGATCCCTGGCGTGCAAATCGTCCAGCGGCGCGCCAAGAGCAGCGCGATTGTCAACGACTTCCGCGTGTTTGCCACGGCCTTTGAAACCTATGCCCAGGAAAAGGGTGCCTTCCCCGCGGAAGCCGCGGTCGGCGACATTCCCGTCGGGATGGAGGCCTATCTGAAGTCCGACGCCTGGAAACGGACCACGCCCATGGGCGGCCACTACAATTGGGAAAAAGACCAGCTGCACGGCGGGCCGATCAAGGCCGCCGTCGCCATCACCGGCACGGCTGACGCACCGCTGCCCTACGACGTCAACCTGCTGCTCGACATCGACAAGGCGATCGACGACGGCAATCCCCTCACCGGCAATTTCCGCCTCGGCGTCGAAATGTGCCCCCTGTTCGTCATCGAAAGGTAACATGACGACGCAAACCTTCCATCTCACGCTCCACCACCTGTCGACCGACGCCAAGGCGGCCTCGGCGTCGCAGCCCGATCACGAGCTGCCGCGCGTGACGATCGAGCAGCTGCGCGACCTCCTGGTCGCGCTGGCCGCCACCGCCGTCCATCTGCCGGCTGTCAGCGCGGCCACCCCCGAGATCCGCATCCGCGGCGGCAAGGACACCCTCACGGTCCGGGTCAGCGACGGCCAGCTGCGCTTTGTCAGCTGGGAGACCAAGGCCGGCGGCGTCGGCCTCAACATCGACCAGATCATCGCGCGGGTGAACTTCAGCGCCCCGCGCAGCGAACCCGCGGCCCTCCGTCCCGCCCGGGTCTACGCCCCGGAAGAAACCCCCGAGAAGCTCCCGCGCTGGCTGAAGGTCTCCGGCCTCATTGCCGCGATCCTCGTCATCAATTGCACCACCGTCTGGATGCTGATCAAGCCGCCGCCGGACCTGCTGTCGGAATTCGAGCTGCTCCCCGCCTCCGCGTCGAGCGAGCTCCTAGGCATGGTGGCGGGCGAGTATGAGACCGGCACCCGCGAGGGCGACCGCCGCATCACGATCCAGCCCGACGGCGCCCTCCAGCTGTCCAAATACGGCCAGAAGCGCACCGTCATCGAGGGCAACACCAAGACCGTGCGCGGCGCCCTCACCAGCGGGCAGCCCGCCCTCCTCACCAACGACCCCTATCTCCTCCAGATCAAGGATCCGAACACGGTCGTGCTCTACGGCGACACCTACAAGCGCAAGAGCCTCTAGTCCCCGCCCCCCATGAAACATTTTCTCCTCCTGTTCTGCACCCTCGCCCTGCTTTCGTCCGCTTCCGCCGCCGGCAACCCCACCAAGGGCGCCGAGCCGCTCCGCATCGCCCACGGTGAACAGGTCTCCCTCGCCGACTACCTCGTCCCCGGCAAGACCACCGTCTTTGATTTTACCAGCGAGTTCTGCCCGCCCTGCCGCGCCTACGACCCGACCCTGCTGGCCCTGCATCAAAAGCGCGCCGACATCGCCGTGGTCAAGGTCGACATCAACCGCCCGGGCGTGCAGAAAATCGACTGGCAGTCCCCCGTGGCGCAGCAATACGGGATGAAGAGCATCCCCCACTTCAAGGTCTATGGCCCCGACGGCAAGCTTGTCGCCGAGGACCGTGCCGCCCGCGCCCTGGTGAACCAGTGGATCGAGGCGCTGAAGTAAGCCCCGGAAGCGGCGTTTTCTTCCGCGGGCTTTTGTGTTTCTGTCCGCCCCATGATTTTCCGCCTGCTGTTCCTCGCCGCGTGCTGCACCGCCGGCCTGGCTTCCGCGCAAACCGCCCCGGCCCCCGCCGTGCGCCCCGAGGACACGCCCGCGCAGCCGGCGGACAACCCGGCTGACACCCCCGCGGCGGAAGCGGAACCCGCCCTGCCCGCCGGCCGGCCGGTGCTCGACTGGACCGACGCGCAGGTGGCGCTGCATCGCCGCGGCTTCTCCTGCGGCTCCATCGACGGGGTGCGCGGCCCGCAGACCGCCCGGGCCCTGCAGGCCTGGCAACGCAGCGCCGGCCTGCGCGAGACCGGCGAACTCGACGCCCCCACGCGCTCGGCCCTGCTCGTTGAGGACCCGGTCTTCGCCACCCACACCTTCACCGTCGCGGAACTGGGCCGGCGCAAGCCCGCGCCCGAGACCTGGCTGGAGAAATCGCAGCGCACCGAGCTCTATTATGCGACGGCCCTCGAACTCGCCGCCGAGCGCTATCGCGCGAGCCCCCGCTTTCTCCAGCGCCTGAACCC
>JAQSDJ010000326.1 GCA_029945855.1 Lacunisphaera sp.
GTGCTGCCGGTGTTCGTGCGGGCGTCGTCAAGCGACGCCCCTACACAAACCATCACTTCTTGAATTTGAACTCGGCGGACAGCGTGTGGTGGTCCGAGGCCGGCGTGGGTTTCACCCACCAATGCAAGGGCTGCAGCCAGTCGTTGTAGAAGATATGGTCGAGCACGTAGGGCCGGCGGCGCCAGGTGATCTCCTTCGACTGCACGGTGTGGTAGCCGGCGTCGTTGAACTGCTTGATCAGCGAGTCGTGCTTGCTGACGTTGAAATCGCCCGTGAGCAGCGTGGGCATGGTGCGGTGGCTGTGGAGCTGCTGCGCCACCAATTCGCGCTGGCCGCGGTGTTCTTCGCTGGTCGAGTTCAGCATGAAGAACGCCATCAAATGGGTATTCAGGATGCGCACGTCGTGCCCGTGGATGGTCGTGGTAGCGCCGATGAGCAGCCGGTCGGTCGGCGTCTTCTTCTTCCCGAAGAAATCGAATTCCACCGGGGGCGACGGCAGGTTCAGGCAGATGTGCTCGCGCAGCGGGGTCTTGGAAAATATCGCCAGCCCGATGCCGAAGGGCAGCTCGCGGGGATCGGGTTTGGGATAACAGAAGTAGCTCTCGTAACCCGCCAGTTCCTGCTTCAGCCGGGTGTAGTTCGGCGGTGGCTGGGCCTGCCGGCCCTCCGACAGGGTCTGTTCGACCTCCTGCAGCATGACGATGTCGGCCTGGTGCGCCCGGATCTCCGCGATGGTCGCGTCCAGGTTGATGGGCGCGTGGTCGGGATAGGCGTCATCCCAGATCTGCCCAAACTGCATGTTGAACTGCAGGACTTTGAAATGTTCGGCCATGTCAGCGCGGGGCTCCCGGGGGACGGAAGGTGTGGGATTTCTGCACCGGCTTCACCGGCGCGGCTGCCGCCGGGATGACGCCGGCCGGGGTAAGAAAGGCGCTGATTTTCACTCGGCGAAACATGTGCGTCTGGCTGGGCAGATGTTCGTCCACCCCCCTCTAGCGGCAAGCCTATTCTGGTTCAGCGGTGCCCTCGACGACCCAGTCCTTCGCCTCCGGGACGGCCCGTAAAAACTCCCGCAGCGCCGCGCTGAGGTGCTCGGCGTAGCGGTAATGCGCCCCCATGCCGGTGCGCAGTTCCGCCTCGTAGATGAACTTGTCCGCATGCGTGCTGTGCTCGAAGGGCGTCTGCGCCCCGAGCAGAAGCGAATAGACGTAGGCCGGCGAGCCGCGCGTCATCAGCTCGCGCGTCAGGGCCGCTTGTGCCTCGAGCAGGGCCGAATGGTCCGTCCTATTGATCTCCGGAGGCAGGTAAAATCCGGCCTGGATCAGCGGCGTGTAACGATGGCCCGTGCGGTGGCGGTTGAGGTCGCGCAGCTCGGCGACGGCCATGTTGTTCCAGGCAAAACTCACGCGCATGCGGCGGGTGGCCTTGCCCTGGTAGCCGTAGCGGTTGGCCCGGTGCCGCAAGGCCTCGGCGACCGGCTGCTCCTCGCGGAGCCACGGCGGGGTGTCGCGGTCGACCTTGACCCACACCTCGTCGGCCAGCGGCGCGGTCGAGAGGCGGGCGAGGCCGAGGGCCAGACTCGCGGCGAGTTCCTGCTGCGCCTGCGCCTGGTAGGATTGCTCGGCGGAACTGTGCCGCATGAGCCGCGGCGAGGATTTGAGCAATTCCTCGCGGATGAGTTTCGCCGCGGCCTGCGCCTCGGGCATCGGCAGCGAGTCGAGCTGCTTGACCGTCGCGGCCCACATGCGCGAGCTCTGGACGAGCCCGAGGTTGGTGCGCGTGGCGAGCGGGATGAAGTAGCGGGCGCGGTCGAGGGCGTAGTTCTTGCGCAGGCGGGTGACGACGGCGGGCTTGGCGTCCTTCGGGAGGCGCACGAGGCCGGGATTCGCGAGGGCCGCCTGGTCGAGGCGCGTGTATTCGGCGTGGTAGGCCGCGAAGGCCTGGGCCATGACCGCGGACCAGCGCGGGGCGAGGTCGTCGGGGATGCCCAGCTCCTCCGGCGTCGGCAGGTTGGTCGCGTCCATCGTGATGTAACGCGTGCTCGATTCCTGTCCGTCGGCCATCTGGGCGATCTCGAAGATTTTATACGCGAGCCACATCGAGACGTTGTCGAGCGCGATGGCGAGGCCGCCGGTCAGCCCGCCGATGGAGGCGTGGCCGTAGTCGACGAACTTCAGGATGCGGTCGATGGACTCGTCGGGGTTGGCGAGGTCCACCTTCTCCATGATCTTGTCGAGGCCGTCGTTGCTCCGCGAGTAGCGGGCAAGGACGGAGGCGAGCAGCTCGGGGGTGACCTTGGGCAGGTGGGCGGCCGCGGGAGGCGGCACAATGGCGAGACCGGTGACCTTCATGCGTGTAGCCCCAGACGAAACACTTTCGCCGGCCCGTGCGAAGGAAATTCGCGGGAATTAATCCGACTTTCGCCTATGAGCAGTAGGGTCGGCGCTCGTCGCCGGGCCGGCCTGCCCACAAGCGGCAGCCCTACAGCCACTGGGCGGAATCCTTCCGCTGCTGGAATGGGAGAAGAGCTATATGCCTACATTGTTTCGCTTGTAGGTCGGGCTTTACGCCCGACATCGCGCATCCTGACGGGGATAAACCCCGACCTACAGCCCCTCCCGCCCACTTGAAGACTGCCCTACCGATGGGCCAAAGACGGCGAACGACGAACGGGCTTCTCCGCGAAAAATGCCTCGGTGGTGCGCCGCAGCAATGCCTGTTGCTGTTCAAAACTCAGGCCGCGCAGCTTGCGTGCAGTCTGGACACGCCAGCGGCGGGATTCTGCCACCGCGTCAAAGGTTTTTTTCTTGGTCGTGGCCATGGATCAGGAAGGTTGGGGTTACTATGCGTATCGCGGGGTAGCCTTGCAAGAGATTCACTGCATTGAAGCCGGATTCGCGCCGCGCATTGACCAAGTGCTTGAAGTTCCAGCTCACGAGATACTCGATGCGCGCTATCGTGCAAATGGCGACGTGCCGGGCATCATCTTCATAGTCAAGGGGCACAACCTTTTGTGCGAGGTAGGCCTGGGCCAGCTTCTCCACCTCCTTGGTTCGCTCCAAAACTTCGCCAAGGGTAAACGTTTTGTGCATCAGCGTCCGCACCCATTCCGGTGCCCGGACAATCTCCTGAAAAACAAGCTGCGAGGTGACAAACTGAAACACCCCGGCTTCCTTGAGCCGCCACAAGGCGCGGGTATCAGCCATGAATTCGGCGTCGTAGTAGCCGCCGATCACCGAGGTATCGAGGTAGAGGGCAAGCGCGTGCATTTGACCCCGCACTCCTGCCGTCATTCCGAACCGAGGTCGAGACGCTTCCGGCAGCCTTCAAGTGCGCGTCATCCGGAACAGATCCGCGGATTGGAACGAAGTGAATACACGCCGGCGGCCGGCCTTTCACCCATCCAGCAAATCAAAGCAACGATATCTGCCTTATCCGGCATACTCTTCCAAGATGCCGTGGTGGACCAATATACGCCGGACAATCGGGTCGGCATCTTTCGGACTTCGAAAGGCCAAAACAGTCTGTTCCGCCATGGTTTCAATAGCCTCATACATTTTCCCGTTTCTCGCGATGTTATCGTCCTCTTGCTCCGCAGCTATCCGATGTGCCTCCGTTACGAGACGGTCGAGCACCTGTCTGTTGAGCAAATGAAATTTTTCGAACCTTCTGACCTCCAAGTCAGTGCTCAGCAGTTCACGGAAATTCGATAAAGTGTCCGGTGCGACCCTCTTTCTTGAGGCCGGAAACAGGAGTATCTTCATGAGTAGATTCATAGGAATCAGTCACTCGAAAATATTTCTCCGCGGAGGTCTTAAGAGAGCAGACGGCAATCTGGCAGCTTTCGTCTGTTTACTTCAACTGCAGCCAGGCCGTCAGCGGTTCCTGGTAGAAGCCGAGCACGACGGTCGCCAGCGCGAGGGCCGACAGGGTCACCACGCCGACCCAGGGCACGGGGGCGGACACCGGCGCCGGGGTCTCCGCCGACGCGGTGGGCGTCCAGGCCTCGAAGAAGGCCGCTTTGATCCAGCCGAAGTAATAGTAGATGGAGACGATCACGCCGCCGACGGCCACGGCGAGCAGCCCGTAAAGGTGGGCCTCGAAGGCGGCGATGAAGAGCAGCAGCTTGCCCATGAAGCCGGCCAGCGGCGGGATGCCCGCGAGGGACCCGACGCCGACCGCCAGCACGCCGCCGAGGAAGGGACGGTTCCGGGCCAGCTTCTCATAGTGCTCGAGTTCCTGACCGGCATCGTCGGGGCCGCCGACGTAGGCCATGACGCCGAAGACGGCCATCGAGGCCAGCAGGTAGGTGAAGAGATAGAACCACACGGCGCCCGAGGCCCACGGCACGGTGAAGGCGGCGATGACGCCCAGCAGGAGGTAGCCCGCGTGCGACACGCCGGAAAGGCCCATCAGGCGCTTGGTGTTGCGCTGGGTCAGGGCGGAAAGGTTGCCCATGATGATCGTGGCCGCGGCCAGCAGCGAAAGCACCGGCACCAGCACGGCCTCGAGCGGGAAGAAGACGTTGAGCACGAGCGTCAGCATGACGGCGAAGCCCGCGGCCTTGGAGGAGACGGCGAGGAAGGCGGTCACGGGCGTCGGCGCCCCCTGGTAGACGTCGGGGATCCAGATCTGGAAGGGGAAGGCGCCGATCTTGAAGGCCACGCCGCCGAGCACGAGGAGCGCGCCGGCCGTGGCGAGGAAGCTGTCGGGGTTTCGCTGCAGGAAGTCCGCGACGACGCCGAACTCAAAGCCCGTGTGCACGACGCCGTTGACCTCCACCCGGCCGACCGCGCCGTAGAGCAGCACGATGCCGAACAGCATGATGGCCGAGCTGAGCGCGCCGAGCACGAGGTATTTCAGGCCGGCCTCGAGCGACAGGGCGCTGTCGCGGTAATAGGCGACGAGGATGTAGAACCCGATGGTCACCGTCTCGAGGGCGACGAAGAACATCACGAAATGGTTGCTCTGCGCGAGGAGCATCAGTGCCGCCGTCACCACCATCAGGATGTGATAAAACTCGACCCGCGGCAACTTCGACCGCGGCAGGCAGATGCCGGCGAGGAAGCTGACCAGCAGCGACGACAGCACGAAATAGACGCGGGCGATGTGCCCGGCCGCCGAGTGCTGCAGCAGTCCGCCAAAGGTCGTCCAGCCCTCGTAGCTCGAATAAAAGCCCGCGACCAGCAGCACGAAGATCGTGGCCTGCGTGGTGACGGCGAAATGCGGGATGAACCGGTGCTGAGCCTTGGGCAACACGATCTCCAGCACCAGGAGCGCGAGGGCCGAGCAGGCCAGCAGCAGTTCCGGCGCGATGGCCCACCATTCGTTGGTGTCGGCGACAGCCTTGAGATATTCGGTGGTCATGTCCGCGGGGAGGTGGAGTTAACCGGCACGATCTTTTCGGCCGTGGACGGGTTGAGCGCCTGATCAACCGGCAGCGACAGGGCGCGCGGGTAGAACCCGAAGAAGAGCAGCGCGGCGAGGAGAATGAGCGCGGGCAGCCGCTCGAGCCAGCCGAGGTCCGCCGGCGGATGGTCGGCCATGACCTTCTGCAACGGCTCGCTCGGCGGGCCGAAGAAGATGCGCGCCGCGGCGCGGAGACCGTAGATGGCGGAGATGACCACGCCGGCCACGGCCACGACGGTCAGGCCGGGGGAGAATTGCCACAGGGCGACGAAGACGGTGAGTTCGCCCCAGAAGTTGGCGAAACCCGGGAGGCCGATGCTGGCCATGGTCCCGGCGACGAAGAGCCCGGCGAGCACGGGGGTCTTCGCGGCGAGGCCGCCCATTTCCGTCAGGTCGAAGGTGTGCGTGCGGTGATAGACGCTCGTCGCCAGCATGAAGAGCAGCGCGACCGACAGGCCGTGCGCGACCATCAAGAGCACCACGCCGCCGGAGCCGACGACTGACAGGCAGGCGAGGCCGAGGAAGCAATAACCCATGTGCATGACCGAGCTGTAACCGAGCATCTGCTTGAGGTCGCGCTGGGCGATGGTGATGAAGCCGACCACGAGCACATTGCCGACGCCGGCGAGCAGGGCGAGGATCCAGACCCAGCTGGTGGCGATCCCCGCCTCCCAGCACGCGGGCAGGAGAATATTCGGGATCCAGGTCGTCGGGATGATCCAGACGGCCGCGGCGCCCGCGGGCAGCAGCGGCAGGGCGATCTGGATGAGGCCGTAGAGGCCGAACTTCTTGAGCACGCCGGCGTGCAGCATGGCGGCCGAGCTCGGTGCGGCACCGTAGCCGAGCGGCGCCCAGGTGTGCAGCGGCCAGAGCGAGACCAAAATGCCGAAGCCGAACATCAGCAGGCCGAAGATGTATTTCTGCGTCGAGACGCGGATGCCTTCGGCGGCGATGGCGTCCTTGAGGGCGATCAGGTCGAAGGAGTTCGCGCCGCTCTTCACGTAGAGGGCGATGAGGCCGATGAGCGACAGCATCGCACCGGCCGTGAGGTAGATGGTCAGCTTCATCGCCGCGTAGTTGCGGTCGCGGCCGCCCCAGATGCCGACCATGATGAACGTCGGGATCAGCGCCAGTTCATGGAAGAAGTAGAAGAAGAAGATGTCGACCGAGGCGAAAACCCCGAGCAGGCCGCCGTGCATGACGAGCAGCAGCAGCAGGTAGAGTTTCAACCGCTCGGCGCCGGAGCGCAGGGCGTAGAGCCCGGCCGCGAGCCCGACGATGGCGGCGAGCAGGAACATCGGCAGCGCGATGCCGTTGAGGCCGAGCTTGAGGTTGATGCCGAAGG
>JAQSDJ010000327.1 GCA_029945855.1 Lacunisphaera sp.
CCATCAAGGTCCGCGAAGCGGAACTGGGCCGCGAATTGACCCATGATGAAATCGCGATCCTCGTCCGCGAAAACCGCGCCCAGAAACAATATGAGCTGACGCCGGAGGAGGTGCGCCAGCGCCAGCTGGCGCAGGTGAACGAGGGCGAACTGGCGCAGCTGCGCTCGCTCCGAGCGGATGCGCCGGCTGACGCGCGTCGGGCGATTGCGCCGGGTGAGGCACTCGCCCGTGCCTTGGAGCATGTTCTTGAGCGCCGGACGGTCGTGCCCCTGCATGAACTAACCGCTGAGGTGATCCGGCAGTCCTATGGGCAACACTCGCTCCACGATCTCAAGCAAGCGATCGCCAACGCTCGCGGACTGCTGCACGCCGACGGACAGGTGTCCACCAGCGCAGCCTTGGAGTTGGAGCAGGCGCTTGTCGCCCGGGTCAATGCTGGGGTCGGTGCGTGCGATGCCTTGGGGCAGCCGGGCAAGGGGCGCGACGCGTCTTCCCTCTCCGTTGAACAACTGGCGGCCGTCTCAACTCTCTTGGATTCGACCGACCGGGTCATGGTGTTTCGGGGCAAAGCCGGCACGGGGAAGACGCATACGCTGGCCGCGGCCATCGAAAACCTAGCCGCTTCCGGGCGCGAGGTAGTGTGCTTCGCGCCCAGCACCCAGGCGGTGGACATCCTCAAGCGCGATGGAGTCGAGCAGGCCCGCGCCGGCCGGCGCGCTTCGGCTCATTCGCTTGGTAGCTCCGATACCGTGCAGCGCCTGCTGGTGGATCCCAAGCGGCAGGCGGGCATTGCCGGCAAAGTCGTCATCGTCGATGAATACAGCCTTCTTTCCGTCCGGCAATTGAAGCAACTGGTGGACTTGGTCGAGGCCTGCCGCGCCCGGCTCGTGCTGGTGGGCGACTCGGGGCAGCACAGAAGCGTCGAGGCCGGCGATGCCGCGCGGATCGTTGAAAGGGAATCTCGTGTCACGGTGGCTGAGTTGCGCGAGGTTCGCCGGCAATCAGTCAACCCCGCCTACAAGGCCGCGGCCGAGGATTTGGCGGCCGGACGCATGCTGGCTGCTCTTCGCAAACTGGACCGGATGGGTTCGGTCATCGAAGTTGAAAATCCCACCGCTCGTCGCGTGCGGATGGTTGAGGAGTGGCATTCGGCCACCAAGGAAGCAAAGTTCGTCCGCACTCGCGATGGCGTGCAGGAGCGCGCCAAGACCGCCCTCATGGTTGCGCCGACCTGGGCCGAGATCGATGCGCTCAATATCCACGCTCGTGAAAAACTCCGGCAAGCCGGTCAGCTGACCGGGGCAGACCAATCGTTTGTTTCGCTCCGGGCCAAAGATTGGACCAAGGCGCAGCAAAAGGACTGCCGGAGCTACCAGCCGGGTGACATCCTGGCCGCGCACAAGACCACGAAACATTTTGCCAAAGGTGAGGAGCTAAGGGTGATCCGTCGGGAGGAGGATCGGCTCGTCGTGGCGCGTGGAAACGGGGAGTTGTCGGTTTCGCCGCGGCAGTCCGGCCTAGCTTGGACGGTGTGCGAAGAGCGGGCGATGCCGGTCGCTGCAGGCGACCGGCTCCGGTTGCGCACGGTGGCCCGCGCGGAAGCGCCCGATGGGAAGCCCCGCCGGCTGGCGAACGGCAGCACGGTGACGGTCAAAGCTGTGGATGCCAGCGGCCGGTTGGTCCTCGGTGACGATTCCACCCTGCGGACCCGGCAGGTCGTGCATGGCTATGCGATGACCTCTCACGCCGCGCAGGGCCTGACCGTGGACAAGGTGTTCGTGGCGGGTGCCGCTTCGCGCGAGGGGCTGTATGTTTCCGCCACCCGTGGGCGCGAAAGCGTCCGCCTCTTTGTGCCTGACCGGGCTGCTTTTCTTGATGCCGCCGGGCTCAAGAGCGAGGCGCGGATGAGTGCGCTGGAATTCACGCGTCAGCACCGGCTCGGCACCGGCCTCCGCGCCACCCTGGCGCGCGGCTGGCAGCACTTGCAGCATATGCGCGCGGTCATAACGGGGGTTTCGGTCAAGCCGTCTGCGGAAAATCCGGCCCCAGAGATCGCGGTCAAACCGGCGACGTCGGTTGCGCCCCGGCCGACTGTGCGCTTGCAAGCGGATCATGGGTTTGGCCAAGGCCTCGCGCCTCGGCCGGGAGCACGTATGCGCCTATGAGCATCGCGTCCTCGCCCGTGGCTGACCGAGACTGCCTTCTCACGAGCGCGTCGCCCACCTTGTGCCTTCGCTTGGAGACTCCGCGTGAGAGGCTCGCCTTGCCTTACGCCGGCCTCGTGTCCGTGAGCCTCTCGGTCGATGACACCGCAATGACGATAGTTTTTGTGACCCATCGGGTAACAATCAAAGGGCGGAAGCTCTACCCGATTTACGGTGAGGTTGCGGCTGGTTCGGCCCACGGACTTGAGGTTGGCCGGCGGATGGAACTGCCGAAGCCCGCGCACCATTATAGCCCGCTGCAGCCACGTGAGGCGCCCCGCGAGATATATGCTATTGTGAGTATCCGGATCGAGCCGATCGAAATTCAGGGGTAGCGTCTCGCAGAGCCGCCTTCGCAAAACTTGCGGCCGGTCAAGCTTACAGAGTCCCCAAATTTAGTGAGGCACTGGCATTGCTTCCCCTTGCACGTCGCCCCTTGCTGGCTTCATGCGTATCTGGCCTACGAGAAGCCGGTCGATTTTGGCTCTGTTAATCCTGACTCCTTTAGTTGGTGCCGCCCGGGATTGGTCGGACCTGCTGAACCATAATCCTTTTTATACCGCTCCAGTAGCGCCGCCGCCGCCGGAGCCTGCCCCTCAACTGGAATTACGGGGCGTGGTGAAGGAGAAGGGCACCTACTTGCTGAATGTCTATGATGTGGCGGCTAAGAGATCCTGGTGGATGCAGGTGGGCGCAATGGACGAGGAACTGCTGGCACGCGGCTATGATCCCAAGCGCGAAGTCGCCACCTTGGAGCGACAGGGTAAGCAACTATCCGTAACCTTGCGGACCTCCAGTATACGCAGCACGGGCATGATCGCCCAGGCGCCGCGCCCTCGGGCTGCCGGGGTCAATCAACTGGTCGCCTCGGCGCCGGTGCTCGCGCCAAGTTCGCGGCCCATGGGCGAAGTCCAGCGGATGGAAGCCATCGCTGAGGAAATCCGCCTGCGCCGCGAGCAGCGGAAACGCCAGGCGGGTTGACCCCGCTCACTTGGCCTTGGGTTTACCGTCGAGGGCCCGTCGCACGTCCTCGCGCTGTGGCTTGGGAAAGCCAGCCACCTGTTCCAGCGCCGGGGTGTTGTCCCGCTCGCTATTGGTGAGCACGGTGGGACGGAGGAAAAAGAGCAGGTCGGTCCGGGTTTTTTCTCGCGAGCGGGCGCCCAGCAGATCGCCGATAATGGGCACCGGGCCCAGTCGGCTCGAATTACGCGACAAGGAACTGCGCTGCAGGCCGCCCAGCACGATCACCTCGCCACTTTTGACGCTCACGAAAGATTCCGTGGCCCGCCGACCGATCCGGGGCTGGGAATTCCCATCGATGATGATTTCGCCGAGGATGTCGTTCACCTCCTGCTTGATCTCCAGTTGCACCGAGCCATCGGTGCCGATGAGCGGTTTAACCGAGAGTTGGATGCCAATATCCTTCGAGGACACGGTGGAGCGATAACCGCCAGCGACGACTCCGCCGGCCGCAGTGCCACTGCTGTCGTTGAGGTAGCTGCTGATAATTGGCCGTTGTTCCCCCACAAAGATTTTGCCCTCCCGATTATGGGTGGTGATGATGTTAGGCACCGACAGAATGTTCGCACTGGATTTCCGCGGCGAGGCGGCGAGGGTGATCTGGCCGGCCAAATCCCACGGTCCTGTGATGGAGTTTTTCCCATCCGGCCGGGTGATGACGCCTTCCTTGACGCTCAGGCCCGGCAGCGACGCGCTGAGCCCGACCACCTTGTCTCCCTCCACCCGAAGGCCCAGTTCGCTGATGCCGGTGGAACTGTTGTCGCTCAGGCTGACTTCGGCAATCACGACCTCGATCCTCACTTGGGCCAGCAGCACATCAATCTTGCCGACCATCTCATTGATGAGACGAATGTCATCCACGGTGCCCGAGACCACGATGGAATTGCTCCGCTCCTCCGGCAAAATGGTCAGAAAGCCGCTGAATTGATTGGTGGACTCGGCGCTCGCCGCCGATCCAACAGCAGCAGTTGGGCTGGCCGGGGCGGTCAAAGACGGGCTATTGGCCGGTGGCGCCCCCGGCGCAACCGCACTGGCCGGCCGCAGCACATCCTGGCTGGCACTGCGCGCAGCAGTGTTCTGCCCCGCCACCATCTGGCTAAGAATCGTCGCCACGTCCTTGGCGGCGGCGTGCTTCAGGAAAATGACCTCATTGCGCGTGTCCTGCCCTGACCGAACATCCAGCCTAGCGATCAATTTGTCGAAGATGGCGTGCTGCTCCGGATCGGAAAATAGCACGATCTGATTGGTTCGATCGTCGGCATTGTATGAGAGTGCGCTGCCCAGCTGGTTTTGCTGCGCGCCCGTCAGGATGGTGCGCAGCTTGCTGACGACCTCGCTCGCCTTGGCATAGGTGAGGGAGTAGAATTTCGGCTCCAGGCCGTTCAGCGAGGGTCGATCCAACTCCTGCATGAGCGTTTCGATACGCTGGAGGTTGCTGATACTGTCGGTGATCAGAACGGTGTTCGCCTTGTCGAAGATCGCGGAAGCGCCGCCGGCATTCGGGTTGAGGAGGCCGGTGATCTGCGGCATGAATTCCGCGACCCGGAGAAATTTCAACTGAAAGAGCTTGGTCGCCACCCGTCCGCTGGGGGGCAACTCCAGGGTTGAACCGCGGATCAAGTCCGGGGCCTCGGACTTGGCGGTATTAAGTGGCGTGATTTTCAGCATCCGTTCGCCCAACGGGGTGACGGCGATGCCGTTAAGATTGAGCAGGCTCTCGATGGCGCGGATGGCTTCGGCTTTCGGCAGTTCGTCCTTCAGGTTAAGAGTCACGGTCGCGGCGGGTAGACTCTGGGGGCGGATGAGGGACTTGCCGGTCCAGCGTTCGAGCAACTCCAGGATTTGATCGAGCCCGACATCCCGCAGCTTGATGGGGCCGACGAGTTCCTCCTCGGAGATCGCAACCGACGGGCTGATCGGGGTCTGGGCGCAGATTCGCAGCCCGGGGCCGCCGAAGCTCAGCGTGGCCGCGAGAAAGAAAAGCCACCGGTATGGATGGGTTGGGGGACTCATGGGGCGAGAGGTGCCGCCGGGAGAGGCAAAGCGTTGAATCCCTTTTCCGCACAATAGCGGATCAACTTCGGGGTGCTGTGGATGTCCAGCTTCCGCATGATTTCCTTCCGGTGGGATTGAACCGTATTTTTCGACAACCCGAAAAGGCGGCCAATTTCCTCGTCGGCCAGGGAATTCGCGATGCAGACGAGCACCTCCTGTTCGCGGGCGGACAGAATTTTATGGAAGGCCAGGGGATTTGCCCGCATCGCTGACTGGCATTGAACAATCCGACTCGACACATAGCGGGCGCCCTGCCGGACCCGGTCGATGGCCTGGCCCAAGGCAACGAGACCCTCATCAGCTTCAAAAACCAAAGCGTTCCACTCCAGCGCCGAAAGCGCATGGATCAGGTATTCGGTGCTGATCGAAGTCAGTAAAACCAGTTTGGCCGAGGGTGCCGCCAGTCGGAGTTGCTGGACAAAATCGACCGAGCCGAGGTCCGCGGCAGCAAGGGAGGCGATCACGAGGTCGGGCTTGCTCCGGCTGACTCCGGCCACGCCGTCGGCGTAGGTTCGCTCCACCCCGACGATTTCGAATCCCCAGTGTGCCGCACAGTAATAATGCAATAGTTCTGCTTTTGTGCGGTTCGCCTCGATGATGAGCATCCTCGACGCCGCAATCCGGGCGGGAAGAATTCCCGGCGATCGGGTCGCAAGGGATAGCTCGGGAGTGGTGCCGCGGAATTCCATGAGGGAGGAGCGGCCGATGAAGAATACGCAATATCGGGCCCGAGCAATTCCTCTGAATCACTAAATTTAGGGTGATTGGTGCCTTTACTTCGCCGCGGTTTTCTGAAGTCGGAGATTCTCCGAGTGACGGCAGCGGATTCGCAGAATCTCTGCGCATCTCCGAATTGCTCCGGTGGTGCGCGCGCCACGGCGTCAAGTCCGATGTTTCACTAAAATTGGGGGTTCTGCGGACTTTCCATTTGTGCGGCCGGGGGCCTTGTTGCGAGGCGCGCGAAACTCCAACCCGTCCAATTCCATGAAAAAATCCGCCCTCGTCCTCACGTATGCCGCCTGCGGGCTTCTTCTCACTTCGGTGCTTTCCGGTCAGGTAGCGGAAGCGCCCAAGCCGACTACGACCCCGCCGCCCCAGATGGCCCCGGCTGATGTGGCTTGGCTTGATGTGCGTGCGGCCATGTTCGTTCGCACCGACACGCCGAAGGAATTGTCCGTCGATCCCGCCGTGCGCCGGGCGCGGGTGGCTGCCTACGCGGCCGGGTTTACCCAGGCGGCAGACCGGGCGAAGAATTTCTACACCAAGTATTCCGACCATCCCAAGGCGGCCGAGGCGCGGTCAATGGAAGTGACCGCCCTGTTGGGTGCGTCCCAGTCAGGTGATGCGACGAACGAGGCCCGGCTGAACTTCGCCGTCGAATCGCTGCGGGCCGACCCCAAGGTATCAACCAAGATCAGAGCCGTCCCACAGCAGCGGATGAGCTGAGCGGAGAAAAGTGGCTCGGTT
>JAQSDJ010000328.1 GCA_029945855.1 Lacunisphaera sp.
TCCAGGAGGCGGTTGGCCGCGGCCAGCTCCTCGGCGGTCAGGGACTTGGCGACGAAATCGCGCGCGGCGGGATTGGTCCCGTTCGCGGCGGCGAGACTGAGCCAGAAGTAGGCCTGCACCGGATCCTTGGGGAGGCCGCCGCGCCCTTCGGAAAGCATCAGTCCGTAGTTGTTCTGCGCGGGGGCGAAACCCTGTTCCGCCGCGGCCCGGTAGAAAACGACGGCCACCGCCTCGTTCTTGGCCACGCCCCGGCCGTCCTCCAGCAGCAGCCCGAGGTTGTATTGCGCGCGGGCGAAACCGCGATCGGCCGCCTGCTTATACCAGCGTGCCGCGGCCACTTCGTCCTTCTTCACCCCGCGGCCGGCCTCGTAGGCGAGCCCGAGGTTGAACTGCGCCTCGACGACACCCTTTTCCGCCGCCTGCTTGAACCAGAGGTTGGACTCGAAGAAATCCTGCCCAACCCCCCGGCCCGCGGAATACATGTTGCCGACATTGAACTGGGCCGCGGCGAAACCCTGTTCGGCGGCCATGAGGTAATACTTGAAGGCCTGGCGCTCGTCCGCCGGCACCCCGCGGCCGAGTTCGTAGGCGAGACCAAGGTTGAATTGCGCCGGGGCGAAGCCCTTCTCCGCCGCGCGCCGATACCAGACCATGGCCTCAGCAAAGTTCTGCTTCAGCCCGAGCAATCCGTTGGTGTGGGCGTTGCCGAGCGCATTCAGCGACTCCAAGTCGCCTTTGCCGGCTTGCGCCTGAATCTGGGCGAGATCACCAGCCGGTGCCTCCTGCGCCAAGCCCGACGGCAGCCCGGGACCGCCGCAAAGCAGAACGCCAGCCAAGGCTAGCCACAGGGAGGCGGGCCGGAGGATGCGCGAACGGGCGGCGGTGATACTCACGCTCCTATGTTAAGGATAAAACCCTACACGGGAGCAAGGCCGCATCAACCATCCCATGGATTATCTTTTTATCGGGCGGGCAGAACGTTGCCAAGGCACCCGAAAGCCGGGCCTGGCCGTTCACGACGAAATAATACGGGCAGAGCCGCAGGCGGCCTGCCTTCGCCACGGCGGTCGCCGGTGCGCCGGCCTCGCCCGGCGCGTAGACCGGATGGTGCACCCGCATGGGCTTCCGGTATTCCTGCAAGACATGCAGGTTGTCCGGGGCCAGGCGGAGCGCCTGCTCGACGCCGGCCTGCCACTCCTCGCGTGAGCAGTCGCTGCCGAGCACGACGCTCCGGGCGCCCCAGGCCGTCTCGTGGAAGCCCGAAATCTTGATGATGAGGTCGCGCTCCTTCTGCGACGCGCCGGCGAGGTCGCGCCAGTCGTTGGGCATCCGGCCGCCGATGCGCGGGCCGTCGAGCACCGCGCCGGGCGGCAGCGGCGCCGGGTCCATCACCCACGATTGCGGGATCAGTGCGCGGAGCAGCTTCAGGCTGCGCGCGCTGAGCGTCTCCGCCCAGAAGTCGGCCAGCAGGTGGTGGTGGAAGAGCGCCAGCGCGAGCTTCTCCTCCTGAAAGTGGCGCATCGGCGGCGCGATCGTCACGGCGCCGCTCGCCCAGGACTCCATGATCTCGGCCGCGATGCGCACGTTGGCCCAGTCGAAGAGCTCGAAGAAGCGGTAGATGAGGTCGATCTTCTCGGGCGTGCCCTCGACGTCGAAGAACAGCTCGCCGCCCAGCGGGAACACATCCTCCGGCCGCATGCAGAACACCCGGCGGCCCGACCGCTGCAGTTGCTCCGCCAGCCACTGCATCTCGGGCCGGTAGGTCGCGGCCTCGTCGCTGACCAGAATGGCGACCAGGGGATTGCGCGCCTCCGGCCGGAGCCCGGCGAGGGACAGGTAGAAATTCTCGATCATCGCGCCGCCGGAGCCGAGCACGGCGGGGTCCGTGTCACCGCCATACAACCGGTTCAAAAACGCCGTCAGCCCGATGCCCCCGGGCACCGAGTCCAGCTCGGTGAGCGCGAAGCCCTCGTCGGTCAGCAACAGGTCCGGCCGGAGCACGGTGGGAAACTGGCCGCGGTTTTTCGCGTCGCGCGCGTGGGCGACCAGCGCGGCGGGCTTGCCGCGGTCGAGGTAGTCGGCCACCCAGGGCGCGAGCAGGGGCTTGTTGCGCAGGAGGTTCTTCCCGGCGACGGAGCGGAGATACAGGGTCTCCAACGCCGCGTGAAACTCGAGGCACGCGGTCCCGATCTGTTCCAGCTCCGCGGCCTGCGCGGGCGTCAGCGGCCAGGCCGACGGCGACAGCTGCCAAGTCTTGTCCTCGAACAGCGACTGGCCCGCCAAGGCGGACTTGATGGTTTCAAAGGGGAGATCAGACATGGCGGGCCAAAGGCTGCAGGACTGAAAGGCTGAACGGCTGAATTTGCGAGAGCTCACTGCCAGGCGAAGCGACTGCGACCGGTTCAGCCCTTCAGTCTTTCAGCCATGCAGTCCTTCAGCGGTCAGTCATCCATCTGGATGTCCTTGTTGCGGTGCCGCGGACAGCCGGCGCGCAGCCAGCCGGTGATGAAACGGTCGAGGTCGCCGTCGAGCACGGCCTGGGTGTCGCTGGTGCTCACGCCGGTGCGGAGGTCCTTCACCATCTGGTAGGGCTGGAGCACGTAGCTGCGGATCTGCGCGCCAAAACCGATCTCGCCCTTTTCGCCGTAGAACTTGTCCATCTCGGCGCGCTGCTCGTCCTGGCGCTTTTCGTAGATGCGGGCCTTGAGCACCTGCATGGCGGCGGCCTTGTTCTTGATCTGCGAGCGCTCGTTTTGGCAGACGACGACGAGGCCGGTCGGCGCGTGGGTGAGGCGCACGGCGGAGTCGGTGGTGTTGACGCCCTGGCCGCCCTTGCCCGAGGAGCGGTAGACGTCCACGCGGACATCCTCCTCCTTGATCTCCACGTCGATGTCCTCGGTGATCTCGGCGACGACATCCACGGCGCAGAACGAGGTGTGGCGGCGCTTGTTGGAATCAAACGGGCTGATGCGCACGAGCCGGTGGACGCCGCGCTCGGCCTTGGCGTAGCCGTAGGCGTTCTCGCCCTTGATGAGGATGGTGGCCTTGGAGATGCCCGCCTGGTCGCCCGGCTGGACGTCCATCAACTCGACAGTGTAGCCGCGGCGCTCGCACCAGCGGGAATACATGCGGAAGAGGATGTCGGCCCAGTCGTTGGACTCGGTGCCGCCGGCGCCGGCCTGGATGCTGAAGATGGCGTTGTTGCGGTCGAACTGGCCGGTGAGGAAGGAGGCGATCTCGAGCTTGTCGACCTCCTCGACCATGACAGGCAAGGCCGCGTTCAGCTCCTTGGCATATTCCTCCTGCTCGGCGGGGGTGGAGGCCTCGATCAGCTCGACCATGACGTTGACGTCATCGAGCCGCTTGTGGAAGGCCACGAGGCCGCCGATGGTCTTCTTGAGGCCGTTGACCTTGGCGATGTGCTTCTGGGCGCGTTCGCTGTTGTTCCAGAAATCCGGGGCGCCCATCTCCGCCTCCATCGCCTCTATCTCGCGCTGCTTTTGTTCGACGTCAAAGAAACCTCCATAAGTAGCCGGCGCGCTTCTTTATGTTTTCGATGTGGGAAAAGGTTTCGGGTGCGATCATGGACGGCCCCCACCCTTGGCACCGGAGCCGGCGCCGCAAGCGGAAAGTCCGGTCCGACCGCCCGGGCTCCCTTTTTTGGAGGCCCGGCGACCCCGCCGGGCGTTGTCCGGGCACAAAAAAAGCCGCCCGGCGGACCGGGCGGCGAAGACTCGAAACTGAAAACCGCTTCAGATGAAGGCGCCGGCGAACCATTTCTGGTAATAGTCTCCGACGACCGGCATGGGTTTCTGCTGGCCGTTGACGGCCGCGATCAGGCCCATGACCCAGAGCACGAGGAAACCGATCCAGCACGCCATGAGGGTCAGCCACCCGATGATCGGGATGAACACCAGCACCATGCCGACGATGCTCAGGGCGATGGCCGTGATGATCAGCCCGAGGCACTGGCGGAGGTGATAGGAGCCCAGGGCGGTTTTCTTGTTCATGTGCAACACCAGGGCGACGATGAAGCCGATGATGGTGAGGTAGCTGAGGATGGCGACGGTGCGGTCCTCGGTCGCGGGGGCGACGGGCGGGGGTGTCTCAGGCGTGTCGGACATGATGACGGGTTGTGTTGAGGGTGACAGTGCGACTGACGTTGGCCATAGCCTGACAAATTGCCCCGGCCAGGTCAACGCCGGGCCCATGGGCCGGTCGGCCACCTTGATCAGCTGCGCAACGTGCCGGCGGCCTGCTCGGCGAGGAAGCTGGCGTAGGTCTTCGCCACGCCTTCGCGCAGGGCGATCTTCGCCTTCCAGCCGAGGGCGGTGAGGCGCGAGACATCCATCAGCTTGCGCGGCGTGCCGTCGGGCTTCGTGGCATCCCAGGTGATGCGGCCCTTGAAACCGGTCACCTCCGCCACGATCTCGGTGAGTTCCTTGATGGTCACGTCCGTGCCGGTGCCGACGTTGACGAGGTCGGGCGGGTTCCCGAGTTGCAGCAAGAAAGCACACGCATCGGCGAGTTCGTCGACGTGGAGGAATTCCCTCTTCGGCGCGCCCGTGCCCCAGGCGCCGACCTCGGGCCGGCCGGCCTGCTTCGCCTCGTGGAACTTGCGGATGAGCGCCGGCAGCACGTGCGAATTCTGCAGGTGGTAGTTGTCACCCGGGCCGTAAAGGTTGGTCGGCATCGCCGAGTGGTAGAGCACGCCGTGCTGCTTGCGGTAATACTCGCAGAGCTTCAACCCGGCGATCTTGGCGATGGCGTAGGCTTCGTTGGTCGGCTCGAGCGGACCGGTCAGCAGGCAACTCTCCGGCATCGGCTGCGGGGCGAGCTTCGGGTAGATGCAGGAACTGCCGAGGAACAGCAGGCGCTTCACCCCGGCGGCATAGGCGCCGTGAATGGTGTTCGCGGCGATGGCGAGGTTCTCGTAAAGGAATTCCGCCGGAAAGGTGTTGTTGGCGTGGATGCCCCCGACCTTCGCCGCGGCGATGATGGCGACGTCGGGCTTTTCGGTCGCGTAGAACGCCGTGACGGCGGCCTGGCTGGTCAGGTCGAGCTCCTTCCGTGTCCGCAGCAGCAGCGTCACGCCCGGCTCACGCTCGAACCGGCGCAGCAGGGCGCCCCCGACCATGCCGTTGTGACCTGCGATGAAGAGTTTCATGATGCAGTAGCGAGTAGCGGGTAGTGGGTAGCGAGTAGAAAGGCGGATGCGTCCATTCGGTTCATTTGCTCGCTACTCGCTACTTCGCAAATCAGGGATTCGGGAGTTTCGCTATCTGGGCCTCGCGCTTGGCGAGGTCGAGGTCGGCCGTGGTCATGATCTTCACGAGCTCCTTGAACTTCACCTTCGGCTCCCAACCGAGCTGACGCTTGGCCTTGGCGGGATCGCCGATGAGCAGCTCGACCTCGGCGGGGCGCTCGTAGCGGGCGTCATACCTGACGTATTTCTCCCAGTCGAGATCGAGCAGCGCGAAGGTTTCCTGGATGAATTCCTTGACCGTGTGCGTCTCGTTGGTCGCGACCACGTAGTCGTCGGGTTTCTCCTGCTGGAGCATGACCCACATCATCTCGACGTATTCCTTGGCGTAGCCCCAGTCGCGCTGGGCGTCGAGGTTGCCCATGTAGAGCGAATCCTGCAGGCCCAGCTTGATGCGGGTGGCGGCGCGGGTGATCTTGCGGGTGACGAAGGTCTCGCCGCGGCGCGGGCTCTCGTGGTTGAAGAGGATGCCGCTGGAGGCGTGCAGATTGTAGCTCTCGCGGTAGTTCACCGTCAGCCAGTGGGCATACATCTTGGCGCAACCGTAGGGCGAGCGCGGCCAGAACGGCGTGGTCTCGGTCTGCGGCACCTGCTGGACCTTGCCGAACATCTCGGACGAGGAAGCCTGATAATAGCGGCATTTCTTCACGAGGCCAGCCTCGCGGATGGCCTCGAGAATGCGGATCGCCCCCAGGCCGACGACGTCGCCGGTATATTCCGGGATGTCAAAGGACACGCGCACGTGCGACTGGGCGCCGAGGTTGTAGATCTCGTCCGGCTGGAGCTCGTAGAGGAGCTTCACCATCTGGACGGAGTCGGCCAGGTCGCCGTAGTGGAGGAACAGCTTCACGCCGTTGACGTGCGGGTCGCGGTAAAGATGGTCGATGCGGCTGGTGTTGAACGTGGACGCGCGGCGGATGATGCCGTGGACCTCGTAGCCCTTGGCGAGCAGCAGTTCGGCGAGGTAGGAACCGTCTTGTCCGGTGATACCGGTGATCAGGGCTTTTTTCATTTAATGAGAGTCAGCTAGATAAATGTTTTGGTTCCATGCAAGCCGGGGGTGGCGGCGGAAAGGCGCAATATGTTGCAGGTTGGGCTTTATGCCAAGGCCCCGAGTGTTTTGGACTTGGGGTAGGGCAAGTCGTCTCGACGAGCCGCTCCGAAACACGGCTCATCCGGAGGATTCGCCCTACCCGGGCGGTCTATTTATCTCGGGACGTTGGTAATATGCCCGACCGCCCGGTGTCGGAGGTAAACCCCGACCTACAGAGACCCAATAATGTCCCCTACCCCAGCGCGGCCAGCAGGCGGGACAGTTCGGCCTGCTTGGCCTGCTGGTCGGCGAGCTGCTTGCGCGCGCCCTCCAGCACGGCCGGCGGGGCCTTGCTGACGAACGCCTCGTTCGACAACCGCGCCTGTGTGC
>JAQSDJ010000329.1 GCA_029945855.1 Lacunisphaera sp.
CCCCGACATATGCGTCAGCAGGTGCGCGATTGTGATCTCCGCCGGCTCGCCCGTCGCCGTCCGCAGACCGGCAAACTCCGGCAGGTATTTCGCCACGGGATCGTTCACCTTGAGCCGGCCCTCGTCCTGCAGCATCAGAACCGCCACGCCGGTGAACACCTTGGAAATCGAGGCGAGAAAGAACATCGCATCCCGCCGCATCGGCGCCTCCGGCAGCAACCGCGAGAACCCCGTGGCCTCCCAATGGATGATCTCTTCCTTGGTGGTGACCAGGGTCACGGCCCCGGCGATCTCGCCGGCCGTCACCTGCGTCTGCATGGCCGGCCCGACCCCGGGCAAAACCGACTCCCCCGCCGCCACCAGCGGCAACAGCAATGCCGGAACAATCAGTCGGATGAATCGACCCATGTTGACTATCACTCTGTGCGCAGCGCCACCATCGGGTCAACCTTCGCCGCCCGGCGGAAACAGCCGGTCGGTGCCGGGGACCAGATGATGGTCCTTCCAGCTGGATTCCGAGCGTAGCGAGCCGTCGGACCACCAGGTCCGCCAGACACTCGTGCCGTCGGAACGGTGATCCCACTCCCACTCTTTCGTGCCAGCAGGCGACCAGTAGGTTTCGCTCCCGGTTTTCACGCCGAGGTGATAGTCGGCCTCCCGCTGCTTCGCGCCATTCGGGTAAAACCAGGACTCGCGACCTTCCAGCAATATCCGTCCGTCGTCGGCCAGACCGCTGCTCCAGGTGACCCGCGGGGAACCGTCGGGATGATTTTCCCGGTGTGTCTGCACGCCGGTGATTGTCGTGGCGTGGCTGAGGTTCATTTCCGGATCATCGTCGCTGGCGAAGGTCGCGTCGCTGAGGATCCACGCCTCGTTCAATTCATAATGCAGTCCGGGGTGGTTGCACGACGTGATGAGGTGGATCACGCCGTTGGGCGCCTGCTTCGCGACGGAATAGCCGAGGCTGTTGCGCTGGCGATGGGTCGAGTAATTGCCGGGCAGCCGCTTGATGCGCCAGGTCTCCCCGTCGTCGTCGGACAGCGCCACATAGGAACCGTCCTCCTTGATCGACGCCGGCTTCTCGGCCCGCTTCGAAGGATAATAATCACCACACATGAACAGCCGGCCGCTCGCGAGGCGGAGGATCGACGGCCGCTGGCCGCTGCTCACCTGCGAGAAGGGCGTCTTGCTCATCTCGTAGGTGCGCCCGCCGTCGCGGCTGATGGCGCGCGGCATGAAGTTGTCGATGCCCGAGTTCTTGCCGCCCATGCCGAGAATATTCCCGTCCTTTTTCAGCACGAAGGTCGTGTGCCGGCCGAAGGTGCGTCCGAGGGTGTCGTGCCAGGTCGCGCCGCCGTCGCGCGTGGCCCAGAGCATGGATTGCGAACCCAGCGGCCCGCCGCCCGCGGCGTCGACCGCCAGATAAAGCGTGCCCGCGGCATCGCGGATCGTCGTGTTGATCGGCTGCGGCCGGTCGAGATCCTTGCCCAGCGGCCCGGTGATTTTCGGATAGCTCACCCCGCTCCACGTGGCGCCCTGGTCCTTCGACGTCAGGTATTGGAAGGGGAAATAGCCCTCGGCATACGGGTTGCCCCAGAAGAGCCGGAGCGTGTCGCCCTCGGCGGAGAGCAGCGGCGCGTGGTCGTTGGCACCGGGGGTGTCGACGAACGGCGACGGCATGTCCCATTGCTCCGCACCATGCCGGAGCCGTGCGGCGATCAGGCTGACCTCGGGTTCGTATTCCCAGTCGGAACTGTAGATGACCAGCAGCGCGTCGCCGTTCGGCAGCACCTCGAAGCCGGGACTGTGATTATGGTGCCGGAACGACGGATGCAGGCCGGCGCGGTGCTCCTTCACGTAGTCGATCGTGCCCTCCAGCGGCAGCGGAAGCAACGGACGCCGGCGGAAATACGGCTTGGCGGCGTCAGGCCCGAGCGCGGCGTCGGCGGTAGTAGTAAGTTTGACTCCCTGCATCGCATAGGACGGGACCGCGGGCTTCAGTGCGGTATTCACCGGCGGCGCCAGCACGACGCGAAACCCGATCCGGTGCACGCCGTAGTTTTGCGGAATGGGCGCGTCGCCGGCATGGGGACCGAAGTTGGGCGGCGCGCCGGCCCGGTTCGACGGACGCAGATAATCGGCCGGCTTGAACTTGTCGGGAGTGTCAAGGTAGCCGCCGCGCACGACCTTGGTGAGGCCCGCGGCATATCCAGCCGGGTCGCGCTCGGCGGCCAGACCGTATTCGCCATACCAGTCGCTGCACCACTCCACCGGGCCGCTGAATAGGTTGAGCAGGCCCGCGGGCTTGGCCGTGCCGGCCGCGTATTCCCACTCTGCCTCGGTCGGCAGCCGGTAGTGTTTCCCTTCCTGCCGGCTCAACCACACGCAGAAGGCCGCCGCATCGTCCCAGCTGACGCCCGCGGCATACGGCGCGTAAGCGGGATTCAGCACCGCGCCGGGCTTGAACCGCCGGAATTGTTCCGCCGTCACCTCGGTCTCGCTGATGAAAAAAGGCGCGGTGATCGTCACGCGGTGCACCGGTTGCTCGTCCCAGTTCGCTTGTTTCACGGCCGAGCCCATCGTGAACTCGCCCGCGGCCACAGGCACGAGCTGCAACCCGATGGAACTCGTCTCCGCCTGCGCCCCGCCCAGCAGCCAGCAGGACAAAATTGCGACGCGTCGGACGGACAGTGGGGTAAGCATGGCTTCCAAGATGACGCCAGCGTGCAAAAGCAGTTACCCCTTGGCCAGCCCCGTCCGCACTTCCCGTGTAACGCAAACACGGGATACGCTCCCGCCGCCAGGTCACTCGCCCGCAACGCAATCACCGGATCCACCTTCGGCCTGCCGGACCGGAAAAGAGCAACTCTGCCCTAGACCTGTCATTTTCCATGCCGCCCTTGGATGCTTGCCTGCCGGCCCGCTCTGCCTTTCCCTCACACCATGTCCGCGGAGACCACGCCCCTCCTCACCCCCGCCCAGCGCAAGCTCGTCGGCTTCGCGCTCGGGTTCGCCGCTTTCTGCGCGATCGGCTGGTTGCTCTACATCCTGCTGGCGGGTGTCGCCCGCTTCAGCGGCTACTTTTCGGGCGTCATCTGGCCGCTGGCGGTCGCCGGCATTCTGGCCCTGGTCCTGCGGCCGGTGGTCACGGTCTTTGAGCAGCGCCTGAAGGTGAACCGGCCGGTCGCCGTGGTGTTGTTATACCTCGTCTTCGTGCTGTTTCTCACGGGCCTGCTGATTACCTTCCTCCCGGCGGTCGTGACCCAGATCATCGAGTTCGTCGCCTATCTGCCGGAATTGTGGCAGAAGACCGTCGGCTGGGCCGAACTGCATTATCCGGAATGGCTCGCCGCCGTCCGCCCCTACCTCGAGAACCCGACCATCAAGTCCGCCCTCGAAGGCCTGACCCAGCAGGCACAGAATTTCCTCACCCACCTCGCCCCCACCCTCAAGTCGGCCGGCGCGGGTATTTTCGGCCTGTTCGGTTTCGTCGCGTCCGTGGCGGTCATCCCGATTTATCTCTTTTTCTTCCTGCTCTCCAACGGCGATCCCACCAAGGACCTGCCGGAGCACCTGCCCTTCCTGAAAACGGAGCACCGCGACGACGTCGTGTTCCTCGTCCGCGAATTCCTCGGCATCCTCGTGGCTTTCTTCCGCGGACAATTGCTCATCGGGCTGATCATGGGCGTCCTGCTCGCCACCGGCTTCTCCGTCGCCGGCCTCAAGTTCGGCCTGGCGATCGGCCTGCTCACCGGCCTGCTCAACATCGTGCCCTATCTCGGTTCCATCCTCGGGCTGAGCGTCGCCCTGCCCCTGGCCTTCCTCCAGCCCGGCGGCGGCCTGCCGCTGGTCGGGATCTGTGTCGCGGTCTTCACCGCGGTGCAGGCGATCGAAGGCTGGCTGCTGACGCCGCGCATCATGGGGCGGCAGACCGGGCTGCATCCCGTGGTCATCATCGTGGCGATATTCTTCTGGGGCCAGGCCCTCGGCGGCATCCTCGGCATGATGCTGGCCATCCCCCTGACGGCCTTCTTCGTCACCGCCTGGCGGCTGGTCCGGAAGAAATATTTCGTCGCCGCCTGAACTTTTCCCGGGGGCGCAGGTCGGAAGGCCCACCCCACGGCATGAAGTCCCTCTCATTGTCCGCCTGCCTCGCGATGGCCGCCACGGCCGCCGCTGCCGAGTTGAAGGAACCTGCCCAAGTCGCCGCGGACTGGGACCGGACGATTGCCGATGCCCGCGCACCGGTGCTGTCCGACGGCCCGCTCGGACTCTCTGCGACTCCCCCGGGCCCGCTGACTGTTCGGTCGGGCGCCGAACCCCGGGCCCGTCGTTCGCCCCGGCTGCGCCGGAATGGCGATGTGCTCGAGGTGCCGCCCAATCTGCAGCTGGATCCGGGTATTCAGAAGGTCATCCCGGACACCGACACGCCGCCGCCGGGCGCCAAGCCGTGGTATTACCGCGGGCAGAAATTCTGGATCATCCCGATTTCCGATCCGGACGTGGACCCCGCCTCGCCCGTCGGCCCGCTCCTCGACGCACCCAATTACCGGGTCCCGCTGGTTCTGCCCGACCAGCAGCCACCCGGCACGAATCCAAAGTAGGCCGGGGGTTTACTTGTCGAGCCATAGCTCAAAGAGCGACGGCTGATCCCCGACATCGGCGGTTCATAGTCGGCGTAAAGCCCGAGCTGCCTAGCATGGCGGCGTGCTCTCCTGACAGGGGGTTGTCAGTAGCGGCGGTCCGCGGCTTTGACTTCGCACCGGTTGCAGCCCTTTGTGTGAGCCACGATGCCTTGGGAAGTGCACCAGAAGGACGGGATCAGCCTGCCGCAAATCGGCTGGTGGCTGGATGCGCGGCGGGCCCAGTCCCGGTGTTTTGTCTCCCATGCGCATTCCGACCACATCGGGCCGCACCGGGAAATCCTCGCGACCCGCGCCACCACCAGCCTGATGCGACTGCGCGTCGGCGGCCGGCGTCAGGAGACGATCCTCGACTACGGCCAGCCGTGGACCGCCGAGTTCGGCTGCGAAATGAAGCTGTATCCCGCCGGACACATCTTCGGCTCGGCCATGCTGCACGCCACGACGGAACACGGCTCCCTCCTCTACACCGGCGACTTCAAGCTCCGCCCCAGCCTCGCCGCCGAGACCTGCGCACCGCCGCAGGCCGACGTGCTCATCATGGAGACGACGTTCGGCCTGCCGCGCTATGCGTTTCCGCCGCAGGCGGCGGTCGAACAGGGCATCATCGACTTCTGCCGGCAGGCGCTCGCCGAGCAGGTGGCGCCGGTGCTTTATGCCTACAGCCTGGGCAAGACGCAGGAACTGCTGCAGATCGTCGGCCGGGCCGGCCTGCCGGTCATGCTGCATGCGCACGGTCACCGGATGACGCAGCGGTATGCGGAACTCGGCATGAAGCTGCCACCTTTTGCCCTGCTCGACCCCGGCGCCTACGCCGGCCACGTGATCATTGCCCCGCCCATGTCGGGCCAGGCCGAACCCCTCACCTGGATCCACCCGAAGCGCACCGCCGTGGCGACCGGCTGGGCGATGGACTCCGGCGCCATCTATCGCAACGGCTGCGACGCGGCCTTTCCCTTGTCCGACCACGCGGACTACCCCGACCTGCTCGCCTTTGTCGAAAAAGTCCGCCCCAAGCTCGTCTACACGGTGCACGGCTTCGCCAAGGAATTCGCCGCCACCCTGCGCGCCCGCGGCACCGAAGCCTGGGCCCTCGGCCAGCAGAACCAGATGGATTTGACGCTGGGGTGAGCGGTTAATTTCTGGTGTAGGGGCGTCGCTTGACAACGCCCGTGCGACCCCCAAGGGCGTCGTCAAACGACGCCCCTACATTCGCGCTTTGCGCCGCTGAAAACCTCGACGCCCGCCGCACTTTCCCCCATCCCTGCTGTCCTCAACGCCGTGAAGAAACTCCTGCTCCTCTGCCTCCCCTGCCTCGCCGCCGCCGCACCGTTCACGGCCTTCCGCGACGGCGAATCGTTCACCTACCGCGTCAGCTTTGCGATCTTCAGCCACGCCGGCGACATCATCATCTCGGCCCATGAAGAAAAGCAGGACGGCGTCGACGTGATGCGGGTGACGACCGACACGCGGTCGCGGAAGATCGTGCGCGCGCTCTATGCCTTCGACAACAAGGCCGAGGTCGTGATCGCGAAGGCCTCCGGCCGGATGCTGCGCGTCAAGGAAAGCGGCGCCGACCCCAAGCGCGCCACCGACACGGAACTGGTGCTGGATTACACGACGCGCATGGCGCACTACACCGACCGGGTGCGCACCAACCGCACGACCGATTTTGCGATCCCCGACGGCGAGCCGGTCGACCTGATCAGCGCCCTCGTGCAGACCCGCGACTGGAATCTCAAGCCCGGCGAGAAGCGCGACCTGCTCGTGCAGTTCGGCCGCGATTTTTACCCGCTGGCGATTTATGCCGAGCGTTACGAGGAAGTCCGCACCCCGCTCGGCACCTACCGGACGCTCGTGCTGATCCCGCGCATGGAGAAGGATCCGAAAGGCCTTTTCAAGAAGGGCGGCGAGATCAAGGTCTGGATTTCCCAGGACGCGAGCAATCTGCCGGTCAAGATGCAGCTGAAGCTCAATTTCGGTTCCGCCACCCTGTTGCTCAGCGAATACAAGTCGGAGGGCGCGC
>JAQSDJ010000330.1 GCA_029945855.1 Lacunisphaera sp.
CATGTCTCCGTCCATGTGTAACCCATGTCTCCGGTCTATACACGGAGGACGGGTTCCACCATTTAGTGGGTCTGGCATGCGCTGTAAGCCCGCCTTCGCCCGGCGGGCTGCGGCGCGGCGGGTTTGACTGCGTCAAACCCGGAAGATCGCCCCGAGCTTCTTGCCGAGCAGGATGGTGAGGCCGGCGAGGCAGATGCCGAGGAAGACCATCGCCCACACCCCGAGGGCGGAAGCGATGAGCTGGCCGTCGCCGAGCAGCTGGAACAGCTCGTAGATGGCCTTGGTGATGGGATAATAGGCCTGCTTCTGCGCGAGCATGAGCGAGTCTGACACCTCGAGCATGGCGAAGGAGAACGCCAGCAGTCCGCCGGCGATGAGGTTGGCCATGATGAGGGGCAGCGTGATCCGGAACGTGGCCTTGAGCGGCGGGCAGCCAAGGTTCTGCGCCGCCTCCTCGAGGGTCTCGCTCGTCTGCTGGAAACCGGCGACCGCCGAGCGCACGACGTAGGGCAGGCGGCGGATGGAGTAGGCGATGATGAGCAAAATGACCGGGTTCTCGATCGGGTTCAGGAACGCGAAGAACTTTCCCTCCTGGCTCATCGCGAGGTAGCCGAAGGCCAGCACGAGGCCCGGCACGGCCAGCGGCAGCATCGCCAGAAAATCAAGGAGCTGCCGGCCGGCGATCTTGGAGCGCACGATGACCCAGGCCAGCGCCACGCCGAGCACCAGGTCGATGACGGTGGCGAGGCTCGCGGATTTGAGGCTGTTGGCGATGGCCGGCACCGTGAGATCATGGCCGAGCGCGAGGGAGAAGTTCCGCAGGGTCAGGCTGGCCGGCAGCACGTGGCCATACCAGTCGGTCGAGAACGCCACGAGCACGACCCCGAGGTGGGGCAGCAGGGCGAGGCCCGCCACGCCGGCAAACAGCGCGGTGCACAGCCAGGCGCGGGCCCGCGGCAGGGCGCGCGGGCCGCCTGCGGAGGTGGCCTTGGCCATCATGGCGTGCGGGTCGCGGCCGAAGAGGCCCTTGCCGACCGCATAGAGCAGCACCGAGCTGAACAGCATCACGGCGACGAGCGCGAAGGGGAACGGGTTGCCGCCGATGTCCTTCAGGCCGGCGAAAATCTGCACCGGCGTGACGCGGGTGTAGTCGAAGATGAGCGGGACGCCGAGGTCGGTGAAGGCCCAGATGAAGACGATGGTCCCGCCGGCGAAAAGGCCGGGCTTCATGAGCGGCAGCGTGATCCGCCGGAAGCGGCGCAGGCCGGTGCAGCCGAGGTTCTCCGCCGCCTCCTCCATCGCGGGGTCGATGTTCGCGAGCGCCGCGACCGCGTTGAGGTAGATGATCGGATAGAGGCTCAGCGCGTTCACCAGGGCGACGCCGAGAAACTGGTTCGCGCCCAGCCAGTCGAAGGTCCAGCCCGCCGGGCGGACGCCGAGCTCTATGAGGAGGGCGTTGAGCGCGCCGTATTGCCCGAGGATCTGCTTGATGCCGATGGCGCCGACGAAGGGCGGCAGGATCATCGGCACGAGGATGAGGGAGCCGAGCAATCCGCGGGCCGGGAAAAGATAACGGTCGGAGACGAAGGCGAGGGGCAGCGCGACCAGCAGGGCAAGCCCCGTGGTCGTGAGGGCGAGCCGGAAGGAATTCGCCAGGCCGCCCAGGTAGATCGGATCGGTCAGCACGGCGCCGAGGTAGGCGAAGGTCAGCCGGCCGTCGGCATCGATGAAGCCGCCCTTCAGGATCTGCAGGACCGGCCACAGGAGGAACGCGCCGAAAAACAGGAGCGTCGAGACGAAGACGAAGCGCGCGAAATTCTGCGACATGCACCTGCCAGATGTCCGACCCCCGGGGCGGAGACAAGACGGAAGAGGGGATCGAATGTGGGAGGGGCTTTATGCCCGAATGGCTGGTGACATCACGCTGAGTCGGGGCATAAAGCCCCTCCCGCACAGACCAAGGATTAAGGGCTGTCTGTCCTACTTCCCCGTGTGCTTCGCCAGCGCCGCCAGGGTCTCCGGGCTGACGTGGTGCTCGATGCCCTCGGCGTCGATCTCGGCGGTTTTTTCCGAAATGCCCAGGGACCGCAGGAAGGCGACGACGATGCCGTGCCGCCGCCGGCACTCCTTGGCCAGCTTGCTGCCGGCCGCGGTCAGGAAGATGGCGCGGTAGGGTTGGACCGAGACGTAACCCTCGCGTTGCAGGCGGGCCAGGGTGCGGTTGACGGTCACATGGGTGACGCCCAGCCGCCGGGACAGGTCGACGACGCAGGCCTCGCCCTGCGCAGCGGCCAGGTCGGCGATGGCCTCGACGTAGTCCTCGGCGGTCTCCGAGGCGTGCTCGCGCCGCGTCTGCCGCAGGCTCTCGGCCTGGAGGGCGGAGGGGCGCACGGGCTTGGCGGGCGGGCGGGCGGGTTTCTTCATCGGCACGCCCTGATCTGGCGGGAAGCGCTTGACAGGTCGAGGTCAAAGTGTAGCCAAGGCTACAGAATGTTTAGATTACTACATGCCGGGGTCCTCCTGCTGGGGCTGGCCGCCGCCACCGCGGGCCGGGCGCAGTTCACCGAGACGCCGACCACGGTTGCCCCGGGGCGGTTCCTGCTCGAGGTGGACGCGCTCTCGCTGAGCATCGACCGCGAGCCCGGCCTGAATTACACGGCGTTCGGCGCCGCCACGACCTTCCTGTCAACCGGGCTGACCTCCCGCTGGGACCTGCAGGTCGGGGCGGAATTCTTCATCAACCAGAAATTCGACGCGGCCGGGCTGACGGAGCGCCAGTCGGGCATGGGCGACCTGTATGTGCGGACCAAGTGGCGGTTCTACGAGTCGGCCGACACCTACACCGCGATCGCCGTGATGCCCTACGTCAAGATCCCCACGAACACCGGTGGCGTCGGCAATGACGCGGTCGAGGGCGGTCTCATCATCCCGCTCCAGTCGCAACTGGTCGGCGGCTTCCATTTTGCGGCGATGGCCGAGCTCGATTTCGTGCGCAACGACAACGATGACGGCTACGATTCCAACTGGTTCGCCTCCGCCTCCGTGAGCCGGCATGTGCTGAAGATCATCGGCCTCTACGGCGAGGCCAGCGTGGCCAAATCGACCAGCGGGGCGCCTTGGGAGGGCACGATGGGGGCCGGGGCGACATTGGCGGTCACGGAACACGCCTGGTGGGACTACGGCATTTACCGGGGCATCTCCCGCGGCGCGTCCGACTGGACGCACGTGCTGCGCTTCAACTGGGGCTTCTGACATGAAGGACCAGCTCATTCTCCTGCTGCTCGTCGCGCTGCTGCTGGCCGTGCTCTGGCCACGGCAGGGCCTGATTGCGCGCTGGCGCACCGCCCGCCGGCTGGCGGCGCGCACGCGGCAGGAGGACGCGCTGAAGCATATTCTCAAGGCCGAGGTCAACGGCCGGCCGTCGTCGGTGGCGAGTGTGGCGGGTGCCCTGCGGCTGGGCGAAAACCGCGCGGCCGCGCTGCTGGCGGAACTCGAGCGCGGCGGCCTGCTGTCCTTTGAGCGCGGTGCCCCACGACTGCGGCCGGCCGGCCGGGAACTGGCCCGGCACGTCATCCGCGCCCACCGCCTGTGGGAGAGCTTCCTGGCCGACCAGACCGGCATTTCCGAGTCCGAGTGGCACCGCCAGGCGGAACGAAAGGAGCATCTGCTGTCCCCCGCGGAAACCGACCGACTGGCGGCGAAACTCGGCAATCCCCTGCGCGACCCGCATGGCGACACCATTCCCGCCGACGGCGAGGAAGTGCCGGCCGATTCCGGCCTGCCCCTGACCGACGTGGCGGCCGGCGAGCGCTTCGAGGTCGTGCACATGGAGGACGAACCCGACTCCGTCTACCGCCAGCTGCTGGCGCTGGGTTTGCTGCCGGGCATGCATGCGCAGGTGGAGGCGCGGAGCGCAGATCATCTCGACCTGCTGCTGCCCGACCAGCGTCGCGTGCGCCTCAATACCGTGCAGGCGAACAATGTCGCGGTGAGCATGCGGCCGGCGTTCGCCGCCGTGGCGGACGTCGCCCTAAGCGAGTTGGCCCCGGGCGGCACGGCCACGGTGGTCGGGCTGGCCCCGGCCTGCCTGGGCGCCGCCCGCCGCCGCCTGCTGGATCTCGGCTTCGTGCCGGGCACGCTCGTCAGCGTTGAACTGGTGAGCCCCGTGGGCGATCCGACCGCCTACCGGGTGCGTGGTTCGGTCATCGCCTTGCGCCGCAAACAGGCCGATCTCATCCGCATCAGCCCGCGGCAGGAGGCGGCCGCATGAGCACCGCCGCCGCCACGCCGGCCCCGGCCGCGCCAAACGAGACCTGCGCGTCCTGCTCGGTCTACCGGGCCGCCAACCTCAAGAAGCTCGGCGTCGCCATGGACCGCTGGGACTACGTCGTGGCCCTCGCCGGCAATCCCAACACCGGCAAGAGCACCGTCTTCAACGCCCTCACCGGGCTGCGGCAACACACCGGCAACTGGCCGGGCAAGACCGTGGCACGCGCCGAGGGCGGCTTCGACTACGCCGGCAAGCGCTTCAAGATCGTTGACCTGCCGGGCACCTACTCGCTGCTGTCCACGAGTCCGGACGAGGAGGTCGCGCGCAATTTCATCCTGTTCGGCCAGCCCGACGTGACCGTCGTGGTGGCCGATGCCACCCGGCTCGAGCGCAACCTCAACCTCGTGCTGCAGGTGCTGGAGATCACCGACCGGGCCGTGCTCTGCCTCAATCTCATGGACGAGGCCAAGCGCCACGGGGTCACCGTGGATGACCGCCAGCTCGCCCGCGACCTCGGGGTGCCGGTCGTGCCCACCTCGGCGCGCAGCGGCGAGGGCCTGCCGGAGCTGTTGCAGGTGATCCACGACGTGGCCAAGGCGCCGCATGTCGCCCGGCCCCACCGGATGAGTTCGGAGCCGCCGGTCCTCAAGCAGGCGCTCAATGAATTGTGCCGGCAGGTGGCGGCCGCCTATCCCGGTCTGCCCAATCCGCGCTGGGTCGCCATGCGCCTCCTGGGCGGGGACGACCAGATCGCCGAAGCCCTGCGCAACGGTGAGATTGAGGGACTCAGCCAACCGGTGGCGACGCCGGCCGCCTGAAGCCATGACCACGAATTCCAACCCCACCGCGACGACCCCGGCCGAGCAGATCCTGCGCGATGCCCGGCGCCTGCGGGAGAGCCTGGCCGGCGACGTGCACGAGCACCTGGTCGAGGCGATCTATGCCGATGCCGCCCGCATCGCCGACCGGTCGGTCAGCCGGCCGGGCCGCGCGGCCCAGCCCACCTTTGACCGCACGCTCGACCGGCTGGTGACCAGCCGCTGGCTCGGGTTTCCCATCATGCTGGCGCTGTTCGCGCTGATGTTCTGGATCACGGTCAGCGCGGCCAACGTGCCCTCGGGGTGGCTCGCGGATCTGCTGGTCGGGCACGGCTATCCGTGGCTGCGCGGGCTGGCGGCCTCGGCCGGCCTGCCGTGGTGGCTGAGCGGCGTCCTGGTCGACGGCATGTATCTGGCCACGGCATGGGTGATCAGCGTGATGCTGCCGCCGATGGCGATCTTCTTCCCCATGTTCACGCTGCTGGAGGATTTTGGCTACCTGCCGCGCGTGGCCTTCAACCTCGACCGGCTGTTCCAGAAGGCCGGGGCGCACGGCAAGCAGGCGATGAGCACCATGATGGGCTTCGGCTGCAACGCCGCCGGCGTCGTCGCCACGCGCATCATCGACAGTCCGCGCGAGCGGCTGATCGCGATCATCACGAACAATTTCGCCCTCTGCAACGGGCGCTGGCCGACACAGATCCTCATCGCGACGCTGTTCATCGGCTCGCTCGTGCCGGCGCGGCTGGCGGGACTGGTGTCGGCCGCCGCGGTGGTCGGCGTGGCGCTGCTCGGTGTGCTCTTCACGTTTGCCACGGCCTGGGTGCTGTCGCGCACCGTGCTGCGCGGCGAGGTCTCCACCTTCAGCCTCGAGCTGCCGCCTTACCGGCCGCCGCGTTTCTGGCAGACGCTCTACACCTCGCTGATCGACCGCACGCTCTTCGTGCTGTGGCGCGCCGTCGTCTTTGCCATCCCCGCCGGCGCCGTCATCTGGCTGAGCGCCAACGTGCGGTTCGGCGGGTTGAGCGTGGCGGAGCATGTCATCCACGGCCTCGACCCGTTCGGCCTCGCCCTCGGGCTCAACGGCGTGATTTTGCTCGCCTACATCGTCGCGATTCCCGCCAACGAGATCATCGTGCCGACCATCCTGATGTTCACCGTGCTCACCGCGCGCCTAGCCGGCGTGGGCGAGGGGACGGGGGTGATGTTTGAGCTGGATTCGGACACGGCCGTGAAGGAAGTGCTGACCGCGGGCGGCTGGACGGTGCTGACAGGCGTGAACCTGATGCTTTTCAGCCTGCTCCACAATCCGTGCAGCACGACGATCTTCACCATCTACAAGGAAACGGGCAGCGTGCGCTGGACCGCGCTGGCGACCTTGCTGCCGGTGGTCCTGGGCCTGCTCGTGACGTTCGGCGTGGCCACGCTCTGGCGGTTTTTCGCCTGATACTGGATCATGCG